>NZ_JBMMUE010000001.1:0-518022 GCF_049257215.1 Pseudoalteromonas thalassia
AGGGTGTGGAAGTGGTGCGAGCCATTAAGCTAACCTGTACTAATTACCCGTGAGGCTTAACCATACAACGCCAAACGCGTTTTATGACAGCGTAACAGACAGAAGTTAAGAAACTAAAGTAGAGATTTACTTGATATCAGAATTCCAGATTTTAGTTGATTGCAAAAGCGATTAACGACCCAAATTTGCTTGGTGACAATAGCGTTTTGGACCCACCTGACCCCATGCCGAACTCAGTAGTGAAACGAAACAGCGCCGATGATAGTGTGGCATTTGCCATGTGAAAGTAGGACATCGCCAGGCTCCAAATTCAGTCGCAAGACTTTAAATTAAAAATAATAAGAAAATTGAACAGAATTTTCTTGGTGACAATAGCGTTTTGGACCCACCTGACCCCATGCCGAACTCAGTAGTGAAACGAAACAGCGCCGATGATAGTGTGGCATTTGCCATGTGAAAGTAGGACATCGCCAGGATCCTAATTAAAGAAAGCCCGATTCGAAAGAGTCGGGCTTTTTTGTGTTTAAGCTGATAGCTCTCTGTGTTGGGTTTCGCTGCGCTCTACCCAACCTACGCCAGAGCTTTAAAACTTTCCTCTTTCTAACTTTACTCTCGCTAACTCACTACAAACCACAGTGCCCCTTGCTTCCCTAACGTTGTTATGCGATAAAGCGTTTTATATTTGTAATACAATTAGGGTTTACTGTGTCTCGTAAGAAAACAACCAAGTCAAAAGGTTCTTCAGGGTTAAATCGTAAAAATAGTGAAGCATTCATCGCTAAGTTCTCATCTCATCCTGATACGCATCTATGCCCATCGGGTTTAATGTATAAAGTGATTGATGATGTTGAAGGGGATCGAGTGACAGAGTTCGATACAGTGGTCATTAATCAACGTATTATGCTTGCTGATGGCAGTGTCATTGCCGACAGTTATAAAGCGGGTATGCCAGAGGTGTTTGCTTTATCAGAAGCTATAGAAGGGTTAAGAGAAGGTTTGTTATTAATGAATATCGGCTCTCGCTATGAATTTGTGATCCCCCCAGAGCTTGCTTGGGGTAAAAAAGGTAACGGCGGAAAAATTGGTGCGAACGCAGTGCTGCATTTTGACGTTCGGTTGATGCGTTTAGCTTAATTCTTTTAGCATAAGTCATTTAGCATAACTCGACAGAGTATTTGAAACGCGTTAACGTTCACTACTGGTTACTGAGGAACATTATGGACGCATTTACTTCACGAGTTTATTTTCTTCGCCATGGCGAAATTGCCACACCGGGTATTCTTTCTGGGCAAATCGATGTTGACTTATCAAAGCATGGTCTTGAACAAATGCGCCAAGCCTCTGCTGAACTGTTGAATTTAAATGCTATTTATAGCTCACCGCTAAAGCGTTGCTCAGTCTATGCTGATTTTTTAGCAAATCAACACACATTGAATGTTCAGTATTTCAATGCGCTGAAAGAGTTTAATTTTGGTGATTGGGATGGCCAAGACTATCAGCAGCTTTGGCAGCAAACCAGTAAACCTCATATCGGTGATTTTTGGCAGCATCCTTGGCAGGTAAAAGTACCCAATGGTGAATCAATGGCTGACTTTTACGCAAGGGTAGAGGCTTGGTGGCAAACGTTTTTAAACTCATTGAGTGAAACTAAACATACTCAGTCATTGGTAATCAGCCACGCTGGTGTGATTAAACAAATTCTTGCTATTGTTTGCCAGATGCCAAAACAGTCAGCCACGCATTTAAATGTTTTCCACCTCCCTTATGCGGGGCTTATTACACTCGATGTATATATAGATGAGCAAGGAAAAACTTGGCCAAAAATTGTTTTTTAGCCATCTAGAGTGATATTCATTGAATTATTTACTTAGCCCGCCATAATACACATATGCTATGGAATGGAGTGAAATTCTCCAGCTGTTCCCGCAACTGTAATCCATCATAAGTATGGTCAGCCAGATACTTAGCACTAACAATTAATCATCGAGCGGGTAAACTCACGTCATTTTCTGGTACTTATCAGTGCTTTCTTGTGCGTTGTGGTTGCTCGCCAAGAGAGAACAAGCTTGCGACAAACTAGCCACGGCTCTGCGCCATTAATATCAGTCTCTGATTTAAGTTGGGGTATTGCGAATAAAACAATACTTAAATCAATTAGCCTTGAGTTAAAAGCTGGGCAGTTTATAGGTTTACTTGGCCCTAATGGTGCAGGTAAATCAAGCTTACTGCGTTGTCTTTATCGTTACTTGAAACCTCAGCAAGGGGCTGTGTTGCTAAACGGTGAAGATATCTGGCAAATCAATGCTGATGAGTTTGCAAAGCAGGTTGCTGTAGTTTTACAAGAGTCTCCATCGCAGTTTAATTTGTCTCTGTTCGACGTGGTGAGTTTAGGGTTAACACCTCATAAGCGACTTTTCAGCGGCACGTCTATCAATGATAAGCAGCGAATATATCAAGCGATTGAGCAGGTTGGTTTGTCTCATCATAGTGAGCAAGCATTCGATTCGCTCTCTGGTGGTGAAAAGCAAAGAGCACTCATCGCACGTTCTATCGTACAGCAACCTAAGCTTTTGATCATGGATGAGCCTACCAGTCATCTTGATGTTAAATACCAAATTCAAATAATGGAATTAGCAAAGTCCCTCGATGTGACTGTGCTTGCCTCTTTTCATGACTTAAATCTTGCAGCGAGTTTGTGTGATGAATTACTGGTAATTGACGAAGGGCAATTGGTTTGTCAGGGGCAACCAAAAGCGGTGCTTACTGAGCAGCTGTTGAGCGATGTATTTGGTGTCTGCGCTGCGGTGTCTGCTCATCCGCAATCAAACACCGATAAGTTTATCCCGCATATAACTTATTTTTATGGCTATCAGACACAGGAGCATCAGAATGACTGATGCAATGCGTTTAAGTATCTGTGTTGTTGTTGGGCTTATTAGTTGTTTTTTAGCTCTGAGCTTTGGTGCTGCAAACACACCATTGAGTGAGGTACTTAATGGCTTGTTTAGCCAAGGCGGTGATGAATTCGTGCAGCGGATTATTTGGCAGTTACGCATGCCAAGAACCGTGCTGGCATTTTTAGCAGGATCTGGACTTGCTCTTGCGGGATTAATTTTGCAAACCGTAACCCGAAACCCGCTTGCTGATCCTTACTTGTTTGGTATCTCTTCAGGGGCTTCATTTGGTGTGGTGTGCTTTATAGCCCTTACTGGTGTGAGTTTTGGCTTTAGTATGTCAGTTGCTGCATTTGCCGGAAGCTTACTCTCAATGCTGTTGCTCATTGCTATTGCTGGGCGTCGACATGTTGGTCAAGTTGAAGCCATGTTACTTGCCGGCGTTGCTTTATCCTTCTTATTTAGCGCTCTGACTAGCCTGCTGCTTTATTTTAGTGATCCTCAAGCAATTACAGCTATTTTATTTTGGACAATGGGCAGTTTTTCTCGGGCGCAGTGGGGCACTCTTTGGCTGCCGTTTACCGTTATTATTGCCTGTATGACTTTGATGATTGCATTTCGTCGTCAGCTTAATGCAATGCTACTTGGCGATGAAAGTGCTGCGACTTTGGGGATTCATGTCCAACGCTTTCGGATCATGATGCTGCTGCTAAGTTCATTAATTACAGCGGTGCTTGTTGCTCTGTGTGGAGGCGTTGGTTTTGTAGGTCTGATGATCCCGCATATTGTGCGCTACTTTTCGCCGCAAGGCAGCAGTCATAACTTAGTCATGACATCCTTGGTCGGTGGCATTTTTATGGTGTGGGTAGATGTGTTATGCCGAACCTTATTGAATAACCAAGAATTACCCGTTGGTGTGATCACTGCAGCTATCGGCAGCGTGTTCTTTTTATTCTTACTTTATTTTCGTAAACAGAGCAGGTAGCTAATGTTTAATATCATGCCAATTAACCAGCAGTTTTCAGCTGTAATACAACAAAAGATAGACCTTAAAACGAAGCCGCTTGGTGCTTTAGGTCAGCTTGAGAGTTGTGCTAAACAATTAACGCTTATTTTTTCAAAGCAGCTTGATAGTGAGCAGGCGCTACTTGCCTTTAAACCAGTTATTTCAAAGCCTTCTCTGGTTGTATTTGCAGGCGATCATGGTGTGGCAAGTCAAGGTGTGTCAATTGCTCCTAGCACTGTTACATCACAAATGGTGGCAAACTTTGCAGCTGGAGGCGCTGCAATCAATGTATTTTGTCGCCAGCTTGGTTGGCAGCTCGAAGTTGTCGATGCCGGAACACTCACTACAGCACATGATAAAAGTGTGCATAACCAGCGTTTAGGTGAAATCACTGCCCCACTGAATACTGAAATGGCCATGTCTCGTAGCCATGTTGAAAAAGGGTTTGAATTAGCAAAGCAGCGAGTGCATTCACTCTATGAGCAAGGCAGCAATACTATTGCGTTTGGAGAGATGGGTATTGGTAATACTACAAGTGCTGCGGCATTAATGGCTGCTTTGTTGTCCTTACCTGCCAACCAATGTGTTGGTAAAGGCACAGGTGTGAGTGACGAGGTTGTTACTAAAAAAATCAAGGTTGTGGAGCAAGCCCTCCAATTGCATCAAGCTCACTTTGATGACCCACTAATGACACTCGCTGCATTAGGTGGTTTTGAAATTGTTCAGATCACCGGTGCCATTTTAGCTGCTGCTGAACTTGGCATGGCAGTGGTTGTTGATGGCTTTATTTGTACTGCAGCGGCGCTTGTTGCAACTCGCATTAATGCAAACGCTCGCGATTACATGTTATTTGCCCATGCCTCTGATGAGCAAGGGCACAAAACAATGCTTAATGCCATGCACGCATCACCTTTATTACAGCTAGATTTACGTTTAGGAGAGGGCACAGGTGCTGCGCTTGCCTTACCTTTACTGCAAGCATCTTTGGCGTTTTACAATGACATGGCAAGTTTTGCCGATGCCAATGTTGAGCAAGTAGTTTGATATGAACACGGAACAACACACTTCAAACACGACTCCAAGTCAGCTTCAGTTATTTTTACTGGCGCTCAGCTTTTTAACGCGTATACCCGTTAAATTAAACTTTGCAGTATCGAGTCAGGCGCTCAATCAGGCCAGCCGCTATTTTGCATTGGTCGGAGTATTATTAGGCGCACTTTTAGCGTTAAGCTTTTTGCTGCTAAGTTGGTTATTCCCGCCAGCCATTGCAGTCGCGTTAGTTATGGCGTTTAGCTTGGTAATCACAGGGGCATTTCATGAAGATGGGCTTGCTGATGTGTGGGATGGCTTTGGTGGCGGTTGGCAAGTTGCAGATAAGCTCAACATTATGAAAGATAGTCGCTTAGGCACCTATGGTGCTGCGGCGCTTGTGATGGCTTTATTAGTTAAATACCAAACACTTGTCGCACTTAGCGAAGTAACCAGTGCTCTGATTATTGCACTTGTTTTAGGACAAAGCTTAAGCCGGGTTGTAGCAACAAGTTTAATTGCAGATATGGACTATGTAAGTCAGGACGCCACATCTAAAGTAAAACCAATTGCGATGTATTTAAGTACGCAAAGTTATCAAATACTGTTAGCAACTGGCTTTGCTGTGTTAGCAATCGCATGGTTGTTTTTTGGCTTCACTCTAGGGCAATTATTAATACTCGTCAGTGTGCTTTTTGTTACTCGTTTACTATTGAAGCGCTGGTTTGAAAAGCAGTTATCTGGCTATACCGGCGATTGCTTAGGTGCTGCCCAGCAAGTATCTGAGCTTGTTACCTACTTATGTCTAGTGAGTATGTTATGAGCCAACAACATACTTTAATTTTAGGCGGTGCTCGCAGCGGTAAAAGCCGTTTTGCTGAGCAGCTGGCAATAAATTCAGACAAGCCACTTATCTACATTGCTACAGCAAATGCGGGTGATGAAGAAATGACAGCCCGAATTAATAGGCATCAAGCAGAGCGCGCTAAGCATTGGCAACTTGTTGAAGAGCCTTTGCATTTGGCTAAAACATTACGACAGTATAGCCAAGCTGAAAACTGTATTTTAGTGGACTGTTTAACCTTGTGGTTGAGTAATTGCTTATGCCAGCAGGGTGAAGCATTTTGGCTTGAGCAAAAAGCGGCCTTACTCGATGTGCTATCGCAATTGCCCGGTGAGGTGATTTTTGTCAGCAATGAAGTGGGTCATGGTATTGTGCCGCTCGGTGAATTAAGCCGTCAGTTTGTTGATCATTCAGGTTGGTTGCATCAAGCCTTAGCACAGCAAGTTGCGCGTGTTGAGTTTGTGATTGCAGGCCTTGCACAAACCTTAAAAAGAGAACAATGATGAAAACATTAATGGTGCAAGGCACAACTTCAGATGCAGGCAAAAGCACCCTTGTAGCAGCACTTTGTCGGATCTTTGCAGAGCGAGGCATTAAGGTTGCACCTTTTAAGCCACAAAATATGGCGTTAAATAGCGCCGTAACCGCAGATGGTGGCGAGATTGGTAGAGCACAAGCTTTGCAAGCTGTAGCGGCAAAAGTGCCCGCAGAAGTCGATTTTAACCCTATCTTATTAAAACCTAACAGTGATACTGGGGCGCAGGTAATCGTACATGGTAAAGCGCTTTCGAATATGGAAGCGGACAGTTATCACGACTACAAAAAAGTGGCGATGGATGCGGTTCTTACTTCGCAGCAGCGTTTAAGTGAACGTTTTGAATTACTGGTGGTTGAAGGTGCTGGGAGCCCTGCAGAAATAAACCTGCGCGAAAACGACATTGCCAATATGGGCTATGCTGAGGCGGTAGATTGCCCGGTGATCATTATCGCCGATATCGACAAAGGCGGCGTGTTTGCCCATTTAGTTGGGACATTAGCGTTATTGTCTGAGTCGGAGCAAGCGCGCGTTAAAGGCTTTGTGATTAACCGTTTTCGGGGCGATATTGCGCTATTACAAGGCGGCCTTGATTGGTTAGAGCAATACACCAATAAGCCTGTGCTTGGGGTGTTACCTTATTTACATGACTTAGCACTAGATGCAGAAGATGCCGTTGCTATAAGCAATCAGGTAGATAAACCACAATTGCGCATAGCAGTGCTATTGCTACCTCATATTAGTAATCACACTGACTTCGATGCACTGCGATTACAACCAGAAATTGATTTACAGTATGTACGTCATACCCAGACTATTCCAAGTGTTGATCTGATTATTATTCCGGGCAGTAAAAATGTCCTTAGCGACTTAGCGTTTTTAAAAAATGAAGGTTGGCACACACAAATAAAACGTCATTTACGCTATGGCGGTAAAGTGCTCGGAGTATGTGGTGGGCTGCAAATGTTAGGCAACTATCTTGCTGATCCACATGCTGTTGAATCCAATTTAGGCAGCGCAGAAGGGCTAGGGTTGGCTGACTTTGAAACGCAGTTAGGGCAGCAAAAAGTATTAAGCCAAGTCACTGGCATGCTTCATTTAAATCGTAGTGGTAAAACAATTTCAGGCTATGAAATTCACGCTGGTATAAGCCAAGGGCCCGCACTTGAAAAGCCATTCTTGAGTTTTAATAATCACCCAAGTGGATTTAAAGTGGATGGCTTTATTAGTGATGATAACCAAATAGCAGGTACTTACTTACATGGCTTGTTCGATACGCCAGAGGGGGTAGCTGAGCTAACTACTTGGCTTGCAGCAAATAGCCAAATACAGCCGATTGATATTAACTTAAACCGTGAACAGCAGTTAAGCCGTTTAGCCAATGTGGTAGCAGAGAATCTCGATATTGAACAAATCATCAATATTTATGAGAACTTCAACTTAGAGTCATAAGGAACAACAATGAGCGAACAGAATCAAGATAAGCACCAACAGCGCCAGCAAAAAGTAAAAGAAAAAGTCGATGAACGTATTGCTGCTGCGCAAAAAGAGCAAGGTATTTTTCAGGTCATAACTGGTAATGGTAAGGGCAAATCTACCTCTGGATTTGGTACTGTCGCACGTGCTGTTGGTCACGGAATGAAAGCAGCTGTGTGTCAGTTTATTAAAGGGACTTGGGAGTGCGGTGAGCGTAACCTACTCGAAAAAGCAGGGGTTGAATTTGTTATTATGAACACCGGTTTTACCTGGGAGACACAAAACAAAGAGTTAGACACCGAAGCTGCCCAAGTGACATGGCAAGAAGCGAAAAGAATGCTCAAGGATGAGTCGATTAACCTCGTTATGCTAGACGAAATAACCTATATGATCACCTACGGCTATATTGACTTAGACGAAGTGTTAGAGGCAGTAAGCTCTCGACCAGCCATGCAATCGGTGATCATTACAGGACGTGGTGCACACCGAAAATTGACCGACTTGGCTGACACAGTCAGTGAAGTTAGAAATGTAAAACATGCTTTTGATGCTGGCATTAAAGCGCAAAAAGGGTTCGATTATTAACATGAAAACCATCAAGTTTGCACTCTTAGGTTTTTTATTAAATTTACCCGCACTTGCACACGCTCATGAAATTAAAGAACCACAGCGTATTGTTGCTTTAGCACCGCACATTGTTGAAAACCTGTTTGCGATAGGTGCTGGCGATCGTATCGTTGGTACGGTTGATTTTGCTGATTACCCAGCACAAGCGAATGATATTGAACGTGTTGGTGGGTATTACGGCGTCAATATGGAAAAGTTACTGTCACTTAAGCCAGATCTTGTTTTAGCGTGGAAGACAGGAAATAAAGCTGGTGACCTCGCTTATATCGAAAAGCTAGGTATTCCTGTTGCTTATAGTAATCCGGATCAAGTTGATAATGTTGCTGATGAATTACGTAAGCTAGGCACGCTTACGCATTTACAAACTAAGGCAGATAAGGTGGCCAATGAGTTTGTAGCTAAACTCAATGCAATTCGTGCCTCTCAGCAAGGTAAAAAAGTCGTGCCTGTTTTTTATCAATTATGGCCAGAGCCGATGATGACAATTGGTGGAAATACCTGGATCAATCAGCTTTTAACTATTTGCCATGCTGAGAATGTGTTTGCTAATAGCGATACTGATTACCCGCGTATTAGTATTGAAAATGTATTGGTTGCTAAACCTGAGGCGATTATTATTCCAGACGAAAAATCTAAAAAGCCGCAACCGAAGATAGACTGGCGTCAATGGCCTGAACTGCCTGCAGTGCAGCATAACCAGTTTATTAGTGTGAACGCAGATCTATTGCATCGTTTTACAACCCGTATGCTAGATGGTTTAAGCGATATGTGTGGTAAAATAGACATTTCTCGTCAGCAAATACAGGCTTCAAAATGATCGATTGGCAAACATTTCTAGATACCGAGCTTGCTAAACCTTACATGCAAGAAACCTTGCAATATGTAGCTGATAGACGCGCAGCAGGTGTGACCGTTTATCCAAAAGATGAGGAGGTATTCTCAGCTTTTGATGCCACACCACTGAGCGAAGTCAAAGTGGTTATTTTAGGGCAAGACCCTTATCACGGAGAAGGCCAAGCACATGGTTTGTGTTTTTCGGTATTGCCGCAGGTTAAAAAACTACCGCCATCATTAAAGAATATATACAAGGAACTAGCCACAGATATTGATGGGTTTGAGATACCCCACCACGGTTACTTGCAAAGTTGGGCAGAGCAAGGGGTGTTTTTACTTAATACCGTACTTACTGTTGAACAAGGGCAGGCTCATTCTCATAAGCAGCTTGGCTGGGAGCAATTTACCGATGCAGTGATTGCGCTTATTAATCAACATTGTGAAGGTGTGGTGTTTATTTTATGGGGCGCACATGCACAGAAAAAAGGTAAACACATTGATACCTCGCGTCATCATGTGATCCAAGGTCCGCATCCGTCACCGCTTTCTGCTCATCGAGGTTTTTTTGGTTGTCAGCACTTTTCTAAGACAAACCAAATACTTATTGATCAAAACAAAAAACCGATCAATTGGTCATTACCACAAATTTTATAACAGAAACGTAAAAGGCCCATAATAAGGGCCTTTATTTTACAAAAAATCTAATTCGTCTATGTCAATACTGTCAGTAAAGTAATCAAGCTCCTTTAGTTCTTTACGTAATCTGTGTTTATCTTTTAACGCTTCGATTTCGCGCCATTTTCTTTTTTTATTTTTTGTGGAGGTCTTTTTTGTTTTACCAGGACCTTCTAATATTTCTAAAATATCGTCTAGGCTATCCATGAACTTCTCCCATTTATTTTTTGAACCTCGGAAATACGTATACCATAGGCAAGGTAAAAATAGAACAAAAAAGTGACGATAATGTTACAGAACTGTGATTGATAGATGAATAGATCAAGGAATTAGTTATTTCAGAAACAAAAACGCCACCGGGCGGTGGCGTTTTAAAAAATGCTGTAATTTGAATTACATTGCTTTAAAACGAGCTTCTAATTCAATTTGTGCTTCTGCGAACGAGCGAATACCTTCAGCGAGCTTTTCTGTTGCCATTGCATCTTGGTTATGTAACCAACGGAACTGGCTTTCAGTCAGTGGTGCTGGTTTTTCTTCAACAGTAAAGTTGTTATCTAGCAGGTATTCTTGTGCATCAGTTAGTTGGCCTAGCTCTTCTAAAAGTGCAGGGCTAATGGTTAACTTATCACAACCTGTAAGCGCGATGATTTCGCCTGTATTACGGAAGCTTGCGCCCATTACCACTGTTTTGTAATCGTGACGTTTGTAGAATTCGTAGATACTACGAACCGATTGCACACCAGGATCGTTCAGTGGATCAGTTGGTTTTTCCATACCGTTAGCAACATGCCAGTCTAGGATACGGCCAACGAATGGTGAAATTAAAAATACGTTAGCATCGGCACATGCGCGAGCTTGTGCTTCAGAGAATAACAGCGTTAAGTTACACTTGGTGCCTTCTTTCTCTAATTGCTCAGCGGCTTTGATGCCTTCCCACGTTGATGCAACTTTGATCAGGATTTTATCTTTGCTCACACCTTCTTTTTCGTACAGGCTCAATAAGGTGTGGGCTTTATCGATTGTCGCTTGCGTATCAAATGATAAACGCGCATCTACTTCTGTTGAGATATAACCTGGAACAATTTCACTGATTTCTTTACCAATTAAAACAGCAAAGTAATCACAAGCTAGCTCAAGTTGTTTAGCTGCATCTTGCTCGGTTTCTTTGGCATATTGCCACGCTTTATCTAAATAAGGCTTGTACGCTTCAATTTCACTGGCTTTTAAAAGTAAAGACGGATTAGTTGTCGCATCTTCTGGTTGGTGCTTTTTGATAGCTTCGATATCACCTGTATCTGCAACAATAGATGAATGCTGTTTAAGCCTTTGTAGTGCTGAAGTCATTTGCTTTCCTCATTCCAAGCAAGTTAAAAGAATATCCATTATAGCCGCCTTTATGCTGCAACACTATGACAGTGTTTAATAGGTCAAATGTCCTTAATATAGAAAACTAGAACATTATGTATGAAAGAGCAGCGGATAAAGGTAGGACGAAACAAAACGTGCATTTTGATTCAATTAATGTTGAAATTGACATCAAATAAATTACAAGTCAATAGCTAAGTATGATCACTGTTATTTCACCTGCAAAGAATTTAGATTACGAAACCCCAGCCACGACCGATAAATTCACTCAACCTGAATTACTCGAGCATAGCGAAGAGTTAATGTCAGTTTGCCGTGATTTAACACCAGCGCAAATTGGTAGCCTAATGAAAATCAGCGATAAATTAGCTGGTTTAAACGCAGCACGATTCGCCGAGTGGTCGCAGCCATTTACGCAAGATAACGCAAAACAAGCCGTGTTGGCTTTTAATGGCGATGTGTACGGTGGTTTAGATGCACAATCATTAAGCAGTTCAGACCTCGATTACGCGCAGTCACACTTACGTATCTTATCTGGCCTTTACGGTGTGCTGAAGCCGTTAGATTTAATGCAGCCTTACCGTCTTGAGATGGGTACTAAACTTGAAAACCCACGTGGTAAAAACTTGTATCAGTTTTGGGGCAGTGTCATCGCCGAAAAGCTTAATACGGTACTTGCTGAGCAAGATAGTAAGTATTTAGTAAACCTTGCTTCGAACGAGTATTTTAAAGCAGTTGATAAAAAATCGTTAAATGCGCAAATCATTACGCCGCATTTTAAAGACTGTAAAAACGGCCAATATAAAGTGATCAGCTTTTATGCGAAAAAAGCCCGCGGCATGATGGCGCGTTACATTATTGAAAATAAAATTACCCAATTGAGTGATTTAAAAGATTTCACCGTTGCAGGTTATTACTTTAGTAGCGATGCAACAGCAAAAGAATTAGAGCCTGTTTTCTTACGCGAAGAGCAGAACTAATTTTTAGCAAAATGAATTAGATAAGCCGTGCTCAGCACGGCTTTTTTTATGGTTTTAATACACCCAATTAGAAATGGCGCTTATCTTGCAAAATATCCTGTTGAGTAATTAATTCATCAAGGTATAAAAATGTTAAAAATTCCGACAGTAAGTGAAGCTGAAAAGCTAATAGAAGAAAAACTCGGTGGCTGGATTGATATCATCATAAGCCATATTCCAAACTTTATTGTCGCAGTAGTTATCACCATTGTATTTTCATTGCTGGCGCGTCTTGTTGGTTCAATGCTCAGAAAGCTATTACGTCGCTCATTAGAGTCTTCGCAAATAGCGGACTTAATGTCATCAATAGCAAAGGTTATTGTGCTATGTGTAGGCTTATTTGTAGCCCTTGATTTCTTGGGGCTTAGAGGCACAGTCACCTCTTTACTTGCTGGTGCTGGTATTGTTGGTCTTGCGATTGGTTTTGCCTTTCAGGACATGACAGAGAACCTGATAGCGGGTATTGCTATGGGTATTCGCAAACCATTTAAAACTGGCGATGTTATTCGCACCGAAAGCGTGTTTGGTACTGTGCGGGCGATTAACCTTAGAAACACCCTCATTGAGAACTTTTATGGGCAACTTATTTTAGTGCCCAACAAGATTCTATTTAGAAATATACTAAGTAACTACAGTACCTTAGGTGTGCGTCGTATCGAAGTGCCTGTGGGTATTTCGTATGCCGATGACCCCGAGCAAGCCGCAGAGGTGATTGTTAAAAAAATCAATGAGTTTGATTTTGTAATTAAGCAAGAAGAAACCGCTGTTTATGCCGAAAGCTTTGGTGATAGTAGTGTTAACTTACTGGTTTGGTTTTGGATTAAATACCCCGGCGAAGCGGATTTCATGACCGTTCGTCACAAGGCTGTTGTGGCAGTCAGAAACGCCCTAAGCGAAGCTGACATGACCATCCCATTCCCAATCCGCACATTAGATTTTGGTATCAAAGGCGGCGAGAAATTAAATGCCATGATAAGCGAAAAACATCAAGATAAAGACGCAGAAGCACAAGCGACTGGTGAGTAAAATTTACTGACTCATCGGCGTGATTTACACAGGGAAGTGTGTTTGAGGAGGGGGAAGTATCTGGACTGATTTTAATAATTAGAGGTAATTGCTCATTTGTTCCATAGCTACTTAAAGTATATGGTCTTAAGTTAGGTTATAAACTGATTAGAATTTGTCACGTTTAATTTATTTACTACTTCTTTAAATTTGAATAATTCTCAGTCTTTAGGGTTTTATGTAAGTTCTTACTTTTTGTGTCTTGAAACTCTCTATAAAAAGGCCTTGTTCTCTGTATTCATAAACTTAGTTTAACTTATAGTAAACTAAGTTTATGAAATTAATTACTATTGATAAATTTACGGTTCGGAATTAATCTGGTAACCGTGAGTTGTATTCTAAAAGCTAGTATGGTCAAAGAGGGAACAAATGAACCAAGCTCAATTAAACCAAGTCAAAGGGCATCTTGAGACGTTCACCACTATAGATTTAGGAAAGTTAGTAGCTTCTAAATATGGCGAGGAGGCTAATTTATCAGATGTTAATATTGGTGAATATTCTGCAAAAGAATATATATCGGCTGTAAGAAAAGTTCTAGCCCAATTTAGAGAGGAAATTGATAGCTCTTACGCAAAGGCAATGCCATTTCAGTATAATTTTCAAAATGAATATGGTACCGGAAATCTAAACAACGACCTTACAAATCTTTTATCAAATATAAATGCTCAAAATTTCCCAGCCAGTATTCCTGCACTTAATAAGCTAATTCATTACCAGGCAATAAATGGTTTTTGGGAAAAATCAAAACGAAAATACTTTCGTTCCTCAGAAGTTA
The DNA here is from genome assembly GCF_049257215.1 of Pseudoalteromonas thalassia. Taxonomy (NCBI): domain Bacteria; kingdom Pseudomonadati; phylum Pseudomonadota; class Gammaproteobacteria; order Alteromonadales; family Pseudoalteromonadaceae; genus Pseudoalteromonas; species Pseudoalteromonas thalassia. The sequence goes on from NZ_JBMMUE010000001.1 coordinate 14,145, forward strand.
GCGTTCAAGAAGATAAGGATCGTATTGACCTAGTTTCTAAGCATGTTGAAGCATCCTCTAATAAATTATCTGAATTATTATCGGAAATAGATGACCAAAAAGATGTTTTAAATAGGTTTATAAAATCTAAGTCTAGCGAATTAAGTGAAATAGAATCTTTATTATCTTCAGCTAGGCTTCATTCAAACGAAATTACCGAAACACATACAAAATCCGCTACACTTGAGGAAAGAATTAATTCTTTGCTAGAGCAAGCTGAAGACAAAAAAATATCAATAGATGAACTGACCGATCAATTCAAAAAGTTGTTGTCGGAAATGTCGAACTTATTAACAGATAGCAAAGTTGAAAGCGAATCTCGTCAAAAATCTTATAATAAACTAGAAAAAGCATTCACTGAGAAATTATCTTTCGTTGAAGAGAAGAGAGAGTACTTTGAAGAAAGGAACCAATATCTTGATGATCTTATTGAAAGAGAAGTTGGTGCGTCTCTATTTGAAACGTTTAAGCAAAGAAAATCAGAATTGATAACATCAATAGGGTTTTGGAAATGGGCAGTGCCCACTTCCGCAATCGCTACTATAGCATGGATATTTTTTCTATTTGGCAATGGGGATTTAAGTGGGCTATCTTGGCAGATTATAATAATTAACTCTCTAAAGGCTTTGCCAGCGATTGGTCTTCTACTATTCTCTATTTCTCAATATGTAAAAGAGCGTAATTTCCAAGAAGAATATGCTTTTAAGTCTGCTGTAGCACTAACAGTTAATTCCTACGCCGAACAACTAGAAGACGCATCTAATAAAGATAAAATGATAATGGAGTCAGTCGGACAAATATATGCTAGTCCAATTTACCATAAGAATGACTCAAAAAATGCAAGCTCGGTATCCTCTGCAACAAAAGAACTAGTTGACGCAGTAAAGTCGGTTTTACCATCGAAACCTACATAAAAAATGTTGGCTTACTGGTTTATCAAAAAATTTTAAATAAGGTTTAAAATAGATTGTTAATGCTCAATAGTCTTAATACGGTTATTTTTAAAAAACGGCTATCAATTATAGAGGTTACAAGACGTAACAAGAGTTTTATTAGTTAGAAATAAGCCATCGCGCGAAATAAATTTCACGCCTACGGTGAGCTGTTTTGACTTAGAGCTTAAAATTTACGGCTTATAGCTTGGATTCCCTGCGCTCAAACCAACCTACCTTAAAGTTTTGTCCTACAAAAAAAGCGCAAGCAGTTTAACTGTTTGCGCTTTTTTTCGATATGCCAATGATTAGTGAAGGATACGTGCTCTGATTGTACCTTCAACAGCACTTAGCTCTTTAAGGGCGACTTCTGATTGGTCTGTATCGACATCAATTACTACGTAACCAATCGCTTCGTCAGTTTGTAAGTACTGGGCTGCGATGTTGATACCGTGCTGTGCGAACGCTTGGTTAATTTGCGTTAGAACACCTGGGCGGTTGTGGTGTACGTGTAACAAACGGCTGCGGTTTGCAAGTTCAGGCAGTGATACTTCAGGGAAGTTAACTGCAGTAATGGTTGAACCATTATCTGAGTATTTAGCAAGTTTGCCCGCTACTTCAATACCGATATTTTCTTGTGCTTCTTGTGTTGAACCACCAATATGTGGCGTCAAAATCACGTTATCGAACTCGCGTAACGGTGATACAAACTCTTCATCATTTGACTTAGGTTCTACAGGGAATACATCGATTGCAGCACCGCTTAGCTTGTTTTCACGAAGTGATTCAGCCAGTGCATCAATATCAACAACTGTTCCGCGAGAAGCGTTAATTAGAATAGCGCCTTGCTTCATTACTTCAAGCTCTGCCATACCAATTAGATTCTTCGTTTGCGGTGTTTCTGGTACGTGTAAGCTAATAACATCAGCACGCTGTAATAACTGAGTTAGGTTATGAACTTGCGTTGCGTTACCGAGTGTTAGTTTGTCTTCAATATCGTAAAACTCAACGTTCATACCGATATTTTCTGCCATGATACCTAGCTGTGTACCAATGTGGCCGTAACCAATAATACCTAAGGTTTTACCACGCGCTTCAAATGAACCGTTGGCTGATTTTAACCAACCGCCACGGTGTGCTAGGGCATTACGCTGTGGAATACCACGAAGTAATAATAAGATTTCACCAAGTACTAATTCTGCAACAGAACGAGTGTTTGAGAATGGTGCGTTAAATACCGCAATACCACGCTCACGGGCACCTTGCAGGTCGACTTGGTTAGTACCGATACAGAAGCAGCCGATAGCGACTAGCTTTTCAGCTGCTTCTAATACCGCTTCACTAATATGAGTGCGAGAACGAAGGCCTACAAAGTGCACATCTTTAATGCGCTCGATGAGTTCGTCTTCAGGTAAGGAAGTTTTTACGTAATCAATATTACTGTAGCCATTACGTTTAAGCGTTTCTACAGCACTTTGGTGCACGCCTTCCAGCAAGAGAATTTTAATTTTGTCTTTTGCTAACGATACCTTACTCATATCCTCATTCCTATTTACTTTATTTGCGGCCCATTTTTGGTGCCGATAATGACTTTATCTGCACCGCGATGGGCAAATAAGCCGTTTGTTACTACACCAACAATCTGGTTGATTGTTAGCTCTAATTCTTTGGCGTTGCTGATGTCTAAATTGTGCACATCTAAAATGACGTTGCCGTTATCAGTTACAACACCTTCACGGTAAACTGGATCTCCACCTAGTTTTACAAGCTCACGGGCTACATAACTGCGTGCCATTGGGATCACTTCAACCGGTAGTGGAAATGCGCCTAATGTTGCAACTTCTTTTGATTCATCAACAATACAAACAAATTGTTTTGCTACCGCTGAAACGATTTTCTCGCGTGTTAGCGCAGCACCACCGCCTTTGATCATTTCGTTATGTGGGTTGATTTCGTCTGCGCCATCAACATACACATCAAGGCTTGATACGTCGTTTAACTCAAACACTTCAATACCGAGTGCTTTTAACTTTTCAGTAGAAGCTTCAGAGCTTGAAACTGCACCAACAATGGTGTCTTTTACTGTACCAAGTGCATCAATAAAATGATTCACTGTAGAGCCTGTACCTACACCAACAATGGTGTTTTCATTAACAAACTCGAGTGCTGCCCAGGCAGCGGCTTTTTTTAATTCATCTTGCGTCATAATTATGTGCTCAGTTAGCTATCAGAGAGGCCTATAGTATACAAAGAGTTTGCTTACCATTGGTAGATTTTCTCTGGGGTTATAATGTGTTTTAACGGTACATCCCACGATTCAATAGGTAATGCAGCTACATGCTGACATTGATGCGCAAGACCGATTAATATCGGTTTTTGCCAATTTTCTTGGTAATACCGAGCCAACGTTTTGTCATAAAACCCACCGCCCATTCCTAAACGGTTACCTTGATCGTCAAATGCCACTAATGGCATAAGTAAAATATCAAGCTTGTCTAAAGGACATATTTGACTGCAATTCAACTTGGGCTCCAAGATACCATAGCGATTAACAGTCATGGGTGAATTTTCTTCATACCTCTGAAAGTATAAAGTTGTACCGTTGAAGGGATGAATAACAGGTAGGTATAAAGAGTGGTTTTTTTGCCATAAATCTTTAATTAACAATGATGTGTCAAGTTCTCCATCATTGCTAAAATAGATGCCTATACGCGCTTTTTGAGGAGTTTCTAATGATTTTATGTGTTGAGTAAATTTCATTTTAAGCGTAATTGCTGCATTTTTTTGCTGCTCTTCGGTCAGTGAATTACGCTTTTTTCGGATGGATTGTCTAATTTCTGTTCGTGTGTTGCTCATGTCAATATATACATCAACTTTCTAAGAAAGAGAAAAGCTCAGGGAATAACTCCACAATACCAAGAATGATCAATAAAACAATCACCATCGCAATCAAAGAGTAGAGTAGGGTATTTGAGCGTTTTTTTACAGGTTCAGCGAGTTCTTCATCAAGTAGAAGCTCATCATCTTGCCAGCTTTCATCTTGATCGCTATTACTGCTCTTTTCAACATCAGGTAAACGTTGTTCTAAGTCATCGAGCTTTTCTTCTAGGCGGATCAAACTACTGGTGATGTAATCAAGCGCATCAAATATACGTTCATCACGTTGCTTTGCATCTAGACTGCTAGTGGATTGCGATTGGCTAAGAGGTTGTAGCTTTGCTTTTATACCTACGCTGGCTAATAGCTTCGCTTGCTTAAGAGCCTTTTCTTGCTCGCAAGGAGCGAATATTGGCTTATGCTCGAAAAATCCAGCTATTTTGTTTGTGCTGGTTTTAAGCTTGCTAGCTAGTTGCTCTGTGGCATGTGTTTGATCAATACCAGCCTCAAGTCCTGCAAACATCACACGAAATTTGTCTGCCATCTTTTAGTTATCCTAATCCTTAATGTAGATAACAAAAGTATAAACCTAAATAGATCAATGGATAAACAAAAGCCCGTACAAAACGGGCTTTTTCTTTATAAATGAACAAAATATTTATTTAGTATTTTGCTGCTTTGCCTTCAGCTGGCAACGAGTTAAGGATAAACTCGCGTAGATCATTATTTGAAGACTCAAGATCTGCATGACGTAAATACATCATGTGTCCGCTACGATAACCCTTAAAGCTTAGGCGATCTTTCATTTTACCACTTGGGTCTAATTGCCACATTGTATACTTAGCATCAAAGTAGTTAGTTGCACCATCATAGTAACCTGATTGAATCATTACATTTAAGTAAGGGTTTTGCGCCATTGCTAAACGTAAGTTTTCACCGGTATTGTTGCCGCTGCGATCCCACGGGTGAACATTACCAAATAGGTTATATTTGATATCTGTTTTGTAGTTAAGCTCTTCACGTAGGTAATAGTTAATTGCTGGCGTGAATGAGTGTAACCATGAGGTAAGCTCAGCCCAGTAATCTGGTGACTCACCAGCATCACGTTTATCAATACCTAGATAACGAGAATCTAAACGACCAACAGTTTGACCGCGGTCACGTAATAATTCTTTCCAAAAGAAATTAGTTGGAATATCAAGGTTGTTTTGTTCAACAAACTTCTCAGATAAGCCTGCGTATTTTGCTGCTTGTTTGATAATTGCACGCTTTTCATCTGCAGGTAAAAAGCCACCTTTAGCGATTGCTGGTAAGAACTTATTTACGGTGAACTGTTCTACTTCAGGAAGTAACTCGTCTAAGTCTTTTGCTTGTAAATCTGCGCTGAGGGCTTTGTGGTACCAAGCTGTTGCTGCAAAGTAAGGTAGGCGGTTAGCTGCTTCTACCGGGCCTTCACGTTTAATACCAATCTCAGTTGGTGATACTAAAATAACGCCGTTGATATACATCCATTGGCGGTTTTGTAATTCGTGCGCAAGACCTGATACACGTGTTGTACCATAGCTCTCACCAATTAAAAACTTAGGTGAGCGCCAGCGCTCGTTGCGAGAAACAAAGGTATTTAGCCACTCTGCTAAGTATTTGATGTCAGCGTTAACACCAAAAAACATTTTTTGCTGATCTGATTTACTTGGCAGCTCACCCTTTTCGTTTTCAAGTACACGTGAATAGCCGGTATTAACCGGGTTGATATAAACAATATCTGCTACGTCTAAAATTGAATAAGGGTTATCTTTTACGCCATAAGGTTGAACAGGGTAGCCTTCGTCATCAATTTTTAATACACGTGGTCCAGTATAAGCAAGGTGCATCCACACTGATGCAGAACCTGGGCCACCGTTGAACGAAAATACCAGAGGGCGTTTTGTTCTATCGTCTACTTTGTCACGGGTATAATAAGTATATTGCAACGTTGCAACGGCATTGCCTTGCTCATCCCAAACGGGTTGCGTACCAGTGGCGGCGGTATATGAAAAGCGCTCGCCGTTAATGCGTGCTTTATGCTCTGTGACTACTTTGCTGTCGACATCAATGCGACGTGCGTTATCTGCAAAGCTAGGAGTGCTAAAGGTCAGTGTCAGTGCTGTTACCGATAAGCCAATAAAACTAACTAGTTTCATGTTGATTCCTTATTATTCGATTTATAGCTATTAAAAATTAAAGCTAACTCGATGACAAACTAATGAGACTAGTAACCAATATTCGCTGTTGAAGTGGAAATTAACCGAAAATCATGAGCAAATAACAAAAAAATCCTTTTTTTTACTAAAGATAATTTGCTTAATTATTTAGCTAGATTGAAAAATGGCGTATATTTAGCGTGTTTATAATCTGTGCACGTGCGCTTAGAAAAGAGAAGTTATAATGCAAAGAGTGTTAGTTGTTGAAGACAGTAAGGTCGTGCAGCAAGTGTTACGTCACTTGGCTGCTCACTATCTCGATGTCGCTGTCGACTTTGCGTGGTCCCTAAAAGAAGGGATAAATTTAATTGCTGAACACGATTATACTTTAGCATTGGTCGATTTAACCTTGCCAGATGCAATGAATGGTGAAGTGGCTAAGTACACGCTTTCAAAGAATATTCCGACCGTTGTTCTGACTTCTAAAATTGATGAGTACATCCGCCAACAAATGTTAGAGCTTGGTGTGGTTGATTATGTCGTTAAAGATAATCGTGATTCGTACCATTACGCAATAAAGTTAGTTGCACAATTACTCAGAAACGATGGTAGCAAAGCGCTGGTGGCCGATGACTCAGTATTGAGCCGCACTTTAATGAAGCAAATGCTCGAAAAGCAATTATTTTCAGTGAGTGATGCCCAAGACGGTGAGCAAGCGTTGCAAATGCTCAAAGACGACCCAGAAATTAAATTGTTACTTACTGACTATGCAATGCCAACAATGGATGGTTTTGAGTTGGTTAAAGCGGTGCGTAATTTCCGCGGCCGCGATGACTTAGCCATTATTGGTTTGTCGGGGGCTGGTAAGCATGGTTTATCGGCGCGCTTTATTAAATACGGCGCTAATGACTTTTTAACAAAGCCATTTATGAATGAAGAGTTTCATTGCCGTGTTATGCAAACCATGGAACAACTCGCTCTAATAGCCGATATTAAAGAAAGTGCATATCGCGACCATTTAACAGGCTTACACAATAGACGCTATTTTTATCAATACGCCGAAAAAATATTAAAGAATGTTGAACAAGAGAATGTTTTAGCCTTGCTTGATATTGATTACTTCAAGAATGTTAATGATCAATTTGGTCACGAAGCGGGTGATCAGGCGCTTAAGCAAGTCGCATCATTCTTAAAAGCAAAGTTTGATGATTTTACCGTGGCACGTATTGGTGGTGAAGAGTTTGCAGTTGTGCTCAATAATATGGATCTAAAAAAGGCAGAGCAGCGATTAAATACATTTAGAGAGCAGTTAGCCAACCATGCCTTTTCTATTAATGGTGAGCCTTATTCATTGACCATGAGTATTGGTATGACTCCATTTCAAAAAGTGTCGTTAACAGCTGCTATGCGTATTGCAGATAAAGCGCTATATCAAGCCAAGCAACAACAGCGAAATTGCTTAGTTATTCAATAATTGAGTAAATTGCACCAGCTCAGGTTAATTGTTAATAAAATGCACCATATGGGTGCATTTTTTTTGTTCAAAAACCAATATTAAAATATAAATCATTGAATATTAATAATAAAAAATAGTGGCACAAAGGTTGGATTACATACACCAACAGGATAACAATAAGCGTCCGAAGGGGGCCACTATGAAAATGATTAGTGCAATAATAAAGCCATTCAAACTTGATGATGTGCGTGAAGCACTGGCTGATTTAGGCATTGAGGGGATGACAGTTGTCGACGTTAAAGGCTTTGGCCGTCAACGTGGTCACACTGAACTATATCGTGGAGCTGAATACCAAGTCGATTTTATTCCAAAAATCAAACTTGAAATTGCAACTCGTAGCGAAAATTGTCAACGCGTTGTTGAAACCATCACAAAAATTGCTTCAACAGGCAAAATTGGTGACGGCAAAATTTTTGTTTACGACCTAGACCAAATCGTCCGTATTCGTACAGGCGAACTTGATGAAGAAGCAATTTAAGGGGGAATTATGGAAAACACGATTGTAGAGTTGAAGTTCTCGCTCGACACATTTTACTTTTTGATGTCGGGTGTTTTAGTAATGTGGATGGCGGCTGGTTTCGCTATGCTAGAAGCAGGTTTAGTGCGTGCAAAAAATACAACAGAAATACTAACCAAAAACGTAGCACTATTCTCTATTGCCTGCACTATGTTTTTATTAGTGGGTTACAACATCATGTATGTTGATAACGCAGAAGGTGGTTTTATCCCTTCATTTGGTGCATTAATTGGCACTCAAGCTGCTGATGCAGATCACTCTTTAGAGTCTGATTTCTTCTTCCAAGTTGTGTTCGTAGCAACGGCTATGTCAATCGTATCTGGTGCGGTTGCTGAGCGTATGAAGTTATGGGCATTCTTAATTTTCACTGTTGTTTTAACTGGTTTCATTTACCCAATCGAAGGTTACTGGACTTGGGGCGCAGGCTTCTTATCTGAAATGGGCTTTGTTGACTTTGCTGGTTCTGCAATTGTTCATGGCGCAGGTGCAGCAGCCGCTCTTGCAGGTGTGCTTTTCCTAGGTGCTCGTAAAGGTAAATATGGCAAAAACGGTGAAATCTACCCAATTCCTGGTTCTAACCTACCGTTAGCAACACTAGGTACATTAATCCTTTGGATGGGTTGGTTTGGCTTCAACGGTGGTTCACAACTGCTTATCTCTGACGCTGAAAATGCAACAGCAGTAGGTAAAATCTTCGTTAATACTAACGCTGCCGCTGCGTGTGGTGCAATTGCTGCACTTATGGTGTGTAAAGTACTTTGGGGCAAAGCCGATCTAACTATGGTGCTTAATGGTGCATTAGCTGGTCTGGTAACTATTACAGCTGAGCCTGCATCACCAACACCATTACTTGCTTGTTTACTGGGTCTACTTGGTGGTTCTTTGGTTGTATTTAGCATCGTTGCACTTGATAAAGCTAAAATCGATGACCCTGTAGGTGCTATCTCTGTACACGGTGTATGTGGTGCTTTAGGTATTATGTTAGTACCACTTTCAAACTCAGATGCAACCTTCGTTAATCAGTTGATTGGCTTAGTATGTATCTTAGGATTTGTGTTCATCGCGTCATCAATCGTATGGGCAATTCTAAAAAATACTATGGGTATCCGCGTTACCGAAGAAGAAGAACTAAACGGTATGGATCAACATGACTGTGGTATTGATGCGTACCCAGAGTTTGTATCAGTTCGCAGTAACTAATCTTTGTGCGTGTTTTTACACGCACAAAAACAAATCATTGTGTGTTCAAATCAAAGCTCTACTTAGGTAGGGCTTTTTTGCAATTAAATAAGTCTTTTCTGATAGGCGATTTAGTCAATTATTAGCTATGCTTTAGGTTCCAATCTAACAAGGAAAAATTATGGATAACAAACTGTTGCTTATTATTATCTCGCTATTTTTACCGCCTGTTGCGGTATTTTTAAAAGCGGGAGCAGGTAAAGATTTAATCATTAACATTATTTTATGTTTTATCTTTTTTATTCCTGCCGTAATTCACTCGCTATGGTTGTGCACACGCTAACCGAGTTTAAGTGACTGTTAATTTTACAGGTGTTAATATTGCCTAGCTTGTCCTGTAAAATTAACTGATCAATAGCGAACTCAATGGCTGATAAAAAAACACCTGCAAAAAAGTCGTCATCAAAAACTAAAGCGGCATCTTCACGCTCTTCTTCTAAGCGTAAAAATTCACCTAAAAATGCTACTAAAGCGGGGATACTAAGAAAGCTTTGGTCAATATTTTGGAAGCTTTCTTTAGCAGTTGTCATTGCTATGGCACTGTACCTTATTTACCTTGATGCCAAAATTACCCGCCAATTTGAGGGGAATAAGTGGCAGTTACCAGCCCAAGTCTATGCGCGTGCAATGAGTTTTTATCCTGGACAATATTTATCCCAGCAAGAAGTTATTTGGGAGTTAAACCGCTTAAATTACTCTTCAGTAAATAAACTCAGCCGAACAGGTCAGTATGTTAAATCTGCTAACAGCATTAAAGTGTATCGCCGTGAATTTGAATTTTATGACGGCCTTGAAGATGCACATGTTATTGAGCTGCGTTTTTCGGGACAAAAGTTAGCAACAATTAAAGATAAATTTGGTCGCCGTTTGAATAGCGCACGGTTAGAGCCAGTACAAATTGCACGTATCGGCAATGACTCAAAGCAAGATCGTGAGTTTGTACCGCTTGATAAATTTCCGCCAATGCTAAAAGACACCTTGCTGGTGGTTGAAGACCGTAATTTCTATGACCATCACGGCGTATCGGTGTGGTCAATTATGCGTGCTTTGTATAGCAATATCAAAGCAGGGCGTACCGTACAGGGCGGCAGTACTTTAACTCAGCAGTTAGCAAAAAATATCTACTTAACTCGTGAGCGCTCTTTGGTACGTAAATTTAATGAGGCGCTAATTGCCTTAATTCTAGATTACCGCTACAGCAAAGATGAAATTTTAGAGGCCTACCTCAATGAAGTGTATTTAGGTCAGTCTTACAATCAAGGTGTTCATGGTATGGGCCTAGCCGCTGAGTTTTATTTCTCAAAACCTGTGGATGAACTTGAATACGACCAAATTGCGTTGTTAGTTGCTATGGTAAAAGGGCCATCGTATTACAATCCGCGCCGTTATAGTGAGCGCGCAATGGAGCGCCGTGATTTAGTGCTGCGATTAATGGTTGAAAACAAGCTTATTGATACACGTGAATATCGCGCGGCATTAAAGCGTCCTATTGATATTGCACCAATGAAAGACAGCCTGCAAAAGTCGTATCCGGGTTACTTAGAATTAGTTAACCGAGAATTAAAGCGCCTACTACCTGATCAGCAAGTGTTAGATGCCGGAGTACGTGTCTTTACCTATTTTGACTTACAAAAGCAAACGGCTATGGAAGAGTCGATCGAAGCAAGCTTGCCGTATCTTGAAAGACGCCCTAAAACAGAAGAGCTTGAGGCAGCGATGATCTCTGTTAATGTTGAAAAAGGTGGAGTGTCGGCGCTAGTTGCAGGCCGTGACGTACGTTATTTTGGCTTTAACCGTGTACTAGATACCAAACGTAATATTGGCTCATTAGTTAAGCCAGCAGTTTATTTAACGGCATTTGAAAGTGGTCAGTTTAATGTTGCCACTTTAGTGGATGACTCACCGCTGCAAGTGACTAACGAACAGGGCAAAGTATGGCAACCAGAGAACTTCGATAAGCAGTTCCGCGGACCTATGCCACTATACAAAGCATTTAGTAACAGTATAAATATTCCTGCGGTTAACACGGGTCTTGATGTTGGTGTAGATAAAGTGGCTGATACCTTGAAGCGTTTAGGTGTAGAAGGGCGTATTGATCAATATCCATCATTACTTTTAGGTGCACTTGAGCTTTCTAGCTTTGAAGTCGCGCAGCTTTATACAACGCTTGCTGCAGATGGTCAGTACCGCGAGTTAACGTCTATTTCAGCACTGACAGACTCAGTAGGTAAAGTGCTTTATAAACATGATGTCACCTCACAAAAACGCTTTGACGATGCATCAATCTACATGACCAAATATGCAATGAAACGAGTGACCAAAGACGGTACAGCAAAGCGTTTAAATGCCCACTTTCCATCAATTCAGCTTGCTGGTAAAACAGGCACTAGTAATGACTTACGCGATAGTTGGTTTGCAGGTTTTGACCAAAACACAGTTACTGTTGCATGGATTGGTCGCGACGATAACAAGAGCACTGGTTTAACTGGCAGTGTTGGTGCACTAGAAGCCTATATTCGCTACCTTAAACCACTCAATCCTGAAGCTATAGCTGATACACGCCCAGCTTCTATTCGTTGGGCCTTTATTAACGAAGAAACCGGCCTGCAAGCGCCTCCTGGATGCGGCAAGGTTGTACAGCTTCCAATTCGTGCCAGCGAGTTTGAGCCAAGGCCTAATTGTCAGCGTTAAACTTGGCCCTGAAACTATTTAGCTCAATGTATAATTGAGCTAAATTTTGTATGTTGTAGATTGCCATGAATGCACTTCCTTCAGTGTTTCTGGCAAGCGAACTGACGTTTATAGAGTTTGAATTGCAGTACTTTATTGGATGACTTGTAGAATAATTAGTTATTCTTGTATGCCTAAATCAGACATTGATGCTGTGAAAGCTATTAACCTACCATTAGTATGATTTTATTTTGAAGTCTTGCTCCTTCCTCATGCTTTCACTTGTATTTTATAAGGTTGCTTGATTTACTTCAGATAAATATCGATTAATTATTGCAGCACTACTAGTTGTAAATATTAAAAAATAAAAGCCTCATAATGAGGCTTTTAGAATCGTTGCTTATCTTACTAATTTAATCGAAATTAAAAGTCATAAGAAGCAGATAGTTGGACTCGACGAGGAGATTGATAACTTTCCGCTAAACCAAATGTTGCACTGTCATCACCAGCCGCTATTTCAGCAACTTCGTCATAACGAGTTGCTGTAGCTGCATCAAATACATTGAAAATATCTAATGCGAAGCGTACTTTTTGGTCATTAAAATGCAGGTTGTACGTAAAGTTAAGATCTAATCGCGCTGTCCAGGGAGTTGTTCCCATGCTGCCGCGAGGGTAGCGTTTATCACCAACATAATAAGTATCGCCATAATCATATAAGTCTGGGTTTGGTGTATAGCCCGCACCTAATGCTGTCCAAGGACGACCAGAAGCAACATTTAGATTTGCGCCTACTAAGAAGTTTTCAGTAACTGCGTATGCACCGTAAACTTTAATATTGTGACGACGGTCTGCTGGTAAGTTACCGTTAGCACCATCCATAAGATAAGGGTAATCCCAGTCTTGTGTTAAACCAGCATCATCTTGACCATTATCAGATTTAACAAAACCTTCTGTGTTACCGTAGTTATGTGACCAAGTGTATAGTGCTTTTAAAGACCAAACCTCATCCCAACTTTTCTCAATTGAAAGGTCAACGGCAGCGTAACGACGTTTAGCTTCAGGATAACCTAGCTCTTCAGCTGTGAAGCTATACTCTTCAGTTACACCGTCACCATCTAAGTCAAAATTAAATGTTGCGCCATTACCTGGGTTGAATAAGAACCAGTTTTCACCAATTTTTTCACCATCTTCATCTCTAAAGATGTATGAGCCATCATCAATTTGATTACCCAGTGTGCGGTATGTACCTTTGATGCTCCAAGACCAATCATCATTAATCGCTGCTTGATAACCTACAATGATTTCATCATTATACATAGGCTCAAGGTCTTTATCTGCTAGGGTGTTTGAAGGTTTTGCAGTACCGTCACCACCATTTGAAATAGCGATATCACCTAATTGATTGCTCAAACCTACAGGAGTACCGTCAGCATTAAGACCCTCATACTCATACCAAGTGTGGATATAAGTTTCGGCACCTGCAAGGCGAATGTTCGTATTTGCAGCAACAGGTAAGTAATATCGACCTGCGGTAATAAATAATTTACTGTCACCGTCACCATTGATATCCCAAGATGCACCTAATCTTGGCGCAATTTGGTTATCAATAGATACAAATTCATCACCATCAGCATTGTAGTTTGTGAAACTGTCATTACGTAGACCTAAAGTTAACGTTAAGTTATCTGTAACAGCCCATTGATCTTCGATATAAATCGCCCAGTTTTCAACTTCAAATGCACCACCATTCTTATAGTTACGTACACGAGTTGTTTTCATTTCTTCTGGAAGAATATAACCGTTTGGAAGGCGAGCACCTTCTTCGTATGTTCTGTAGTAGTAGTAAATACCACCAGAGTTAATCGTAGTTGCATCTGATGTATTGGTTTCTGAGTCATAACCAAATCTTAATGTATGCTCATCATTTAAGTACCAATCAAAGTCAACGCGCAATTGCTCGCGCTTATCTTCATTGGCGCCTACAGTGAAGTTTACATAACAGGTAGTATCAACACCTAAGTCTGCGTCATAGCCAGTAGGGCAGTCATCAAAGTCAGAATAATCAGTTTCTGAGAATTTAACTTCACCATACATAGCAGACATGCTTAAGTCATCAGTCAGGTTACCTGTATAACGTACTGCAAAACTTTCACCACCGCGTTTGTGATAAGCTGTACCGCCATCTACTGTGTAGTTGCCAACGCCATTAGGATCTTCGATTGTGCTTTCTGAGTATGTGCGTTCATCGCTAAAACCCCAAAGCATTAATTGATGATCATCATTGATGTTCCAGTCAATACGCGCTAGATAGTAAGGGTCATCATCTTTTTCTTTTGTTAGAGAGGTTTGAGAAGCGTTACCGTACTCTTCTTCGATATCACGGAATGTATAAATTCCGTAGAAGAAAAGCGTATCTTCAATTAGTGCACCTGAAGCATAAATATTTGTTTCAAATGAGTTTACATAGTCATCTTGGTTGTTAACAAATAAATCACCAATACAGTGACCATCAGCAGCCTCACAACGATCATTTTGTAAGTAAACTGAATTTGGTGCTTGTTCTCTTAATGAATCAGGAGAGTAAATTGACTCAACACCAAAGTGAAAGTCATTCGTACCTGATTTTGTTACTGCAGAGATTAGGCCACCAGTTGTTCGACCAAACTCAGACGAATAACCACCAGTCTTAATTTGGAAGCTATCATATGCTGAGAATGGAATGGTTGCGCCACCTAAACCGTTACGGAAGTTAGTCATATTAAGACCATTTACGTAATATGCGTTTTCTGCGACAGATGAGCCACCGAATGATGCTTGATCACCAAAGCGACTATCACCTTCAGTTGCACCAGGGGCTAGTAAAGCAACTGATGTTAATGAACGAGCAACCGGTAATAATTCAAGTTCTTCTGAACTAATGTTCAATGATGATTCCGTAACCGAAACGTCAACAGCACGAACTGCGCCACCAACAACTGCAATACGTTCTATATTACCTTCAACCAATGGAATCTCGAGTAGTGCAGTTTTACCAACACCGATAATTACATCGTTGATCTGTGCTTTTTCAAAACCAGCCTGTGACACTGTTACATTATATTTACCAACAGGTACTTGGTTAAGATTAAACTGGCCATTTGCATCTGCAATGAGAGTTTTTTCATAACCTTTTGACTTATCGGTAATGGTGATTGTTGCACCAGCTAAAGAAACGCCAGACTGAGTAATGATGTTACCTTTGATTGCACCATTAACATTGTCAGCCATAGCAGGCATTGCTGCACTTAAGGTCATAGCAACAGCTGCAGCTGTGAATGAACGCTTAAATGTTTTTGAAAAGTTGTTTTTCATTGAGCTTTCCCTGTGAAATTTTAGATTTTTGATTTGTTATTGTTTGTTAATAACTATCACGCTTTGTTTTTTATTTATTCGGAACTTTAACCATTAAATAAAGCGTGAAACAAATTGGTAACACATCGGGGACATACAGATCAATTTTTTATATTACAAATACGATAAACTTACAAAAAAACGCCTTGGAACGATCTAAAGTTGATATTTTTTGCTTATTTATACAAAAAATACACAGATGTAATTTGATGTAATTGCGTTAAGTAAATTTTAATTCTGTTTTTAATTCTTATAAAACAGTTTGTTGGGAATTTTATGTCGTTTTCGTTACATTTTAAAATATAAATGCAGGAAAAAATCATTTGGTTTGTATAAATGATGTTTTAATTATAATATTTTTGGTTTTTAATTTTCGAAAATAATCTTATCTATTATTTTCTGAGGGGGGAACGTTTGGAAGTATAGGCCACCGATTAAAAGTGACCTATATTATTTTCGGTTTAAAGCTTCGCGAATGCGCGCTCTGCGGCTGCAATAGTATCGTTGATTTCTTTTTCTGAGTGTTCAGCACACACAAAGCCAGCTTCGAAAGCAGAAGGAGCTAGGTAAACGCCTTCTTCAAGCATTAAGTGGAAGAACTTTTTAAAACGCTCTAAATCACACTCAGTCGCTTGTTGATAGCTAGTTACTTTTTCTTTATCAGTAAAGAAGAAGCCGTACATTCCACCTGCGTAGTTTGTTGTAAGTGCAATGCCTGCTTTTTTCGCAGCGGCTTCAAAGCCTTCACAAATTGCTTTGCTTTTAGCTTCTAGTTCATCGTGTAGACCTTCAGTGCATAATAACTCAAGCGATTTTAAGCCTGCTGCCATGGCAATTGGGTTACCTGATAATGTACCCGCTTGATAAACAGGGCCGACAGGTGCGATGTAATCCATGATTTCTTTCTTACCACCAAATGCACCCACTGGCATACCGCCGCCTATTACTTTACCTAAGCAAGTAAGGTCTGGTTTGATATTGTAGTAAGCTTGTGCGCCACCTAAAGCAACACGGAAACCTGTCATTACTTCATCAAAAATAAGCACAGATTTGTATTTATCACACACCTCACGTAAACCTTCTAAGAAGCCTGGTACAGGTGGAATACAGTTCATGTTGCCAGCAACTGGCTCAACGATGATACAAGCGATTTCGTCAGCGTATTTTGCGAAAATTGCTTTTACTTCATCAAGGTTGTTAAACGACACCGTTAATGTGTGCTTTGCGAAGTCTTCAGGAATGCCTGGTGAGTTAGGAACGCCCATAGTCAGCGCGCCTGAGCCTGCTTTTACTAGTAGTGAGTCTGCATGACCGTGGTAACAGCCTTCAAACTTTAAGATTTTGTCACGGCCAGTGAAGCCACGCGCTAAACGAATCGCACTCATGGTTGCTTCAGTACCTGAGCTTACCATACGTACTTTTTCGATTGATGGTACCAGCTCTTTTACTTTCTCGGCCATTAAGATTTCAGTTTCGGTTGGTGCACCATAGCTTAAGCCATTTTCAACGGCTTCTAATACCGCTTGTTTAATAGCAGGGTGGTTATGACCCATGATCATTGGTCCCCATGAACCAACGTAATCGATATAACGGTTACCATCAGCATCAAAGGTAAAAGGACCTTCTGCTTTAGTGATGAATAAAGGAGTACCGCCAACGCCATTGAAGGCACGAACTGGTGAGTTTACACCGCCTGGGATTGATTCTTGCGCGCGATTAAAAAGATCTTGGCTAATTGTCATGAATAGTCCTATTGGGTTGTCACGTTAAATGAGTTGGTTTATAAGGGCTCAGAGAGCCCAAAACGAAGCGAGTTAACTATTACGTTTACGGCTAAACCAAGGCACGTCGACTTCATATTGCTCAACTTTGTCGGCAACATCTAAGGTTAGAGCAAACAACGCCATGCGGATTAACACGCCATTTTGAACTTGGCGGAAAATTGCTAGGTTGTCGTTGCTATTTAAATCGTTATCAAGCTCGTTTGCTTCTAAACGGCTGTCACGAGGCAGTGGGTGCATCAGTACTGAGTTTGGCTTACAGTGTGCATTGTAAATTGCTTGGCTGATACGAAAACCACCACGGTATTTGTTCGCTTCTTCTTGTGAAGGGAAGCGCTCTTCTTGAATGCGGGTTTGATATACAATATCAGCCGCCAAGTTGCCTTCCATTTTATCTACTAGTTGAATTTTATGACCGGCGTTATCAACAGCATCTAAAATGTAGTCTGGCATTTGTAAGCCATCAGGTGCCACCATAGAGAACTTAACGTCTTTATAATGACACAGTAACTTAGATAAAGAGTGCACAGTACGGCCGTATTTTAAATCACCCACTAGGGCAATGTGCATACCGTCGATACTTTGGTTGAAACGGCCAAGTTCACGTTCAATCGTTAGTAAGTCAAGTAGGGCTTGAGTTGGGTGCTCATTCGGGCCGTCACCGCCATTGATTACTGGTACATCACACCCAGTGGCAAACTCAGCAACGGAGCCTGCATCAGGGTGGCGCATTGCGACTGCATCTGCATACGCAGAGATAACACGAGCGGTGTCATATAACGATTCACCTTTTGCTAGCGCAGAGCTTTGCATGCCTGTTGTTTCGCGGACTAAGCCACCTAGTAAGTTAAATGCGGTACCAAAGCTTACGCGAGTACGCGTGCTTGGTTCAAAGAACAAGTTCGCTAAAATTGCGCCCTCTAAAACATTGGTGCGCTTTTGCTTTTTAGCATAAGGCTCCATTTTCTTAGCAACTGCAAAAATACGTTCAATACAATCTCGATCAAGCTGATTGACCGACAGGATATTTTCACCTTGGAAACTTAGCATGGGGTTTGTTCCTAATCACATTTATAGGGCGCTGGCACTCGGTATGGGAGGCCGCATAAATTTGCGCAGTACTATAGCAAATTTTTAGCGTACACAGCAGCAAATTATAAGTTAGGTTTAATAATTGCCAGTGCCACTATAGCTAAAAGGATGAGTACCGGAACTTCATTAAAAATACGGTAAAAGCGATCGCTACGTTTATTGCGATCATGCTTAAAATCAGCCAGTAATTTAAAGCAGTAGCCATGATAAATATAAAGAATAATCACTAATACCAGTTTGTAGTGCAGCCACATGCTGTATCTAAACCAATCACGACCATATTCAAAAATCGTTAATACGCCAAACACGAGTGTTAATACGGCAAAGGGCGTAACGAAATAAAGTAAACGTCGCTCCATTACTTTTAGCATTGAGTTACAGGCTTTTTCTTCACTCATTGCGTGGTAAACGAATAGCCGAGGCAGGTAAAAAATACCGGCAAACCAAGCGATCATAAAGAACACATGAAACGTTTTATAAACTAATAGCGCAGTCATTTAAGTATCCATTTTAATTGTTATAACAAACTGTTGCGTATGGTAAGGATATGCCTGATTTGATCCCAACGCAAAAGACCCATAATTTGTTGGTTATCAAGTAGGTTGTATATATACACCGCACCGCTGCGTTTATCTTTCAGTAAATCAAAGGCATCGGCTAACGTTGCTTGGCTACTTAGCCCAGTAAGGTTGACGTATTTGATATTACTATTTTGATCAGACATTAGACTTAAATCATATTCAGCAAGACGATAGCCGTTTTCTTCATCATGCACAATAAGCGGCGTTTGGCTATCAAGGGCATCAAGCGATTCTTTGATTTGCTGTTTGTCATCACTGTAAAGTAACTTGAATTGTTCATCCATTTCAGCCATTACTCCGACTTTTTGTAACGCTTCGGTAGCTGGCGATATTTGATACTCAAGCCCTTGGAAATCAAGTTGCTGCATAAAAATAGAGCGGTTACCAAAAAACTGCAGTGCCGTGACATAAGCCGTTGAGATCACAAGCATGGCTGGCACAATAATCTCTGGACTTGAGGTTAACTCCATAACCGTAGTGAGTGCTGCAAGTGGTGCGTGTAATGTAGCTGCCAATAATCCTGCCATGCCAAGCATGCTGTAGGTACCTGTAATATCAACTCCCGGGCTAATAAACTGAGCAAAAAAAGCCATTAAAGTGCCCATTAATACCCCAAGCCCAATTACAGGACCGATGATCCCGCCAGGAATACCCAAGCCAATAGCAAATAAGGTGGCGAGCAATTTGGCAATCAAGATGGTAGTTAAAAACTGCACATCATCTGGTGACTCAATGGCAATAGTGATTGCACTCATACCTGAGCCCATTGCATGGGGAACCATATAAGCAATTAAGCCTGCGATTAAACCTGCCAGTAGTAGGCGAGGGAACATGCTTAACGGTTTAAAGGTGCGGATTATAAGCATCAAGTTTTGGTTAAATGCATAAGCAACAGCACCAAGTGCCATACCAAAGATGATTAAAAATGGGTAATGCCAACCACTCAATGGATTCATAGTAATAAGTGCAAGCTCAGAAGCGTCACCAAATACAAATTGAGTCGCTAATGCGCCGGTTACCGCAGCGAGCATGATGGGCACGAAAATATGCACTTTATATTCTCTAAGCACCACCTCCATTACGAAAATAACGGCTGCAAGCGGGGTGTTAAATGAGGCGGCGATACCGGCTGCAACACCACACCCTGTTAGGGTACGCATTGCATTGTGTGGAAGGTGTAATTTATCGGCCAGTAAACTGGCGCCCGTTGCACCCATATGTACCGAAGGGCCTTCTCGACCTACCGAAAAACCACTTATCAGGGCTAATGCACCACCGACAAATTGGTTCACCGTGTTGTAGAGCGGCATATGACCATAGTGTTTTTTAATGCGGTGTATTACAAATGGAATGCCAAGGCGATAATGCTTAAAGCCAGTTAGAGCTGCAAATAGAGCAATTAATAAGGCGGCACTGACCGGAAGAAGAACTCGTTCAAGAGTGGGTAGTGTTGAGAAGTCATCAGGCTTCTCAAGAAATAAACTCTGGAAAAACATGATAGTGAGGCGAAAAAGAATGATTAAAACTGCCGCAATTAACCCTGCACTTACACCAAGTAAGCACAACTGCACAGATGTTTTAGGCTTTGCTAAACGACGTCTTAGTCTTTCAAGCCACATGCATATTTCCTCACAGCACTTTTGAGCCGCAGTTTAGCAAATCAAATTCACTAAGTCCTTGTGATTTTGAAATTAATAAGTAATTTACTCAATGAAGGTTATCGGTACGGTTACTATTCAGCTGATCCGTTAGAGAAGGTAAATGTGCTTTAATTGCATTAGATAGTTCGGGGACGAGCCCAGCATGTTTTTTATGTACAACAGTATTGACTGTCATTTGTCTTAGTACAACAACTTCAAATTCTTTTCGCAAGTTATGAATATCAATTTCAAGTGCAGGGTAGAACACATTGTCAACTCGGCCTTTCTTTAGCATTCTTAATATATGGTTTAAATCTTCATTTAGAATTACACGCGCTTGAATATTAAACTCCTTGAGCAATTCAAGGTCTCCCATCGAGCTCATAATACTAATGTTTTTATCGTCTAAGTTAGTACGGTTACATGTTTCAGATTTACGACATATTAAGACAATATTTACGGTACCTAAGCTTGGTTCAACGACGATAATATCATCGAACTTACTTAGGTTGCTTTTTGAACGAACTATATCCCCATCGACTATCCCTGCATTAAGCAATAGTACACCTCTGCGTGAGGGCACGGCTTGAAGTTGAGTTTTGATATTTAATTCATCATAAACAGTTTCCATAAACTGTTTGAATGGCGCTATATGAGGGATATCTATATAGGTAAATAATAACTTTTTGGGTTTTATATAGTGTGTTGTCGATTGTGAATTGTCATCAAATAAGCTCTGTAGTTGAGCCAGTTTGCTTTGATTCTCTAGTGTGTTTTTAATACCAATAACGAGTGGGAAATCTGTAAATTGTCTGACTATTTTCGGTTGAGGTAACCCCTTTTCAATAGCAAAATAACCTAAAATCTCAGGAGCAGAAATGACAAACTTAACCTGATTAGTCGTTAATAAGATGAATAACTGCTCATCGGTGGCGACTCGAATGATGCTGTCATCATAAGCTTGAATTATGTTCTCAATATATCCAGGATAGACATAAGAGTCGACTACAGCCACTTTATTATCACTAAAGAGCTTTTCTAAATTATCAAATGCTTGTTCATTCTGTTGATTTGTTAACACCGCAAGTTGTGAGTTAAAAATAGTAGGCGAAGCGATAAAGCCTGGTTTTATTTCCGAGAGCCAAGCTGGGTAGTAACCTAGATACCCCGGTTGTTCGGCCTTTTCGATTGCATCTTGCCATGGTAAGTATTCAACATTAAGCTCAATTCCTTGTTTTGTAAGTGTGTTTCTCAATGAAGCAATCGCATTACCGCCATTTGCCATTTCACTGCTGGCATAGGGAGGAACTTCTAAAGATGTAATTTTCCATGTTTCATTATCAGCAGCAGTGACACTACCCGACATACCCAGCATTAATAGGATGAGTGGCAACAAATAGGTTCGCATAAAACAATATCATCATTGATCGTTCAGTAATTATACGCCTAAATTACAACCTTTTTGTATTTTTATTGGTCTTTTTAGCTAAAACGCGGGCAATCCTATTATCTAAGATGATGAGTTTAAAGTGTATAGCCTACCCGTGCTGTTATTAAGTACGGATATTGCTCCCTTGAGATACTTGATTAAAACACTCGGGTATTAGATAATCGCCACATTATAGGTTTTGAGGGTCTCGGTATGTCTGATGAGTTGCCAATTAAGTTCAGCGATGCAGCAGCTGTTCGTGTTAAACAGTTAATCGAAGAAGAAGAGAATCCGGATCTAAAGCTACGTGTTTATGTAACAGGTGGTGGTTGTTCTGGGTTTCAGTACGGTTTTACTTTTGATGAAAAAGCCAACCCTGGCGATTTAGAGATTGAAAAAAACGGTGTTACCTTAGTGGTCGACCCGATGAGTATTCAATACTTAGTCGATGGTACGGTAGATTATACTGAAGGGTTAGAGGGCGCACGTTTCTTCGTTAACAACCCTAACGCAACAACAACTTGTGGTTGCGGAGCTAGCTTTAGCGTTTAAAAATTTTTTGAAAAAGCCACTTGATGTGGCTTTTTTATTGTTCATACTCTCTTAATCCCTTCATTAATGCACTCACGCATCAGCAGAAGTAAGTTTTAGCTTCTGAGTTTAAGAATAACAAAAGAATAGAAACCTTAGTTGTTAGCAGTTTTATCGTAACGGTAATTTAGTTGCTTTCGGGTAATACCAAGTAATCAGCAGCTAGCTGAAAATACACATCAATCAACCTGTTCAGATCGCATTGCCAAAGTTAAGGGCTGAGTTTGAAAGCTTGGTTGTTGAGTAAGAACTTATAAAAGGAATAGGTTCATTTTGAGGTTCTAGGCATGCATCTATATAAAGGGATTGTGTTGTGGTTCAGTCAGTAAACGTCGTTGCTGCAATAGGTTATTGCAGTAATTGGCAGATTGGTATTCGAGACCATACGACACAGTTCTCCTTGCTTATTAGTGCTAAGAAAACGAAATCGTTAGCTCGTTTAGGTAACTTCGTTGCGCCTTGATTAATAATAAGTGACTCTAGTGTTGAGTCACTTTAATCATCAGTAAAAAGAAGCCCAAAACAAATACAGAGGCGATCAATATATATACAAATCCTTTTTTCCCCTGCTTAATTGGTACACGATTGTGTCTAAGAAACAGGTACCACGCTACACAGAGTACAATTGGCAACAAAAATAATATACGAAACATTTCTTAACCTTTTTCAGTATTTACATACACTTTAAGCATAAATTTACAGTTTATAAAGCGATAA
Organism: Pseudoalteromonas thalassia; assembly: GCF_049257215.1. Classification (NCBI taxonomy): domain Bacteria; kingdom Pseudomonadati; phylum Pseudomonadota; class Gammaproteobacteria; order Alteromonadales; family Pseudoalteromonadaceae; genus Pseudoalteromonas; species Pseudoalteromonas thalassia. Next base: position 37,336 of record NZ_JBMMUE010000001.1, read on the forward strand.
TTTAAGTGTGATAAGGTTTCAATTGATTAATTTTTTGGTACAGTTAACAACTGGCAATAGAGCACATGCTTTAATTTTAGCTACAATTAAGTTTGTTTAACTATGCGGTCCATTCCTAAAAGAAGGACATTTGTATAATTATTCATCCAAAGCATAAGTTATTAGTATATAATGTGTTCAGGAGTGAGACGGGCAAAATTTCACTCTAAATTTTTAATTTAAATCATCTAGTAGGAGATGTATTTTATGATGGGTAAAACAGTTTCTTCTGAAGAAAACTCAAAATTAACGAAATGGCTTAAGACGAAGCGCCATGAGAAAGGTCACACAATGCGCAGTCTTGCACAAGTGTTAGGTACGCCTCACTCTTTTATTGGTAAAATTGAAAACCAAGAGCGTCGTTTAGATGTTATTGAGTTTATGCGTTATTGTGATGCGCTAGAAGTTGACCCATACGAAGGTCTTAACTTATTAAAAGACGCATAATTGTTGACTACCCAGAAGTTTTTAACTTCTAGCATATAGTATGAATAGTGCATGGATGCACTATTTAAGCCCCGCTATTGTAATAACTACACTTTATTTACATACGTTTTTATTTTGTTAATTGTTTTTGTGGTAGTTGTTTTCTAACGCATAAAGCTTATGGCGAATTAAGAACAAAAATACCAATGATGGAATAACCATAAGTGCTGTTAGCACAAAAAACATGGCCCAGTTACCATCTAACCAATCATCAATTACAACGCCGCTGTAACTTGAAAGCAAAGTTCTACCTAAATTACCTAATGAGGCAAGAAGCGCGTAGTGCGTTGCACTAAATGCTCTGTCGCAGAGCATAGATATAAATGCCACCATAGCAACGAGAGACCATGCTTGGGTAAAGCCATCAACGATAATGGCAAAGGCATACAGACTCAATTTAGGGCCCGCAATAGCAATCCAAGCAAAAGCTAAGTTTGAAGCAGCCATCGCAATACCACTAATAAACAAGCCCTTTACAATGCCATAGCGTTGATTAAATAGACTCCCTAAGAATGTGAAAGCGATGGTAAGCACTGCAGTGCCCACTTTCGAGAAGGTGGCAATGTCACTATTCGAAAAGCCTACTTCTTTATAGAACACAATAGACATTCGTCCTAAAAAGGCTTCACCAATTTTAAATAAGAAGATAAAGGCTAATAATGCGAGTGCTGTTTTAACACCATTACGCGCAAAGAAGGTTTTGAATGGATCAATAACAGTTACAGCAAGCCATGCGATTATTTTTGTCAGTTTGCTTTGTTTGGCACCAGCTAACTTTTGTTGGTAAGTGCGTTCAAGTTCAGCTTGCACAAGTTCGCGGTTAGAATCAGGCTCTTTTGCCCAAAAAACACTGCTCATCAGTAATAACATGACAACAGATAAGAAAAAATAAACTTCAGGCCAGTCAATTGATGGAATGTCAGCTAAATAAAAAGGCAAGGCACCAAGTAAAGCATAGCCACTCCACCAACCTGATGTTGCCATCGCTGCTGCAGCGGTAGCTTTATGGCTTTCATTCTCGGCTAAGGTATCAATACGAAATGCATCAATAGCAATATCTTGGGTCGCAGATGCAATAGCAATGACTAAACAAATTGCCGCTGCAAACCAGAGGTTAGCTTTAATATCTAAACCTGCTAGTGCAAAGGTGCCAATAAAAATGACTGACTGGCACAATAAAATCCAGCTGCGGCGCTGACCAAGCCAATTGAATAAGAATGGTAACTTGACGCGGTCAACTAATGGAGACCAGAAAAAGTTAATACTGTAAGCACCGAAAACTATACCAAATAAGCCGATCATACTTCGGCTTAGGCCCTCATCTTTTAACCATGCAGACAAAACAGAGCCAATCAACACCCATGGAAAGCCACTGCTGATACCAAAGATAAAAATGTTGATTAAACGTTTGTCTTTGAAATATGAAAAGTACTCTGAAATTGAAAGAGGGTTTGTCATAGTATTGCCAATTGATGGGGCTAAGAAGCCCCTAATTATTATTGATTAGCGTCAAGCACTTTAACGTTTAAAATTACGATAGGTGTTTTTGGTACAAAGCTGTAACCAATTTTTTCGTTGTATGCGGTTTCTGTACGCATAATTTTATCAAGTGTTTCATAGCCATCCATAACCATACCAAAAACGGCAAAGCCCCAATCGCGGCCCGGGTTTAAATGGTCATTGTCGTCCATGTTAAAAAAGAATTGGCGAGTGCCTGAGTGCGGCTTACGGTCTTGGTACGCCATAGCGATACTGTACATATCATTTTTTAAGCCATTACCACTTTCGTTAAAAATAGGGTCGTATTCGTGCAAGCCATCGTAGTCTTTGTCATAACCCCCGCCTTGGATCACAAAATCGCGTTCGTTATCGTCGTCGCGTTCTACACGGTGAAAAACACTGCCTTGGTAACTGCCATCAGCAACGTAGGTTAAAAAGTTATTCACGGTAATCGGCGCACGAGAGCGGTCCATTTCAACCACGATGCTGCCAAGTGTCGTGACAATTTCAACACGTGGAAACATATTGTCTTTTTGAATAAACTTACCTTCAGTTGCTGCAAATGAACTGTGAGCAAATAATAAAATAAAACTGAGTAAGAGAATGCGCTTCATAGTTACCCCTCTAAATAAGCGATTAATTCTGGGTCAGATACAATGCGGGTAATTATTTGTTCAGTCAACTTATTAAGCTGACTTTCAATTTTCGCACGGTCATGACTTAAAGGCCCTTCTAAATTAGCACCACCTCGATACACTTTACTAAAGTTGCTGTTATTTCTAATCACACGGACACCTAACTCAATACTGGCAACACTTGTGTGTGTCATCAGTTTTTCAGTTACGACGGCTTGTAGTTTATGAATGTCAACTTCAAAGCGAGTTGTTGCAAGGTTAGAAATATTGGCTCCATTTCTACTCAATGCGCTATCGAGGGTACTCTTGAGCGAATCTGCTATTCCTGGGCTGGCTAAAGTCTTCACTTTACCGGATTCAATGATTTTTAGAGTGACATTATCACCTCTTAAATCAATAACACTGGTACTTACGCTGCTATCTATATGGGTGATTTTACCACTTTGATAAACAGGGTTTAAAATTAGTTGATTAGGCTGATTACTACACCCAGCAAGCGCTAATAATGCACATAAAGAAAGTAACTTTCTCATCTAGATTGCTCCATCAATGATTTTTAGTTGCACTAAGTACGACAAACTTTTTGTTAGAACCTAATAGTTTGCAATTGCCGAACATGCGCTTTAGTTTTTCATGGTAGTCGAGGTGGCGATTACCGATAATCCTTAATTCACCACCTTGTTTAAGAGTATGTTTGGCTTGTTTAAACATTTGCCAAGCGATGTGATCAGTCACAGCTTGTGCTTGGTGAAACGGTGGGTTACATAAAACAAGATCAGCACTGTCAGGTTCAAAATCGGTTAAGCAATCGTTTTGTATAAACTCACATTGCTCAAGTTGTTCAGGTAGATTGTGGGTAACATTTAGTTTTGCTGATTCAACGGCCATATACGATTCGTCAACAAAAGTGACATGGGCTTTAGGGCAGCGTTTTAAAGTCATCAAGCCAACTACGCCGTTGCCACAGCCTAAATCAATAATACGACGAGCTTTGCTAGTTTGTGGTAAATAGTTAAAGAAAAAACGTGCGCCAATGTCTAACGAATCTCTAGAAAATACATTCGCATGGTTTTGAATTTCAAATTCACTGCCTTCAAGTGGCCAACTTACAGGGAAGGGGGCTTTTTTATCAAAGCCACTGGTTTTACTGATTACTAAGCGAGACTTTTTAACTGCTAAGCTGGTTGAGGTATCACCAATATACTGATTAAAGGCTTTAATTGTTGAATTATGGATATCTTTGGTCTTACCTGCAGCAATAACTGCAATGTCTTTTGGGAGAGCTGCGCTAATAGCTGCAAGCTGATGCTGTAAATAGCCTAAATTACGGGGCACTTTTAAGATCACTAAATCAACCTGGCTTGGTAAAGCTTGTAATGAATGAAGCTGCTTAACTGAATCAATTGTTAACTCATTGGCTTTTAAATTGTAACGTGTTGCTTGATGACCAATATACGAATCGTTAACTGAATAAACTGTTAATGAATTGAATGCGCAAGCAAGTGCGCCAAAGCTGTCATTCAAAATGAGCACTGAATTTGCGTCAGGGTGATGTTCTTGTACATAATTGACAAGGTATTCATCACCAGAATCCCAGGCTTGAAGACTGCGATTTTTTTGATCTAAAGGAAAACGTTCTAGGGTATAGGTGTTATCACCGAGCTGTGCTTGGGTGGTCATCATGATTTTACGATAAGTATTTAAGTATAGGTAAATTCTAACATGCAACAGCCAAACGCCAACCCTAATCATTTACCTGAGGGGTTTTCTTATCAAGCGAAGGCTTTAAGTGCGCAAAAAAGTCTCGATTTATTTTATTACCTACAGCAGCATCTTAATTGGCAGCAGCCTTCTATTAAAGTTTATGGAAAAAGTCATGTGATCCCCCGTTTGCAGTGCTTTATTGCTGATCCGAATGTTAATTATGGCTATTCAGGGTCACAGCTAATTGTTGAACCTTGGCCAGCGGTGCTTGATGCCATGCGTAAACGTTTAACAGCGCAATTGCAGATACCTTTTAATGCATTATTGGTAAATTTATACCGTGATGGTCAAGATTGTATGGGCTGGCACAGCGATGATGAAAAAGAGCTCGGCCAGCAGCCGACTATTGCATCAATATCTCTGGGGGCTGAGCGGAAATTCAAAATAAAGCATAAACATAATAATGAGCAACACGATCTTATTTTACAAAGTGGTAGCTGCTTAATTATGAATGGCCATAGTCAGCGTGATTACCAGCATTGCTTGCCCAAACAACAAAGGTTAAAACATCCTCGAATTAATCTTACCTTTCGCTCAATACGATAAAATTATTGGTAAAATGAGCCACGCCCTTGATATAGTAACGGCCAATTATTTTGCAATTAAAGGTCTATGACACATGTCAATGCAACAACAAATTGAGGAAAAGCTCGCTGCGGGTATCGAATGTAAACACCTGAATGTTGTCGATGAAAGCCATATGCATAGCCGTGGAACCGAATCGCATTTTAAAGTGGTGGTTGTGAGTGAAGAGTTTGCAGGTAAACGCTTACTTGCCCGACATCGTCAAATTAATGAGCTATTAAAAGATGAATTAGCAAACCACATTCATGCATTAGCGATCCACACATTTACTCCTGAAGAGTTTAGTGAACAACAAGGACAGGCACCTGAATCACCTAAATGCTTAGGCGGCTCAAAGTTCGATTAAATTAGCAGGACAGTCACCCAAAGTTAAGTGGACAGTCACTCTAAATGGGTGCTTACCCCAGAAAGATTTCAGTGGGTCTGAACAGTTTTATACTGATCAGACCTGTATTTTAACTATTAGCCTTTAAACTAGCGCTAATTTTTATTGTGATAGATATAGGATGATCAATGGTCATTAAGCCTAAAATTCGTGGATTTATTTGCACTAACGCACACCCGGTAGGCTGTGCTGAGCATGTACAAGAACAAATTAACTATGTGAAAGCGCAAGGACCACTGAGCAACGCACCGAAGAATGTACTCGTTATTGGTGCGTCTACTGGGTACGGCCTAGCCTCTCGTATTACTGCTGCGTTTGGTGGCGGTGCGAAAACGTTAGGTATTTTCTTTGAAAAAGAAGGTAGTGAGCGTAAAACGGGCTCTGCAGGTTGGTATAATACTGCAGCATTTCAAGCGGCAGCTGAAGAAGCAGGTTTGTGGTCTAAGAATATCAATGGCGATGCTTTTTCTAACGAAATTAAGCAAAAAGCAATTGATACTATCAAAGCTGATCTAGGTAAAATTGATTTAGTTATCTACAGCCTTGCGTCTCCTCGTCGTACTGATCCAAATACGGGCGAAACTTACTCGTCAACGCTTAAGCCAATTGGTTCTGATATCACAACGAAGAATCTAAACACTTCAAAGCGTGTGATTGATGAAGTAACGGTTGAGGCAGCAAGCCAAGAAGACATCGACAATACAATTAAAGTTATGGGCGGTGAAGATTGGGAAATGTGGATTGACGCATTAAAAGAAGCGGATGTTCTTGCTGATAACTTCAAAACGACTGCCTACACATATATTGGTAAAGAATTAACCTGGCCAATTTACGGTCATGCGACAATCGGTAAAGCCAAAGAAGATCTTGACCGTGCAACGCAAGCAATCAAAGAGTCTACGAAAGACTTAAATGGTGAAGCGTATGTGTCTTCATTAAATGCGGTTGTAACACAAGCAAGCTCGGCAATTCCAATTATGCCTTTATATATTTCTGCTTTATTCAAAGTAATGAAAGCAGACGGTACATATGAAGGCACAATAGAGCAAATTCACGCGTTATTTACAGAAAACCTTTACGGTGAGACGCCACGTTTTGATGACGGTGGTCACTTATTCCAAAACTACAAAGAGTTAGAAGATGATGTTCAAGCTCGTGTACAACATGTTTGGGATACTGTAGATACAGATACTATTGACGAATTAACGGATTACGTGGGTTACCACAACGAATTTTTACGTTTATTCGGTTTTGGTATCGACAGTGTAGATTACGATCAAGATGTGAATCCTGATGTTGCGATTTCGCAGCTTATCGATTAATCGATAAACAAACTTTATTTTGAAAAGTCGCTTTTTTAAGCGACTTTTTATGTTTGTGGATGAAAATAAATCTGCATCAATAGCACTTTGGTCTATATTGAATTTTATTCAAATGGTTTTTGTAGTCTAAATAATCACATCTGTCGTATAAATTTCATATTTGCTCTCGCATAGTCACCCTGATTGATGTTAAAATTCGGGTAATATATGTGAGGAGTTTACTGCGTTGCTTGTTTGGGGTGTTAAACAGGCTATTCTTTGATATTTAGAATTTAACCTGAGCATATCAAAAGGCGACGTGGTTGGTACGATTTTTCAGTTTCTTTCCGTTAATGTAATGCAAGTGCGTATGATCAACATAAAAAAAGGTCTGGATTTACCGATAGAGGGCGCACCTCAGCAAGTTATTCATGATGGTTCTGCCGTCAAACGTGTAGCTGTGCTAGGTGAAGAATATATTGGTATGCGTCCAACCATGCATGTTCGCGTGGATGACCAAGTCAAAAAAGGCCAGGTACTTTTTGAAGACAAAAAGAACCCAGGCGTCTTATTTACTGCACCAGCTTCTGGGGTAGTAAAAGAAATTAATCGTGGTGCTAAACGTGTGCTGCAATCTGTTGTTATTGAAGTTAATGGCAGTGAGCAAATCACCTTTGACTCTTTCAAGGCCGATGAGCTTTCGAGCTTAGACCGTGAAAAAGTGAAAGAAGTACTGGTTCAGTCAGGTCAATGGACAGCACTACGTGCTCGCCCATTTAGCAAAGTAGCTGCTTTGGATGCAAATCCAAGCTCTATCTTTGTAACGGCTATCGACACTAACCCGCTAGCTGCAGATCCTGCAGTGATCATTGCTGAAAACACTCAAGCATTTGAAGCTGGTTTAGCTGTGGTATCTCGTTTAACTGACGGCAAAGTATTTGTTTGTAAACAAGCTGGTAGCCAAGTGCCTAGTTCATCAATCCCTCAAGTAGAAGTACATGAGTTTGGTGGCAAACATCCGGCTGGCCTTGTTGGTACACATATTCATCACTTAGACCCAGTTTCTGCTAGCAAGCAGGTTTGGCACTTAGGTTACCAAGACGTAATTGCGTTTGGTAATTTGTTCCTGACTGGTGAAATCTTCACAGACCGTGTTGTTTCTCTTGCCGGTCCTCGTGTTAAAAACCCACGCTTAGTTAGAACTCAGCTTGGCGCATCTTTAGATGATTTAGTTGCTGGCGAATTAGAAGACGGTGATAACCGTGTAATTTCTGGTTCAGTGTTGTCAGGTGCTATTTCTCAAGGTCCACATGCGTTCTTAGGTCGTTACCATGTTCAAGTATCTGTATTACTTGAAGGTCGCGAAAAAGAGCTATTCGGTTGGATTGCACCAGGTGCTAATAAGTTCTCAGTAACACGTACCTTCTTATCTCACCTAACACCAAGCCGTCTATTTAACATGACGACTTCAACAGGTGGTTCGAAGCGTGCCATGGTTCCAATTGGTAGCTATGAGCGTGTTATGCCTTTAGACATCCTACCTACACTATTATTACGTGATTTAATCGCACGTGATCTTGATGGTGCAATTTCGTTAGGTGCGCTAGAGCTTGATGAAGAAGATTTAGCATTATGTACCTTCGTTTGTCCAGGTAAATACGAGTATGGTTCAATCCTACGCGATTGCTTGACTACGATCGAGAAGGAAGGCTAGAGAGATGGGTTTAAAGAAATTTCTAGAAGATATTGAGCCGCATTTTGAACCGGGTGGTAAACACGAGAAATGGTATGCGCTTTACGAAGCTGCAGCGACTATTTTTTATACGCCTGGTTACGTAAATAAAGGCAAAACACACGTTCGCGATAACATCGACCTAAAACGTATGATGATTTTAGTGTGGATGGCAACGTTCCCTGCAATGTTCTTTGGTATGTTCAACATCGGTCATCAGGCCGCAGGTGCTTTAGCACAAGGTTTTGAACTAGCAAATACATGGCAAGTTGGTCTGTTCCAATTATTCGGTGGTGAGTTAACTGCTGAATCTGGTTGGGGCGCGAAAATGTTTTACGGTGCCTGCTTCTTCCTACCAATATACGCAGTAACGTTTGCTGTGGGTGGTTTCTGGGAAGTGTTATTTGCTTCAGTGCGTAAGCACGAAGTAAATGAAGGTTTCTTCGTAACATCTGTACTATTCGCACTAATCCTACCTGCAACGATTCCTTTATGGCAAGTTGCACTAGGTATTACGTTTGGTGTTGTAATCGCTAAAGAAATCTTTGGTGGTACAGGTCGTAACTTCCTTAACCCTGCTCTTGCCGGTCGTGCGTTCTTATTCTTCGCATACCCAGCGCAAATTTCAGGTGACACAGTATGGACTGCAGTAGATTCATTCTCTGGTGCAACTATGCTTGGTCAAGCAGTGGTTGGTTCACTTGATTACAGCAACATGGAACTATGGTGGAATGCGTTCTACGGTTTCATTCAAGGTTCTGTAGGTGAAACGTCAACACTAGCACTATTAATCGGTGGTTTATTCCTAATTTACGTGCGTATCGCTTCATGGCGTATCGTACTAGGTGTATTCCTAGGTATGGTTGCAACGTCATTCTTACTGAATACAATTGGTTCAGAAACTAACGCAGTATTTGCTATGCCTTGGCACTGGCACTTAGTTCTTGGTGGTTTTGCATTTGGTATGTTCTTCATGGCAACAGACCCAGTATCTGCATCATTCACTGACAAAGGTAAGTTCGCTTACGGTGCGTTAATCGGCTTTATGGTTGTAATGATCCGTGTTGTTAACCCGGCATTCCCAGAAGGTATGATGCTAGCAATCTTATTTGCTAACTTATTTGCACCATTATTCGATCACTTTGTAGTGCAAGCTAATATCAAGCGGAGGTTGGCACGTAATGTCTAGTAATAACGAATCAATCGGCAAAACGCTAACCGTTGTTGTTGCACTATGTTTAGTGTGTGCAATCATCGTATCGTTTGCTTCAGTTCAGCTTCGTCCTTTACAGCAAGCTAACAAAACACAAGATATCCAACGTAATATCTTAGCTGCGGCTGATATTGAAGTGTCAGGTACTGTATCTGATACGTTCAATTCTAGAATCGAAGCACGTGTAGTAGATATGAACACTGGTGAATTTGTTGAAGGTGTTGATCCTAACTCATTCGATTTCGAGAAAACTAAGTTTGACCAAGCACGTAGCTTTGCGTTAAAAGCAGAAGGAATTAAAGACATCGCTGGTATTCAGCGTATGACAAAAAATTCACCTGTTTATATCTCGAAAAAACCAGACGACTCAGTTGATGCAATCATTCTACCTATCCAAGGTTACGGCCTTTGGGGTGTTATGTATGGCTTCTTAGCGCTTGAAAGCGATGGTGAAACTGTTAAGAACATCAATTTCTTCAAGCACAACGAAACGCCAGGTCTGGGTGGTGAAATTCAAAATCCACAATGGACTGCTAAATGGCAAGGTAAAGAGTTACCAATCAATATCATGAAGAGCGGTGCAAAGAACGAACATCAAATTGATGGTCTTTCTGGTGCAACATTAACTTCAAACGGTGTTGATCACACAGTTGACTTTTGGACTGGCGAAAACGGTTTTGGTCCTTTCCTTGCGAAAGTACGTGAAGGAGCGTTGAAATAATGGCTGATACTAAAGAAATGAAGTCGGTCCTATTTGGCCCGGTATTCGCAAATAACCCGATCGCACTACAAGTACTTGGTATTTGTTCTGCACTAGCGGTTACTTCAAGCTTAAAAAATGCACTTATCATGTCAATCGCATTGACGCTAGTAACTGCATTCTCTAGCTTGTTTATTTCGTCAATTCGTAACCATATCCCATCATCTGTACGTATCATCGTGCAAATGACGATCATTGCATCACTTGTAATCGTTGTTGACCAAGTACTACAAGCTTTCTCTTATGCAACAGCAAAAGAGCTTTCTGTATTCGTTGGTCTAATCATTACAAACTGTATCGTAATGGGTCGTGCTGAAGCATACGCAATGAAGTCACCACCGCTAATGTCTTTCCTAGACGGTATTGGTAACGGTTTAGGCTACTCAGTAGTGCTATTAACTGTTGGTTTCATCCGTGAGTTATTCGGCAAAGGTTCACTATTCGGTGTTGATATTATCCCACTAGTACAAAACGGTGGGTGGTATCAACCAATGGGTCTATTGATTTTACCACCGAGTGCATTCTTCATTATTGGTTTATTTATTTGGGTACTTCGTACCTTCAAGAAAGACCAAGTAGAAGCAAAAGCGTAAGGGGCGAGCAGTGGAACATTATATTAGTTTATTTGTAAAAGCAGTTTTCATTGAAAACTTAGCTTTAGCCTTCTTCCTAGGTATGTGTACTTTCCTTGCTGTATCAAAGAAAGTAACAACGTCAATCGGCCTAGGTGTGGCAGTTATCGTTGTACTAGGTATCTCAGTACCAGTAAATAACTTGGTTTATCACGCTGTTCTTGCACCAGGTGCATTAGAATGGCTTGGCTACCCAGAAGCAGACCTTAGCTTCTTACGTTTCTTGACTTTCATCGGTGTTATTGCAGCACTTGTACAAATTCTTGAAATGGCATTAGATAAGTTCTTCCCTGCACTTTACAACGCGTTAGGTATCTTCTTACCACTGATCACAGTTAACTGTGCAATCTTCGGTGCGGTATCTTTCATGGTTGAGCGTAACTATAACTTCGGCGAGTCTGTTGTTTATGGTATCGGTTCAGGTGTGGGCTGGGCACTAGCAATTACTTTACTTGCTGGTATCCGTGAAAAAATGAAGTACTCAGACGTTCCTGATGGCTTACGTGGTTTAGGTATTACTTTCATCACTGTTGGTCTTATGGGTCTTGGCTTTATGTCATTCTCTGGTATTTCACTTTAATAGGTAGCGAGGATAAATCATGAATGAGATTTTCTTAGGCGTTGGTGTTTTCATCGCTATCGTTGTTATTTTAGTTTTAGTTATCATTGGTGCTAAATCTAAATTAGTAGCAAGCGGCGATATCACCATCGGTATTAATGGCGACCCAGAAAAAGCTATTACAACATCAGCAGGTAGCAAGCTATTAGGCGCGCTAGCTGATTCAGGTATCTTCGTTTCATCTGCGTGTGGTGGCGGTGGCTCTTGTGGTCAGTGTCGTGTACACATCAAAGAAGGTGGCGGTGATATCTTACCAACAGAACTTGATCACATCTCTAAAGGTGAAGCTCGTGAAGGCTGCCGTTTAGCGTGTCAGGTAAATGTTAAAAACGACATGGAAATTGAACTTGAAGAGTCAATTTTCGGTGTTAAAAAGTGGGATTGTACGGTTATCTCTAACGATAACAAAGCGACATTCATCAAGGAACTTAAACTACAAATTCCTGATGGTGAGTCTGTACCATTCCGTGCAGGTGGTTATATTCAAATTGAAGCACCAGCGCACCACGTTAAATATGCTGACTTCGATATTCCTGAAGAGTATCGTGGCGACTGGAACCACTTCGGTTTCTTCGATCTGGAGTCTAAAGTAGACGAAGAAACAATTCGTGCATACTCAATGGCTAACTACCCAGAAGAAGAAGGCATCATCATGCTTAACGTGCGTATCGCTACGCCGCCGCCAAGAGACCTAAGCCTTCCATGTGGTAAAATGTCTTCGTACATTTGGTCACTTAAAGCAGGTGATAAAGTGACTATTTCTGGTCCATTCGGTGAGTTCTTCGCGAAAGACACTGATGCAGAAATGGTATTCGTAGGTGGTGGTGCAGGTATGGCACCAATGCGTTCACATATCTTTGACCAACTTAAGCGTTTAAAATCTAAGCGTAAGATGAGTTTCTGGTATGGTGCACGTTCTAAGCGTGAAATGTTCTACGTAGAAGATTTTGATGGCTTAGCTGCAGAAAACGATAACTTCGTATGGCACACAGCACTGTCTGATCCACAACCAGAAGATAACTGGGAAGGTTACACAGGCTTCATCCATAACGTACTTTATGAAAACTACTTGAAAGATCATGAAGCGCCTGAAGATTGTGAGTTCTACATGTGTGGTCCTCCAATGATGAACGCGGCTGTTATCAACATGCTAAAAGATCTTGGTGTAGAAGACGAAAACATCTTATTAGATGACTTCGGTGGCTAACACCATACACAAAACAATAAGTTTTGGTTAGAATACAGGCCTCGTAGCACACAGTGTTACGAGGCTTTTTTATTTCTATACCTACAATGCGTGGTATCCAAAAGGTGAATGCTATGAATAGAGTGTTTTATCGCCAAGGTTTGATGGCCTTTTTTCTACTAACTATTACTTTACTCATGGCTGGTTGCAGCCAAGCAGATAAGGTCGAAGAGCTTTATTTTGAAGGTAAGACAATGGGTACCACCTATCACATAAAGGTGTACGCTGAGTCTTCAAAAATTGCAGGCATTGATTTACACCCTGAAATTAAGCAAGTGCTTAAAGATGTAAATCAATCTATGTCGACTTACATTCCAGATTCAGAAATTAACCAGTTTAACCAGTTACCAGCAGGGCAGGTGATGCCAATTAGCGCTGATTTTAGAAACGTGGTAGCAGAGTCAATTCGCCTTGGTGAATCAACAAAAACGTTAGATGTTACTATGGGGCCACTTATTGACTTGTGGGGTTTTGGCCCAGATAAAAAGCCAACTAAACGCCCAAGTGATGAAGCATTGGCTGCAATGGTTGCTAAGATTGGTGTTGATAAGCTTGAACTTACTGATGCAGGTTTGATGAAAACAATAGATGGTTTAGAGCTATCGTTTTCGGCTACAGCCAAAGGCTATGGTATTGATAAAGTCGCTGAAGTGATAGAAAGCCATGGTCTGACAAATTATATGGTTGAGATTGGTGGTGAGCTTCGTGTATCGGGTATTAAGCCTGACAACATCACGTGGAAAATTGCAATTGAACAGCCTGATGCTGAGCCAGGCGTTCGTAAAGTGCATAAAGTGATTGAGCCTGGTACCAATGGTATTGCGACATCAGGTGATTACCGAATTTTTTACGAAATGGATGGTGTCACATATAGCCATCTAATTGATCCTGTAACAGGTATGCCTAGTCGTCATGACTTAGTATCAGTTACAGTGTTGCACCCATCAGCAATGACTGCAGATTGCCTAGCCACAGCGCTTACAGTAATGGGCATGGAGCGCGCGCAAAAATATGCTGAAGAACATGATTTGCCAGTGTATTTAATTGGTAAGTCAGACAATGGCTTAGTAACTTATTCAAGCCCTGCATTTAAACCTTATTTGTAGCAGGGCAAGAAGCAGTTTATAATGCATACAGCCCAACAGGTTGGGCTTGATTTAATTGCTGACGATAGGGGCAAAGCAATGTCACTTTTTCTTCTTACATTTGGTCTACTTATTTTAATTGTGGCAGCGATGGCTGTCGGTATGATTGTGCAAAAGAAATCTATGGCCAGTAGTTGTGGCGGCCTAGGTGCTGTTGGTATCGACAAAGCCTGCGACTGCGACGACCCGTGTGATAAGCGCAAAAAGCGCATGGCAAAAGAACAAGCTTGGAAAGAGAATCAAATTCTTTAACCACAAAAAAGCGCCTTGAGGCGCTTTTTTAATGCCTAAATTTTACAAGGACAGTCACTGTTAAATATATTTTACTTAGACAATCATATTTGATTTTAAGCCTTAGCTCTTAAGAAGTTAATCATTTAACTTTAACTCGATGACTTGAACGTATTCTTCATTATCAAACTGCAAATCTTCTAAAGTAATTGCGCCCTCAAATTGTTTAAAGTTAACTGGTTTTGAAGTTCTTAAATTAGTTGCATACTTGATGGGAGTTGCAAGCTCAATGCTTAATCTATCTGCTTGCCAGTTAAGAATATGAATAAAAATACTCTTATTATTATGGGTACTAACTCCCCAGTTTTGCGGGGAAATAGGGCCGCCTCGAGTACCGTATATACTCTTACCGAACACCTTGAGCCACTGGCCGATTTCTGCAAAAGTTTTTAGGTTTTCTGGTTGGATCTTGCCGTTAGGCATAGGCCCAGTATTTAGTAAATAATTAGAGTTTCTTCCTGCGGCACTTACTAAGGTTTGTACGAGCTCTTTAGTTGTCTTGTAATTATCATCAGTTAAACTGAACCCCCAGCTACCGTTCATTGTTTGTGCCATTTCTAAAGGTAATTCACCTAATCGTTCTTGATTAGTAGGCAGCTGTTGTTCAAAGCCCTGATAATCCTCTCCCGGAACAGTAAATCTGTGATGGTTATTTACGATTAAGGTTGCTGGTTGTAATTCATGGATCATTTTATAAGTGCGTTGTAGTTGCCAGTTATCCCAATTGTTAGAGTCTTCCTGGTCCCACCAACCATCAAACCAAATACCACCAATGGGCCCATATTGAGTTAAAAGCTCTTTTAGTTGTGCATCTTGAAATTGCAGGTATTTTTCCCAGTCACCACTTTTTTCTCGCTTAGTGTAATGGCCTGTTCGGCCCCATGGGTAGTAATCTGGGTGATGCCAATCAAGCTGAGAGTAGTAAAAAAAAAGTTGTAAACCATGTTTATGAGCTGAATTAGCGAGCTCTTTTATAGGGTCTTTTTTATAAGGTGTACTATCGACTATATCAAAATTAGATACTTTACTATCGTACATAGCAAACCCATCATGATGCTTTGAAGTAATAACAATATACTTTGCTCCAGCATCTTTAAACGCCTTAACCCACTGTTCTGCATCGAAACCAGTTGGGTTAAAAAACTCAGCCAAACGCTGATACTTAGGGCCTGAAATACGTAAATCTTCCATGATCCACTCGGCTCCATAGGGGCTTCCTACACCGCCAAGCTGACTGTACAGTCCCCAGTGTAAAAAGATGCCAAACTTATTATCTTGAAAACGTTCTCGAGCTTTTAAATTTTCAGGGGCGGGGGTGTACGCTTGGGCTTTACTAGGATCAATTGCGAGACCAGTTCCAGCATACCCTACACTTGAAAATACAAGCAGTACTAATATCAGCAAGCAATTTAATTTATTCACTATATACCTCATAAACTAGGTTCTTTACTTAAAGGTAGCAGGAAATCATTTAGCGAAAAGTAAAGCAATTATGCATATTCGAAGGTTTTATATATGCAAAAGCATAGGATTACGACGTTAAAAGTAAAACTCATTTACACGGACAGTCACTTTTATCTATTAACTTATTCTTGCGGCAAAAAAGATTTTGTCTACACTTTAGTTACAGCTAATGCATTTCAAATTATCAGTTCAAGGAGTGGACGATGGCTTTAGCAAGGAAGCGGCAAATCTGTTTGTCGAATACTAAGTATTATCACTGTGTATCCCGTTGTGTTAGACGCGCCTTTCTATGCGGAGAAGATGCACTCACAGGTAAATCATATGAACACCGCCGAGGATGGGTCGAAGAGCGCCTGCTTGTTCTCGCAAAGGTATTTTGTATTGATGTGTGTGCTTATGCCGTTATGAGTAATCATACTCATGTAGTGCTTTATGTTGATGATAAAAAAGCAAGTAGGTTATCTGATAAGGCTATTCTTTTACGCTGGTATAAGCTCAGTAAAATGACGCCTTTAGGTCAAAAATTCCTTCATGGTGAGCCGTTAAGTGACGGGCAACAAGTCTTCTTAAATAGAGAGATTGCAGAATACAGAGCCCGCCTTTCAAGCATTAGTTGGTTCATGCGAATGCTTAATGAGTATATTGCCAGACGTGCAAATAAAGAAGATGAGTGTACAGGGCACTTTTGGGAAGGACGTTTTAAGAGCCAAGCATTACTTGATGAATCAGCGCTTTTAGCGTGCATGGCATATGTTGATTTAAACCCCGTTCGCGCAAAAGCTGCGAGCACCCCAGAGCAATCTGATTATACTAGTTTTAAAAAGCGATGCCAAAGCGTGAAGGAATCAAAGCAGCCTAAGCTACTTGCTCATTTTGTTGGTGGAATGAACAAGTATAAATCAAAGGGAATACCTTTTGAGTTAGAGTCATACCTGTTGCTTGTGGAGCAAACTGGGCGTTGTATTGGTACGGATAAGCCCGGATATATAAAACATCATTTACCTTCTATCCTTAAAAGGCTGAATTTCGAACCGAAAAACTGGTTAACGTTAACAACTCAGTTTGAAAACTTATTTCATGGAGCTGCAGGTCGAGTAGCTGCTATTGAAAATTATTGCAGTAAAACTGCTCGTAAGCGACGAAGTAACCTAGCAAATTGTAAGCTATTACTTGCTAGCTAATTTTTAATTTCAATCATTTGTAACTTTTTGCAAATTCTTGCAGCTAACTTGTGCTTTCCATTTTTACAAACCTAAGTCTTTCATCCTGATTTTTATTAATTAAATAAGTTAATAGGGTGGGCTGGCTAAGAAGCAAGTATTCTAGGTTAAAAAGCCCAAAGTATTTGAAGATTCAGCAGGCACTTTAAGAGTGCCTGTCTTTTTTAAAGTGTGCTTATTCTAAATTAATTAATTCAGCGCCTAAAACTGCGTACTTATTTATACCGTTAGCTTGTAACAAAAAAGCAGCAGGGGCATGGAGCGATGGTATTGATGTAAATACACTTTTGCAGGCATAAACAGGCCATTTTGATGAGTTTTCTAGTTTACCAATATCGCCAGAGAAACAACTATAGCCTTGTTTTAAAAGCTCTTTGTAATTACTTTTTGTAAGCGTTAACGATTTATTTAAGACAAAGCCTTTTCCTGCTTTAAAGCTTAGGCTGCTTGCATCTAAACTTGTGTAACCTTGGCGGATACTACTTATATCACCCAATTCTTTAATTATGGGTGACTGTCCTTTGTTATTGACTGCAATATCTATCTGGTAATCACCTAGCTCACTATTTACTGTTACATCGTCTATTAATAAGTCGACCCAATTGTCTTTAGCGTTAAATGGAATGGCCTGGTACTGGGCTATTTTCGCGTTTTTCCATGCTCCCGTAGTTAACGAATCGATTGCATTCTTATATAAAACACGGTTAACCTTGCGGGCTATTTGTCGGTTTGGATCGTTTGGGTAAGCGCCTGATTCAATTAATATAGTTCGGATCCCTTTTTCTGAAAAGGTATCGCCAAAACTGCGGAAAGAGTAACTGTCGTTGTACTTTCCTAAGTGCCCTGGGATCATTGTTTCAACCGATTTGGCTAAATGGGCAATAAACAGCATAGCCTCTCCACGACTTTTATTTACTTCTCTTGCTTCATTATAGGCGGGTGCTAGCACTGAAATAGTGGCTTGTTTACCCATTTTACCTGCACCGTAATATGCATTTTGATCATGTAAATTAAAGCCAAAGTCAGGTTTAAATTCATTTGCAACAGCCATGAGTATTTGCCCCTCTTTTGTGCGAAGAGCTTTAGCATCACGATTTAAATCAATACCTTGAGCATTATGACGAGTTTGCATTGCAGCGCCATCTGGATTAACCATGGGAATGATGAGAAGGGTTATTTTCTGCTGCCAGCTAGTAAGCCACTTTGCATTTTCATCGGCAGTTATAAAGCTTAAAAAGTCCATTAGTGCGGCAGTTGCTGTGTTTTCGTCGCCGTGCATTTGGCTCCACATCATCACTTTGATTGGGCCGTTGCCGATTTTAAGAGAATTAAGTGCCTGTCCTTGGAATGAGGTGCCGATTTGTTTTAGTGTGACGCTTGGGTGCTTTGCTGCGTTTTTTAAGTAAGGTTCTATATCGGCGTAGTAAATAGCAGGTTTGTTCAAGCCGCTCGCTACGGTGTCTTCAATTGTATTTGCGAGTGTACTGGTACTTAATGTTAAAAGGGCTGCGGCGAGTGCATGTTGACGCATAATTATCTCTTTTATTCTTTGTTTTGATGATTTGTAGAATATTATATTTAAACTGGTTTGGCTAATCCTTGTTCAGTATTAAAGCTTTGATTGCTACTGAGTAAGTGTGTGTTTAATCCTTGTTTATATGTCATTTTCTTTTTATTCATTGCTTTTTGCTATATAAAATACACTTTTAATTTTAACTACTTAGCTTTGATAAATGGCTTTTTTTACAGCTCATTAGCAATTAGCTAAACAACACTTAACCTTGTGCTGTTAATTTCTACTTGTACCGTCTGTTGACTTTGTTATACTCCACATCGAAATTTCAGTAATTACTGAAACTTTATTGATGAAGATCATGTTACCGCATTTAAAAATAGGGTAAGCCGCTTACCCAAAATGCAGTAAAAGCGATAAAAAGGCGTGAGTTTTGCGAGCAATTAGTCAGTCACAAGGTGTCAAACAGTCTAGCTTAGCTAGATTGCAATTGGCTGCGCGTGCGTTTTTTGCTGGTAAAGAGCTAATGTCAGTTTTAGCCTTGTTGCTGATTAATTCAGCCATGCTAATCAACGGCACAGTAGAAGATGCTCAAGGGCTAAGAAGCTTATTAAGCGAAGGTGCTTTATACGAAACACCGTTGCTTAATGTGTTGAGTTTTTTAGCTTACCCTGTGGTATCTTGCCAATTACTTATTGGTTTATGCTGGTTGGTCTTCCATTTCTTCCCTGCGCGTCGTGCAGGTGTCATTTTACGTAAAGCGGCCTTCGCTGCGCGTGAAACGATAAAGTCTTTAGTAGTACACAGCGCTCATGGCTGTCGTGCTCCTCCTCGTGTAAGTGGTTGTCTGTAAATAAGCTTTGTTGCTTAAGTTCAGCCATTTTAGTCGTTTTCTAAGTTGTCTTTACTAAGCACCTAGTGGGTTTTTTACGCCCAAATTTCAGTCAGCCAACCTAAACTCCCTCACTTTTTAGCGTGCCGATTTGTCGTGCTCGTTAGTCAGCCGAGGGATATCTGTAGCATCTGTTGCAGAAAAGCGTCGTGTTCTTATTTCGACAAGTGTTAACTTTTAGGTTGTAGGATATTCCTTTGTCAATTCGAAACCTTTGTAATATTGCTCTAGCGTCTTTAGTGCTGGCCTTGTCTGGCTGTAAAGGCGGGGTACTCGATCCAAAAGGTCAAATTGGTGTCGACGAGAAGTATTTAATTATCGTAGCTACGGTGTTAATGCTGATCGTTGTAATTCCAGTTATTGCCATGACAATTTATTTTGCATGGAAATACCGTGATGGACGAGATCAAGAAATTTATGCTCCAAAGTGGGCGCATTCTAATAAGATTGAAGCTGTAGTTTGGACCATACCTATCATTATCGTTACAATTTTAGGTGTGATCACATGGCAGTCAACGCAACAACTTGACCCATATAAACCACTTGAGGGTAAAGGTAAGCACCTTACTGTTGAGGTTGTATCTTTGAACTGGAAATGGTTATTCATTTATCCAGAGCAAGGCATCGCCACAGTTAATGAGCTTGTTTTTCCTGCCAATGTGCCAGTGCAGTACAAGATCACCTCAGAAAGCACCATGAACTCGTTTTTTATTCCACAGCTTGGTAGCCAAATTTATTCAATGGCAGGCATGGAAACAAAGCTTCACTTAATCGCTGATGAGCCAGGTATCTTCAAAGGTTTCTCTGCTAACTACAGTGGTGCAGGTTTCACAGGAATGAAGTTCGATGCCATTGCAACAGCAACTGAAGCTGATTTCGATGCTTGGGTAAACAAAGTAAAAAATACCGGCTCTGCACTGACTAAGCAAAGCTATGTTGAACTTGCAAAACCAAGTGAATACGACCCAGTTAAATACTATGCCAGCGTAGATAAAGATATGTTCCATTCAATCGTAATGAAATATATGCAAGCGCATGGCTCTCACGGTGCAATGCAACACGCTATGCCAGAGCACTCTGCTCATAAAAAGCACAGCGAGGACGAGGAATAATCATGTCGTTGTTAGGTAAATTAACATTAGACGCAATCCCGTTTCATGAACCAATTATCATGGTTACCATGACGGTTGTTGCTGTCTTAGGTCTGTTAGTGGCAGGCTTAGTAACAAAATATAAAAAGTGGGGCGTGATTTGGCACGACTGGATCACCTCAATTGACCATAAGCGTTTAGGTGTGATGTACATCATTCTTGCGCTTATCATGCTTTTCCGTGGTTTCGCGGATGCCATTATGATGCGACTTCAATTAGCAATGGCTACCGGCGGTGCTAGTGGTTACTTACCACCAGAGCACTATGATCAAATCTTTACGGCGCACGGGGTGATCATGATCATCTTTATGGCGATGCCGTTTATGATTGGTTTAATGAACATCATTTTACCGCTGCAAATTGGTGCCCGTGATGTTGCATTCCCATTCTTAAATAACCTTAGCTTTTGGTTAACTGCTGGCGGTGCAATCCTAATCAATATCTCATTATTCTTCGGTGAGTTTGCTAAAACAGGTTGGGTTGCGTATCCACCGTTGTCAGAGTTGTCATTCAGTCCGGGTGTCGGGGTCGACTATTATATATGGGCCTTGCAGATATCCGGCTTGGGTACCTTATTAACATCGGTAAACTTCTTAGCGACTGTATTTAAAATGCGTGCACCAGGCATGACATTAATGAAAATGCCTATTTTTACTTGGGCATGTACGTGGGCGAATATCTTAATTGCAGCATCGTTCCCTATTTTAACTGCTGTACTGGCAATGCTAACGCTTGATCGTTATCTCGATTTCCACTTCTTCACGAATGAATTAGGTGGTAATGCGATGATGTACATCAACTTATTCTGGGCATGGGGTCACCCTGAAGTTTACATTCTGATCTTACCTGCATTTGGTATTTTCTCAGAAGTAATCTCAACGTTTGCTGGTAAACGTCTGTTTGGTTATAAGTCGATGGTTTATGCAAGCGGTGCAATTTCGATTTTAGGTTTTATCGTTTGGCTTCATCATTTCTTTACTATGGGCTCTAGTGCTAACGTTAATGCGTTCTTTGGTGTTATGACCATGGTTATCGCGGTACCGACCGGGGTTAAGTTGTTTAACTGGTTATTCACTATGTATCGTGGTCGTTTACGTATTACTGTGCCTGTCCTTTGGACTTTAGGCTTTATGGTGACGTTCACTATCGGTGGTATGACCGGCGTGTTACTTGCTATTCCTGGTGCTGACTACGTATTACACAACAGCTTATTCTTAATCGCTCACTTCCATAACACTATTATTGGTGGTGCGGTATTTGGTTATTTAGCTGGTTTTGCGTTTTGGTTCCCTAAAGCAATGGGCTTCAAACTTGACGAGAGCTGGGGCAGAAGATCTTTCTGGTGTTGGTTAATTGGTTTCTTTGTGGCATTCATGCCGTTATACGTACTTGGTTTCTTAGGTATGACACGTCGCTTAAACCACACTAACAACCCTGATTGGAACATTTGGTTATACATTGCAGCTGGCGGTGCGGTAATCATTATGTTCGGTATCTTGTTCCAAGTTGTGCAACTTGTAGTGAGCTTCAAAAACCGCGAGCAACTTGATGATACAACAGGTGATCCGTGGAATGGTCATACTCTTGAGTGGGCATCTGCTTCACCTCCGCAATACTATAACTTTGCGAAAATCCCACATGTTGATGACATCGATGCGTGGACAGACATGAAAGAAAAAGGCTTAGCTTACAAGCAAGAAGCTTCTTATAGCCCAATTCATATGCCAAAAAATACATCGGCAGGTGTATTAATGAGCGCAGCTTTAACAACCTTCTGTTTTGCCATGATCTGGCACATTTGGTGGCTTGCGGCCTTTGGTTTACTGGGTGCTATCGTGGTGTTCATCAAACGTTGTTACACCAGCGATGTTGATTACTACGTGCAACCAGATGAAATTGTTGAACTAGAAACGGCTCACAATACAGCCGCTACGAAGGAGGTGAATGCATGAGTAGCATTTCTGCAGGACTCGACACCTTAAACGGCGCACACGGTCATGTCGATGCACATGACCATGAGCACCACGATACAGGTGGTAACACCGTATTTGGTTTCTGGCTTTACCTTATGACTGACTGCCTGTTGTTTGCATCATTCTTTGCAACTTATGCAGTATTGTTCATGAATACCGCTGGCGGTGTGTCGGGTAAAGACATTTTTGAACTTGATTTTGTTGCGGTTGAAACCGCAGCACTACTACTCAGTAGTATCACTTTTGGTTTTGCGATGATTTCTGCTCACGGGCAGAAAAAGGCGGCTACCCTAACTTGGTTGCTGGTTACCTTTGCCTTTGGTGCTGTGTTTATTGGTATGGAAGTATATGAATTCCATCACCTAATTGCGCACGGTAATGGCCCTCAACAAAGTGCCTTTTTAACATCGTTTTTCTCTTTGGTGGGCTTACACGGTCTTCACGTTACAGCAGGTCTTATTTGGATGACTGTCCTGATGATTGAAGTTGTGCGCCGTGGTTTAAACCCACAAACAGTGACACGCCTAAGTTGTTTAAGCCTATTCTGGCACTTCTTAGATGTGGTGTGGATCTGTGTATTTACCGTTGTTTATTTAATGGGAGCAATGTAATGAGTCACAGTGAATCACATGTAATTAATAACTTAGAAGTTCATGCACATAATGAGCAATCACATGGCAGCGTTAAAGATTATTTAATTGGTTTTGTATTGTCAGTGGTTTTAACGGCTATTCCATTTTGGGCTGTGATGAGTGGTTCGTTTTCTAAAACGACCACTGTATGGTGCATCGTGAGCATGGCGATTGTGCAAATTTGGGTGCATTTGAAATATTTCTTACACCTAAACTTCAAAACAGAAGACGGCAAGGCAAGTTCATTGTCGTTTATCTTTAGTGCTTTAATCATCGTGATGGTGGTTGGTTTGTCGGTGTGGATCATCTACGAATCGAACGCCATGATGATGTACTGATAACAATTACTTTGTAATTGGTAAAAAGATTTACGAAAGGAGCTGGTTAGTTTGAGGTTGTGTCTCCAGTTCTTACAGTCTGTTACTAGCTAGTTTCTTTCGTAATATTGCGTTTGTGCTGAAAATTAGAGGAGTCGAGGAAGTGTTTCGACGTTATTTAAATGTCACTAAACCTGGCATTATCATGGGCAATTTGATCTCTGTCGCGGGGGGATTCTTGCTAGCCTCTCGCGGTGATATTGACCCGTGGTTAATGATCGCAACCTTGCTAGGGTTATCTTTAGTAGTAGCATCAGGATGCGCGATCAATAACGTGATTGATCGTGATATTGATGTTGCTATGGCGCGCACTCGCAAACGCGTCACAGTAACTGGCGAAATGTCAGCAAAGGCGGCTATGGCACATGGCATCGTGCTTGGTGTTATTGGTTTCGGTTTATTAGCAGTGTATACCAACGTAGTGGCACTCTTATTTGCTACTTTTGGTTACGTCATTTACGTCGGTGTGTACAGCTTATATATGAAACGTCGTTCTGTGTACGGCACCTTTGTCGGAAGTTTATCTGGCGCAGTACCACCTGTAGTGGGGTATTGTGCCGTAACTGGGCAGTTTGATGCTGGTGCTGTGATTTTATTGGTCATGTTTAGTCTATGGCAAATGCCTCATTCATATGCAATTGCAATCTTTCGTTATAACGACTACCAAGCGGCCAGAATTCCTGTGTTACCAGTAGCGCAGGGGATCGAGAAGGCAAAGCATCACATTGTTTTATATATCGCCGTGTATGCGTTGGTTGTGATGTTATTAACCATTAGTGGTTATACAGGTTTAGCCTTTATGGCTGTAGCTTGTACAACGAGTTTTTGGTGGTTGCTAATGGCGCTTCGTGGCTATCGTCGCAATATTGATGTTAGCGGCTGGGCGCGCCAAGTGTTTGCTTTTTCAATTGTAAATATCACGGTTTTGAGCATTGCTATGGCTTTAGATTACCATTCGGTAGCTCCACAGCTACTTGTTTTAACTTAGAAAAAAGTTGCTAACATATCCCAATGTTACAGTAGCAAAGGCCCGGTTTTTTCTCCCCGGGCCTTTTTTCATTGCTGATATTAAAAACGAGCAGCTTGCTCAACTACAATGCCATGACGAGCAGCTAAGCGACGATGGTCTTTATCATAGCCACCACCAATTACGGTTGCGACAGGTACATTGCTCTCAAGGCAACGCTTGAGGACTAAATGGTCGCGTTGCGCTATCCCTTGCCAGCTTATATCAAGTTTTCCTAAGCCATCTTGCTGCCATACATCAACACCGGCATCATAAAGCACTAAATCTGGGTTTAGGGTGTTTAATAAATAACTCAGAGTATCGTCAACAACGCCTAAGTATTCACTATCAGCGACATTCGGTGCTAAACCAATATCTAAATCGCTGGCCGATTTTCGAAACGGAAAGTTCTTCTCACAGTGAATAGAGCAGGTATAAGCATAAGGTTGATGTGCGAGCATTGCTGCGGTGCCATCACCTTGATGAACGTCTAAGTCAAAAATAAGTATATTGGTCACTTCACCACTTTTTATTAGGGTTTCACTGGTGAACGCGAGATCGTTTACCATGCAATAACCTGAGCCAAAATCAGTATGAGCATGATGAGTGCCACCGGCTAAGTGACAAGCGATGCCATGTTTCAGCGCTAAGCGTGCTGTTTGTAAGGTGCCAAGTGGGGCGGTAAAGGTACGTGCCATTAACTCTTTTGACCAAGGTAAGCCTATGCGGCGCATCGCTTTTTCATCTAAACGATTATGCCAAAGGTCGTGGATGTAGTTTTCACAATGTACTAACTCAAGGGGCTCAGGCGTGCCAAGCATCGGCTGAGTTAGGTTGTCATTTATTAATCCAAGGTTTTGCACATGCTCATATAAATAAGCAAACTTACTCATTACAAAGCGGTGGTTTGGATCGAAGCTAAACGAATAATTAGGATGATAAACCAAAGGTAAATGGGGATTTAACTGCATAGCTCATTGAATAGCTGAATTTGCTACAGCATAGCGAATTTCTGAGCAGATGTTTACTCTGGAGCGTGAATTAAATGCGCTAGTTCTCGATGCAATAGTGCTTCATCACCTAGGTTTAGCTCAATGAGTCGCTTAAGGTGGCTAATACTATCTATATCAATATGTTCGCAGCGAAGCCCAGCATGCTGATGTTCAACATGACACAGTTCAACTTGCATTTTTATCTCAATACTTGATTCGGGTAGGGTGAAAATTAAATCGGCTTTAGAATGGATAGGTATTAAAAATGAATCACTTTTAGTGATAAGTGCACCTTGTAATGATAAATCAAGTAACTGACAGTGATAGTCGTTACCTTCTATATGAAGGACAGCTGGGCAAGAAAATAGCACCCTAGAAAACTCTCTGCGTTCATTCATGTCTTTATTCTCCATACTTTTTAGCCTAAACAGTATAGTTCAATATGAAATGAATGAGAGAAAACAGCTGATAATTACTGATGAAAGTTAATAGTTATAGAAAAGCCCCTAAACTGGGGCTTTTATAATATCAGCTAATTAGCCAATTTTTTTGTATTTGATACGCTTAGGTTGTGCCGCTTCGGCGCCTAAGGTTTTCTTCAACCACTCTTCGTATTCTGTGTAGTTACCATCGAAGAAGTTAATTTGGCCTTCGTCACGGTAATCAAGAATATGTGTAGCAATACGGTCAAGGAACCAACGGTCATGCGAGATACACATTACACAGCCAGGGAACTCTAAAATAGCGTTCTCAAGTGCACGTAGTGTTTCAACGTCTAGGTCATTGGTTGGCTCATCCAGAAGTAATACGTTACCACCAGCTTTTAACAGCTTAGCTAGGTGTAAACGGTTGCGCTCACCACCTGATAGGTCTTTAACGAATTTTTGTTGGTCGTTACCTTTGAAGTTAAAGCGGCCAACATAGGCACGGCTTGGGAATTCAAAGTTACCAATTTTCAATACGTCTTGGCCGTTTGAGATTTCTTGGAAAACAGTGTTGCTCTCGTCCATGTTGCCACGGAACTGATCAACAGTTGCAAGCTCTACTGTTTCACCAACAATGATCTCACCGCTATCAGGCTTTTCTTCACCGCTTAGCATTTTGAATAGCGTTGATTTACCTGCACCATTGGCACCGATAATACCTACGATAGCGCCTTTAGGCATTGCAAAGTTTAAGTCATCGATTAATACGCGGTCGCCAAAGCTCTTCTTCAGGCCTTTCACTTCGATAACTTGGTCACCTAAGCGTGGACCCGGTGGAATGAATAGCTCATTCGTTTCGTTACGTTTTTGGTAATCGTTTTGTTGAAGCTCTGAGAACTGTGCCATACGTGCTTTAGACTTAGCTTGACGGCCTTTCGGGTTTGAACGAACCCATTCAAGTTCTTGTGCGATTGATTTTTGACGTGCTTTTTCAGATTTCTGTTCTTGTTGTAAACGTAAATCTTTTTGCTCAAGCCACGATGAATAGTTACCTTCCCAAGGAATACCTTCACCACGGTCAAGCTCTAAAATCCAACCTGCTACGTTATCTAAGAAGTAACGGTCGTGGGTTACAGCAACCACAGTACCTTCGTAGTCGTGTAAGAAGCGCTCTAACCAAGCAACTGACTCAGCGTCTAAGTGGTTAGTCGGTTCGTCAAGAATAAGCATATCTGGTTTTTCAAGTAGTAAACGGCAGATCGCAACTCGGCGACGCTCACCACCCGAAAGGTGTTCAATTTTTGCATCCCAAGGTGGTAGGCGTAATGCATCAGCTGCACGCTCTAACACGTTATCAATATTGTGACCATCGTGTGCTTGGATGATAGCTTCAAGCTCACCTTGCTCTTTAGCAAGTGCATCGAAGTCTGCACCGTCCATTGCATACT
Organism: Pseudoalteromonas thalassia; assembly: GCF_049257215.1. Taxonomy (NCBI): domain Bacteria; kingdom Pseudomonadati; phylum Pseudomonadota; class Gammaproteobacteria; order Alteromonadales; family Pseudoalteromonadaceae; genus Pseudoalteromonas; species Pseudoalteromonas thalassia. The sequence continues at coordinate 64,762 of NZ_JBMMUE010000001.1, forward strand.
CGTTGTATACTTCATCTAGGCGATTTAATGCATTTTTAACTTCGCTTACCGCTTCTTCTACTGTTTCGCGAACTGTTTTGTTCTCGTCTAGCTGCGGTTCTTGCGGTAAGTAACCGATTTTAGTGCCTGGTTGAGGGCGAGCTTCACCTTCAAAGTCTTGGTCAACACCGGCCATAATGCGCAGTAACGTTGATTTACCTGCACCGTTTAGACCTAGCACACCAATTTTTGCGCCTGGGAAAAAGTGTAAAGAAATATCTTTTAAGATAGTGCGCTTAGGTGGCACAACCTTAGATACTCGACTCATCGAGAATATAAACTTGTCTGGTAACACCATGAAAGAAGCCTTCAATTTATAATAAAAATTAACAGCAAGTATTGTATACCCAAACTACCTCAAAATACAGAATTCAGCGTTTATGATAGGCTTAATATCAAGGTGTTATTTACTTAAAGAGTCATACATTTTAATTAATGACCACTCAGAAATATCACTTCATTTGGACATCTAAACATCTAGAGGTTGAAATTTCTAACTATCCGTTCATAATTAGCACTCTAATATGTATGCTCGGAGCCCGCTATGCCCATTACAGTAAAAGATGAATTGCCAGCTATTGCAAAGTTACGTCAGGAAAACGTGTTTGTAATGCCAAAAAGCCGTGCGAAAACGCAAGAGATTCGCCCAATGCGTTTGGCCATCTTAAACTTAATGCCAAACAAAGTAGAAACCGAGGTGCAGTTTATTCGCTTACTAGCTAACTCACCGCTGCAAGTTAATGTTGAGCTGTTGCGCTTAGATACCCACCGCAGCAGTAGTAACTCTGAGCAGCACTTAGATACGTTTTATCGTTATTTTTCTGAGGTAAAAGACAATAACTACGATGCTATGATCATCACAGGTGCGCCGCTTGCACATTTAGAGTATGACGATGTTGTCTATTGGGATGAACTTAAAGTGATTTTAGACTGGGCTGAGCAGCATGTTACCTCTACGCTGTTTTCGTGTTGGGCGGCCCATGCAGGGCTTTATCACCACTATGGCCTTAAGCGTGAACTTAAACCAAATAAGTTAAGTGGTGTATTTACCCACAAAAGCTATTTTGACCACGCAGCACTCACCCGTGGCTTTGATGATACCTTTTTAGTGCCACACTCTCGCTATGGTCATATTGATATTGATAAGATCACTGCCTGTGATGATTTGGTGGTGTTAGCTGGTTCTGAGCGAGTTGGTGCCTATTTAATTAAGAATAAGTCTGGCAGCCAAGTGTATATTACAGGTCATCCAGAGTACGATGCGCATACCTTAAAAGAAGAGTACCTGCGTGATAGCGAGAAGTCTGCAGACGCACCTAAACCAGAAAATTATTTCCCAGATGATAACCCTGATAACGAACCATCGAAAACATGGCAAAGTCATGCCTTTTTATTGTTTTCGAATTGGTTAAACTATTATGTGTACCAAACTACACCGTATGATATTAACTTAGTTAGCCAAGACGTAAGGACTAACAACTATGCCGAATAATGCAGTGAATAAACGCGAACAATTGACCGAGGCGCTGAAACAGCGAATTTTAATCCTCGATGGCGCGATGGGCACCATGATCCAAGAACATAAATTAGAAGAGCAAGACTATCGCGGTGAGCGCTTTAAAGACTGGCATGTACTTATTAAAGGCAATAATGACTTATTAAGCCTGACTCAGCCAAAGATCATTGCTGATATTCACCGTGCTTACTTAGAAGCCGGTGCCGATATCATCGAAACCAACACCTTTAATGCCACGACTATTTCGATGGAAGATTACGATATGGCGAGTCTTAGTCGCGAAATCAACCTCGAGTCAGCGAAACTTGCGCGCGGCGTGTGTGATGAGTTTGAAGCAAAAGAGCCAAGTAAACCGCGTTATGTAGCGGGTGTGCTTGGGCCAACGTCAAAAACCTGCTCTATTTCACCAGATGTAAATGACCCAGGTTATCGCAATATCAATTTTGATAAGCTGGTGGCTGCGTATGTTGAGTCGACACTGGCACTGATGGAAGGTGGCGCAGACCTTATTTTGATTGAAACCATCTTTGATACGCTTAATGCAAAAGCCGCTTCGTTTGCCGTAGAAGAAGCTTTCGAGCAAGCTGGTCGTAGTTTGCCTGTGATGATCTCAGGCACCATTACCGATGCCTCTGGTCGTACTTTATCAGGACAAACCACCGAAGCATTTTATAACTCTATTCGCCATATTAAACCGCTCTCAATTGGCCTCAACTGTGCCCTTGGCCCAGACTTACTGCGCCAGTATGTTGAAGAGCTATCGCGCGTTTGTGAAACCTTTACCTCGGTGCATCCAAATGCAGGTTTACCGAATGAGTTTGGTGAATATGATTTAGAAGCCCCTGAAATGGCTAAAGAAATTATCGATTGGGGCAAATCTGGCTTTATTAATATTGTAGGTGGTTGTTGTGGCACCACACCGGCTCATATTAAGGCGTTTGCGAAAGGCCTGAGTGGTGTTAAGCCTCGCCAACTGCCAGAGCTTGAAGTGCGTATGCGCTTATCGGGCCTTGAAGCGTGCAACTTAAACTAGGAAACCGACATGACTGACCAAATTGCTGTATTTACTAACGTCGGTGAGCGCACCAATGTAACTGGCTCGGCTAAGTTTAAGCGCTTGATCATGGAAGAAGATTACGAGACCGCTCTCGATGTTGCCCGTGAACAAGTAGAAAATGGCGCGCAAGTGATTGATATCAACATGGATGAAGCCATGTTGGACTCAAAAGCGGCGATGGTAAAGTTTTTAAACTTAATTGCCTCAGAGCCTGATATCTCAAAAGTACCTATCATGGTCGACTCATCGAAATGGGATGTGATTGAAGCAGGCTTAAAGTGTATTCAAGGCAAAGCCATTGTTAACTCAATTTCACTTAAAGAAGGTGAAGAGCCATTCATCCGCCAAGCTAAGCTAATTAAGCGCTTTGGCGCTGCTGCGGTTGTAATGGCGTTTGATGAAAAAGGGCAAGCTGAAACTGCTGATCGTAAGTTCGAGATTTGTCAGCGAAGCTACAAAATACTCGTTGATGATATTGGCTTTCCACCAGAAGACATTATTTTTGACCCGAACATTTTTGCTGTCGCAACGGGCATTGAAGAGCACGATAACTACGCTGTTGAGTTTATCGAAGGTACACGTCGAATCAAGCAAGGCTTACCGCATTGTAAAGTGTCGGGTGGTGTATCGAATGTGTCGTTCTCGTTCCGCGGCAACAACCCAGTGCGTGAAGCTATTCACTCAGTGTTTTTATACCACGCGATTAAAGCGGGTATGGATATGGGCATTGTAAATGCTGGTCAATTAGCGGTTTACGACGATATCCCCGAAGAGCTGCGAAAAGCTGTAGAAGATGTGATCCTCAATACCGACCCAGGTGCTGGTGAGCGACTTGTTGAACTTGCACCAAAATACTCAGGTATGGCGCAAGCAGAGAAAGTAGAAGATTTAGAGTGGCGTACTTGGCCTGTTGAAAAGCGCCTTGAACATGCGTTAGTAAAAGGAATTACCGAGTATATTGACGAAGATACTGAAGAGTGCCGCAAGAGCAAAGCTAAGCCTATCGAAGTGATCGAAGGCCCGCTGATGGACGGCATGAACGTAGTAGGCGACTTATTCGGTGCAGGTAAAATGTTCTTACCTCAGGTTGTTAAATCTGCTCGTGTAATGAAGCGTGCCGTTGCCTATCTTGATCCTTTCATTGAAGCAGAAAAAGAAGAGGGCGCAACCAACGGTAAAGTGGTTATGGCAACCGTTAAGGGCGACGTACACGACATTGGTAAAAATATCGTAGGCGTTGTACTGCAGTGTAATAACTACGAGGTTATCGACCTTGGTGTGATGGTGCCGGCAGAGAAAATCTTGCAAACAGCCATTGACGAAAAAGCCGACATTATTGGATTATCAGGGCTGATTACCCCATCGCTTGATGAAATGGTGCATGTTGCGAAAGAAATGACCCGTCGTGGTTTTGAATTACCGCTTTTGATTGGTGGTGCAACAACGTCAAAAGCGCATACCGCGGTTAAAATTGAACCTCAGTATGATAAAGGTGTGGTTTACGTAAATAACGCCAGCCGTGCTGTGGGTGTGGTTTCTAATTTATTGTCGAAAGAGTTAAAGCCAGCATTTTTAGAGAAAACCAAGACTGAGTATGAAAAAGTACGTGAACAACAAGCACGTAAAAAGCCGCGCTCAAAACCCGTTACTTTACAGCGTGCTCGCGACAACGCTGTAAAACTTGATTGGGACAACTACACACCACCTGTGCCGAAAAAGCTAGGTGTCACAGAGTTTAAAGATGTTTCGATTGCGACGTTAAGACAGTACATCGACTGGACACCTTATTTCATGACGTGGTCAATTGCAGGTAAGTACCCACGTATTCTTGAAGATGAAATAGTCGGCGAACAAGCTAAAAGCTTATTTGCTGATGCCAATGCAATGCTTGATGAACTTGAGCAATCAGGTGCGCTACAACCTCTTGGTGTTATTGGTTTATTCCCAGCAAACCGAGTAGGGGATGACATTGAGATTTACACCGATGAGTCGCGTACAACGCTTTTAACTACATCGTGTCATTTACGTCAGCAAACTGAAAAAAACGATTTTGCTAACTACTGCTTAGCCGATTATATCGCGCCAAAAGGCACCCCAGATTACTTTGGTGCTTTTGCGGTAACTGGTGGTCTTGAAGAGGATGACCTTGCCGATGCCTTCGATGCCAAGCAAGATGACTACAATAAGATCATGGTTAAAGCCGTTGCTGACCGTTTAGCAGAAGCGTTTGCTGAATATTTGCATGAACAAGTGCGTAAAGAATATTGGGGCTATGCGGTAGATGAAAATCTATCGAATGATGAACTTATTCGTGAAAACTACCAAGGTATTCGCCCAGCGCCAGGTTATCCTGCTTGTCCTGAGCATACCGAGAAGAAGAAAATCTGGCAGTTACTTGATACCGAACAGCGTATTGGCATGAAACTAACAAGTTCATATGCAATGTGGCCGGGTGCTGCAGTTTCTGGTTGGTATTTCTCTCACCCTGGATCTAAGTACTACGCAGTGGCGCAAATTCAAAAAGATCAGGTTGAAGATTACGCTAAGCGTACCAACATGACACTTGCTGAAGCTGAGCGTTGGTTGTCGCCTAATTTGGGCTATGAGCCAGAATAATAACCTTTAGTTATTAGCTTTTGTTTAAATTAAAAACGAGCCTCAAATGGCTCGTTTTTTTATGCCCATTTTTTTCATACTTTTTTCTTTTTAATTGCTTTAGTACTGGCAAATTCCTTCTAATTTAGATATTTGTGTTAAAGTTATTGAGGTTGAGCAAGGAATCTAAGGTGAAATTGTGATTGATACTGTGAATGCAAGCGAGAGAGATAAAGCGCGATTCTTACGCGTATTTGCATTTATTGGTGCAGTGACCTCTTTGTTGATGTCGGTCACAAGTTATCAAGATGGCTACATCGCGTTAAGTTATTTATTAATTGTTGGCGTTGTAATTTTTGCTTTGCCTTTTTTAATAAAGGGGCGTGATCAATTTATCTCAGTACTCATGCTGTACGCACTTTATGCAATGATGTGCTTCTTAACTGTCTCGGGTGGCAGTAATGGCACAGGACCGTTATGGCTATTTATTGTATCTCCCGTGACCTTTTTTATTCGTGGCTTAAAGCGCGGAGCGTTCGATCTTATCCTGCTTGCCATTATTATCTCAGTGCTTTTCTATTTTACCGATCAATTTGGTTATTACAGTTATTCGAGTCATTACTTTCCAACGCGGGTCATGCTGTGCTTCTCTATTTTATGTATTTTGGGTGGCTTCTACGAATATTACCGCAACAAATACAGTTTAGAGTTAATGAAGCAACTTAAAATTAATCAAAAGCTTGCTCGCTATGATGCAATGACTGAACTTGTAAATCGTCGCTTTGCAACTGAGTGCTTACAAGATAAACGCTTTGGCGAAGGGGCTGTGTTCTTGCTGATGGATGTTGATAACTTTAAACAAATTAACGACACCTATGGTCATCAAGTAGGCGATGAGGTGCTAATATTTTTCGCTGATGTATTTAATAAAGTGTGCACAGAAGAAGATGTCATTTCCCGTTGGGGCGGCGAAGAGTTTTTAATTGTTATTCCTGCGGGGAATGAACAACGGGCCTACCAACTTGCAGACAACATTCATAAAAAGCTCGCTGAAAAGCCATTCACTAGTGGTCAGCATCGTTTTCATGTCACCTTAAGTATTGGCTTATACCAACGCGTGCCAGATGAGAGTGTTGATCATTGCTTAAACATTGCTGATAAGCGACTTTACCGTGCTAAATCGCAAGGTAAAAATCAAACGGTTGCTGAAGCTGATTTAGCAAAGCACGAGCCAGCTTGATAAATAAAGCCGCAATTAGCGGCTTTATTTATTGCTCAAATTAATGGCTTTTTTCAAAGTCGCTGACTTCACGCTCAGCTTCTTCTTTCGATTTACCGTATTTTTGCTGGATTTTACCAACAAGCTCTTTACGGCTACCCTCAATCACATCTAAATCACCATCAGTAAGTTCGCCCCATTTACGTTGCGCTTTACCTTTAAGTTCTTTCCAATTACCTTCTAAACGATCGCTGTTCATCATAATCTCCTTACTTTGTTAAACATTCGTGTTAATAAGAGCAATCGTTATGCCACTCCAGTCTTGTAAGTAAGCAATTGATATTATTGATTTTTAATTTTTTTGTGTTAGGTGGTGGAGTTATCTAATTGCAATTTGTACCTGTTTAAAGGTTGAAGCGTGTAATTATTTCATGCAATTTAAGGCTACTCATCCCTGCCTGTAATTTTTTGATACAATGCGCGAAAAGAAAGTAAGAGATACCTAACGTGCTGCCAGTTGAAGATATTTATCAATCCCTGTTAACAACATTACAGAGTAACCCTATGGCCTTATTGCAAGCGCCACCGGGAGCGGGTAAATCAACATGGCTACCTCTTACCTTAATGCGCGAAGGGCACTTTAAACGCATTGTTATGTTGGAGCCAAGACGACTCGCCGCACGCAATATTGCTCAGTACTTGGCAAGTCAGCAAAATGAAAAAGTTGGCGACAGTGTCGGCTTACGTATTCGTGGCGAATCAAAAGTTAGTTCTGCAACTAAGCTTGAAATTGTCACCGAAGGCATGCTGACGCGTATGTTGCAAAATGATCCAGAGCTTAGTGATGTTGATTTACTTATATTTGATGAATTTCATGAGCGCTCAATTGCTGCTGATACGGCTTTGGCATTTGCCCTTGAAACACAAGCAGCACTTCGCGATGATTTAAAAATCTTACTGATGTCGGCAACCTTAGACGGCGAGCGTTACAGTGAGTTCTTTAGCTGTCCTATCATCTCATCACAAGGGCGAAGCTACCCCATTGATGAAGTGTATATTCCACTTAAAGACGAAAGCCGCTGGCTAGATGAAATACCTGCAGTAATTAAACAGGCGCTTAGTGAGCAAACGGGCAGTGCTTTAGTATTCTTACCAGGGCAGCGTGAAATCATCCGGGTTCAGCAGTCTCTAAACGATTTAGGTGATAATGTTGAGATATTTAGCTTGTATGGTGAGCAAAATAAAAATGAGCAACAAGCTGCTATTGCGCCTGCTAAAAATGGCAAACGTAAAGTGGTATTAACCACCAATGTGGCTGAAACCAGTTTGACCATTGAAGGAATACGTATTGTGGTTGATAGCGGTAAACGTCGTGCTGCCAGTTTTAATTTAAAAACGGGTGTGACAGAGCTTGTTACGCAAAGTATCTCTCGTTCTTCAGCCATACAGCGCGCTGGTCGTGCTGGGCGCATTGAGCCGGGGGTTGTGTATCGGTTAGGCTCTAAGCAAACCTTTGAGCGCCGTAATAGCCATGATGCGCCAGAAATTCTTACCAGTGATATTAGTCAGTTGTTATTAGAGGCAAAGCAGTGGGGGGCATCACTTGCTGAGCTTAGCTTGCTCGACCCACCAAGTAGCCAGCAGGTTAAACAGGCAACGGCACTTTTGAAAATGCTCGAAGCCATTGATGAAAATGAAAAGCTTACTTCGCTTGGCAGCCAAATGCTGAGCTATGGAGCCGATATTCGCCTCTCGCATATGCTCATTAAGGCAAAGCAACTAGAGCAGCGCATGCCTGGTATTTATGTATTAGCGGGGTATTTAACGGCGCTACTTGAAAGCCGAATTAGTATGCCAGCTGATCTTAATTTGGCATTGCATAGCCAGCACAGCAAACCTCACCCAGTATTTAAGCAGCAATTAAATTATTGGCTATCACGCTTGCAACTCAAGCCGGTTAATGAGCTTAAAACAGAGTACTTGTCGCTGCTGGTGGCGCTTGCTTTTCCTGACCGTCTAGCAAAAAAGCGCGGTAATGGTTATTTACTTGCCAATGGTGCAGGCGCCGATTTAAGCGAGGAGTTTTGGCATAACGATGATTATATTGCCATTGCGCATATGGGCGGCCACAAGGGAAACCGTGTTTTTGCTGCTGTTGCCTTTATGCCAAGTGAGCTTGAAGATGAGCTTTCGCATTTATTTACTGAGCAAACTCGCTGCGAATACGATGAAAAAGCAGGGCGTTTTATCCATCAAGATGAGCTTAAACTCGGTGCTATCACTGTAGCGAGTCAGCCAAGTAAACAGCCACTAGATAAAAACGAGCGTACTAAAGCGTGGTTAAACTTATTTAGTAAACATGGCTTTTCGCTATTTAATGATCAGCCTGACAGTGAGCAGTTACTTATTCGAATGAGCTTGGCAAGTAAGCTGTTACCAGAATCATTCCCACTTTTAAATCATGATGAATTCATTTCCGATAACCAATGGCTTGCACCTTATTTGGATGATATTAAAAACCTTGAGCAATTAAAAAAGTTCAATTACAGCGAAGCGATCAAAAGCTGTTTTGATTGGCAGCAGCAAAGCCTATTGAATGAACACCTGCCCTTGCGATTAACTGTGCCAAGTGGTTCAAATGTAAAAGTGACCTATCAGCTCGATGGCCCAGCAAAGCTCAGTGTGCGCATGCAAGAAGTGTATGGCATGACCAGCACGCCTTTGCTGGCCCAAGGTAAACTGCCATTATTAATGGAGCTATTATCACCAGCGCGGCGACCGCTGCAGCTAACCCAAGACTTAGCTAACTTTTGGCAAACGAGTTACCGCGATGTGCAAAAAGAAATGAAAGGGCGTTACCCAAAACATTTTTGGCCAGACAACCCTGCCACCAGCCAAGCGACTAATAAAGTAAAAAGTAAGATGTGACTTTAATGAAGCTGAGTGCTTAGCTCAGCTTCATCACCTGTCTTAGATCTGCACGCTTCATAAACCGTTACAATTTCAAGCCTTGTTTTGGTTTCTCTTTTGTTGGTTGTTTAGTAGTCTGAATTAGTCATTAGTAAAAAAGAGAAAGCCGTGTCTGCAGCTATTACCCTTGCTCAATATGTTAAAAAACGCACAGGCGTGCCCCTTGGTCATAAAGATTCGCTGCGCAATATGCTGACACGTTCGCTGGGTGCTAGCTCGTTTTATCTATTTTGGCGATATTGGAATCCGGTGTGGAGCTATTATCTATCTCGTTATGTGATGAAGCCTTGCAATGACATTATGCCGGTTTGGTGTGCTGTTGTTGTGACCTTTGCTGTAAGCGGTGCGCTGCACGATTTAGCGGTGAGTTTAGTGAAGTTAAAGCCAATATTCTTTTTTGCTCCTTGGTTTACTGTGATGGGCGTGTTGGTATTAGTAAGCAAGTACAGCCAATTGCAGTTTAGTTCTGCTCCGTGGTGGTTAAGAGCGCTCGCCAACATCAGCTTTATTGTGCTGGGCTATTGGTTGACGAGCCACCTTTTTTAGCGCGTTTTTACGTTGCTAAAGGGTAGTCTGTGTAGCCTTTAGCACCGCCTCCAAATAAGGTATCTGGATCATGCTGCGCAAGCTCAATACCTTGTTCAATACGAGCTGGTAAATCTGGGTTAGCAACAAACGGACGACCAAAGCCAATTAAATCAGCCCAGCCTGCGGCTAATGCTTGCTCTGCTTTATCGCCAGTGTACTTGCCCGCATAAATCATTAATCCGGCATAGTTTTCACGTAGCGCTTGCTTAAAACTTTGCTCCATTAAAGGTGCATCATCCCAATCAGCTTCGGCAATGTGTAGGTAAGCAACGTTAAGGTCATTGAGTACTTTTGCTGCGCCAATATAGGTTTCAAACGGGTTATCATCAACCGTCCCATTGAGTGTTGTGAGTGGTGCAAGGCGCACGCCTACACGCTCAGCGCCAATTTCATCACTTACCGCTTTTGTCACTTGTTGTAAAAAGCGTAAGCGGTTTTCTAAACTGCCGCCATATTCATCGGTGCGTTGGTTCGACTCTGAATCAATAAATTGATTAATTAAGTAACCATTAGCAGCGTGAAGTTCAATACCATCAAACCCTGCATCAACTGCATTACGGGCAGCTTGTCGGTATTCGTTTATAACCTGTTTGATATCGTCATGGCTCATTGCGCGTGGCTGAGCTGTGGCAACAAAGTCGGGTTTGTCATCTTCATCAATAAAAACTTTAACGCCCTTGGCTGCAATAGCTGATGGCGCAATTGGTTGCTCGCCACCTGTGTTACTTGGGTGAGATACGCGGCCAACATGCCAAAGCTGAGCAAACATAATGCCACCAGCTTGATGAACTTTGTCGGTTACTTTTTTCCAGCCAGCAATTTGCTCGGCAGTGTAAATACCTGGTGTCCAAGCATAGCCCTTACCTAGGGCTGATATTTGTGTGCCTTCGCTAATGATTAAGCCGGCGCTGGCTCGCTGGGCATAGTAGTCGGCCATTAACTCATTGGCAATATCACCCGGTTGTGATGAGCGAGAGCGAGTCATCGGTGGCATGACAATGCGGTTTTTTAATGTATGACCGGCAAGTTGTACGGTTTCGAATAATTTGTTCATTACGGCTCCTTGAAAGCGAATATGCTTTCAGCATAACGAAAATTATTTATGAAATTAATGCCACTAATCACAAAACACTTTTGTTAAAAACGTAAAAACTACAGTGTTAATCTTGGTGCAATAAAGTCTAAAAACGCCAATACCCGGGATGACACTCCGCTGTTTTGATAATACACCGCATGTACTTTTTCGCGGCGATTAGGGCTCAGTACTTCGCCTTCGAGCACTTTTACTAAACGGCCTGCTTTTAAATCTTCGTGGATCATAAATTCCGACAACAAGGTAATGCCATGACCTTGAATACAAAGCTGACGCACAGTTTCACCACTTGATGCACTGATTGAAAATTTCAGGTCTAAAGGCGTGGTTAGCGGCCAGTGGTTTAAATGCGGCGCATCGGTAAAACCAATAAGCTGGTGCGAGGCTAAGTCGGTTAGCTCATTTAATGGTGGTGCCGCTTTTAAATAATCAGGGCTGGTTTATGGGGTATCGGTTGCTGTTGGTAATATTTACGGCGGTAAATTAGCCGATAAAAAAGGCCCCATTAGTGCGCTGACTATTATCTTTAGTGCTTTGAGTATTGTGCTGTTGGTGCTGACCTTTACCATGCAATCTAAAGTCGCTGCGGTACTGACCATACTTGTATGGGGGGCATTTGCGTTTGGTAATGTGCCTGGGCTGCAAGTTTATGTGGTTAAACTTGCCGAAAAGTTTACACCCAATGCCGTCGATGTGGCCTCTGGGTTAAACATTGCTGCGTTTAATATCGGTATTGCGCTGGGCTCAGTGTTAGGTGGCATTGTCGTGGAAAACTACTCATTGCAAGACACAGCTTGGATTGGTGCTATCATCAGTTTAGCGGCGCTAATTGCAACACGATACAGCGGTTATTTAGATAAACGTGAGATCATAAAGCCACAAACAGCTTAAAACTAAATTGTTGATAGTTCGGTGCTTTGTCGTTATTTTAGGTTCGTAGTTTGATTATTAGTCAATAACTAAAACCACAAGGAATAACGATGAAGCACCTTTATTTTCTAGCTATTTGTTTGCTAAGCACATTTAGCAGCCAAGCAAAGCAAGCTAATCCAGAGCTCACAGCATTAGCACAGCAGTACTTTAATACCATGGTTGCAACACAAGCACCTAATGCGACTAAAAAAGAGTTAGAAGCTTTTTTAGCTTTATTAACTGACGATGTAGCAAATCAACACTTACCTTATCAAAACGATGATTCAAGAGAACCAGATGGTAAAGCCATGATGCGTAAAGGCATGACTTTTTACCTTGGTGCGCACACTGAATACCAAGCAAATTTACTCGATACCTTTATTTTTAATGATTCTGCCATTGCCTTACGTTATACCCATCATGCTAAAGGCATACACCCACAAAACCAGCAAGAAATTGAATACACGCAAACCATTATGGATGTGCTCGAAATAGAAGATGGCAAAATAGCGGTTATTCGTAAATACCACGAATGAACTTTGCTTTAACACGAGCGTTTAATAAGCGCTTTTTTATTAAAAATACCCCCGCAATAAATTTTCTATTTTTTCCGCATTTCAGCCTAAATTAATACTTTTTAGGCTTTATTTTGAATAAATTTAAAACTTTTTTATATATCGAATAATAAACGTAAGAACAGTGGGTTAGCTTAATTTACGAGTGTAGCTTTGCGGCTGTTTACAATTTGTCAACCTTGAATTGCCATGCTGATTACCTTAACCTTTATTTTAATTGAACGTTCAATCAATAAAAAATTATGCCGAAAGTTGGAATGGAACCTGTTCGTCGTCAGCAGTTAATTGACGCCACAATAGAGTCGGTTGCAGAGCTTGGTTTGCAAGGCACCACCATAAATAGCATTAGTAAAAAGGCAGGCTTATCGTCTGGCATTATCAGTCATTATTTTGGTGGCAAGCAGGGCTTAATTGAAGCCACTGTGCGTTATTTATTGACGAGTTTAAAGCAAGCTCTGATGAATCAAGTAACGCCGCATACTAGCCCAGAGCAACGATTAATGTTTATCGTTGAAGCAAACTTTTCGCGCATTCAGCAGCAAAGCAATAACACCAAAACTTGGTTGAGCTTTTGGGCGCATTCAATGCACGACGCCCAGTTGCATCGCTTACAAAACGTAAATAGTAAACGTTTATTTAGTAATTTATTAAGCTCATTCAAACAGTTAATGAGCGATAGCGATGCCAACTTAGCTGCTGAGTTAAGTGCAGCCATGATCGATGGTTTATGGCTAAGAGCCGTATTAAGTAAGTCAGACCATGATCAATTCGAACATTGTGAGCAATTAGTAAAAGACTACATTCGTTCACTGATAAAACAGTATGGAGCCTAAAATGACCACACCTGTTTACGAAAATTTTATAAATGGCCACTTTTTGAAAAATCAAACTGGCGATACTTTTGCAGTAAAGAACCCTGCAACGGATGAAGTAATTTATCACGTTGAAATCGCCGATGAGTTTATTCAAAACGCGGCAATCGAAAGCGCAAAACAAGGCTTTGCAGCATGGTCTGCAATGACGCCAATTGAGCGTAGCCGCATTTTATTAAAAGCCGTTGCAATCTTACGCGAACGTAACGATGAACTGGCAAAAGTTGAAGTACTTGATACGGGTAAGCCATGGCAAGAAGCTGAGTGTGTTGATGTTGAAACTGGCGCCGATGTAATTGAGTATTTTGCTGGTCTTGCGCCTGCACAAGTGGGTCAGCAACAAATGGTTGGCAATGACTTTTACTACACACGTAAAGAGCCTCTAGGTATTTGTGCCGGTATTGGTGCATGGAACTACCCTCTGCAAATTGCTTGTTGGAAATCAGGCCCGGCACTGGCTGCGGGTAATGCGGTTATTTTCAAACCTTCAGAAGAAACACCACTTGGCGCAATTAAACTTGCAGAGATTTTCATCGAAGCGGGTGTACCTGCTGGCGTATTCAACGTTGTGCAAGGCGCTGCTGAAGTAGGGCAATGGTTAACAGCAAACCCAAATATTGAAAAAGTGTCGTTCACTGGTGAAGTGGGCACAGGCAAAAAAGTAATGGCAAGCGCTGCTGGTTCACTTAAAGATGTGACCATGGAGCTTGGCGGTAAGTCGCCGTTACTAGTATTTGATGATGCCGATGTATCACAAGCTGTTAGTGCGGCAATGCTAGGTAATTTTTATACGCAAGGCGAAATCTGCACTAACTGTACGCGCATTTATGTGCACAAAAATGTTTATCAGCAGTTTATTGATGAGCTGAAAACACGTACTGAGCAAAATATTATTGCTGGCGACCCAATGGATCCTGAGGTGAATTTAGGGGCGCTTATCTCTAAAAAGCATCAAGAGCTTGTACTTGGCTATATCGATAAAGGTATTCAAGAAGGCGCAACCTTGCTAACCGGCGGTAAGGCGCTGTCACCTGCATCTGCACCTAATGGCTACTTTGTGGAGCCGACCGTTTTTGTCGACTGTAAAGACGACATGACCATAGTTAAAGAAGAGATCTTTGGCCCAGTAATGAGTGTGTTGGTGTTTGATGATGAAGATGACGTTATTCAGCGTGCAAACGATACGCACCTAGGCTTAGCCGCAGGCGTGTTCACTAAAGATATTCAGCGCGCACACCGCGTGATCCATCAATTACAAGCCGGTATTTGTTGGATAAACAGCTATGGTAATTCACCTGCTGAAATGCCTGTAGGTGGTTACAAGCAATCAGGTGTCGGCCGTGAAAACGGTATCGAAACTTTAGATCACTATACCCAAACTAAATCGATTTATGTGGGTATGAGCAATATAGAGAGTCCATTTTAATGAGTACACAGAACTATGATTACATCATAGTCGGTGCTGGCTCAGCAGGCTGCGTGTTGGCAAACCGACTATCAGCAGACCCTTCTAATAAGGTGTTATTACTTGAAACGGGTGGTAGCGATAAAAGCATTTTTATAAAGATGCCTACTGCGCTATCGATCCCGATGAATACTGACAAATATGCATGGCAATTTCATACCGAGCCAGAGCCGTATTTAGATAACCGTCAAATGCACTGCCCACGCGGTAAAGTGTTAGGAGGCTCATCATCTATTAACGGCATGGTGTATGTACGTGGTCATGCCAAAGATTTTGATGAGTGGCAGCAACATGGTGCTAATGGCTGGGATTACCAAGCTTGTTTACCGTATTTTAAACGTGCTGAATCATTCTATTTAGGTGGTAACAACTACCGTGGCGATAACGGCCCATTAGGGGTTAATAACGGTAATGAAATGGCTAACCCGCTTTATAAAGCCTTTATCAAAGCGGGCCAACAAGCAGGTTATGCGCAGACTGATGACTACAATGCAGCCCAGCAAGAAGGCTTTGGGCCAATGCATATGACAGTTAAAGACGGTGTAAGAAGCTCAGCCAGCCGTGAGTATTTAGACCCAGTTAAGTCACGTAAAAACCTAACGCTAATCACCGGTGCCTTAGCTGAAAAAGTATTGCTAGAAGGCAAAAAAGCCGTTGGTGTTGAGTTTTCAGTATCTGGCTCTAAGCAGCAAGCATTTGCAGCTAAAGACGTTATTTTAAGTGCGGGTCCAATTGGGTCACCGCATATTCTGCAACTATCAGGTATTGGTGATAAAGACATCCTAAGCGAAGCGGGTGTTGAGGTTAAACATCACTTACCAGGTGTTGGCCAAAACTTACAAGATCACTTGGAGTTTTATTTCCAATATAAGTGTAAGCAACCTATTACTTTAAACGGCAAGTTAGGTCTTGTTTCAAAAGGACTAATTGGTGCTCGTTGGTTATTAAACCGCTCAGGTTTAGGGGCAACGAATCACTTTGAATCATGTGCATTTATTCGTTCAAAACCGGGCGTTGAATGGCCAGATATTCAGTATCACTTTTTACCAGCTGCAATTCGTTACGACGGTAAAAGTGCCTTTGATGGTCATGGTTTCCAAGTTCATGTTGGGCATAACAAACCAAAAAGCCGTGGTGCGGTGACAATTAAGTCGGCGGATCCACAGGTTGCGCCTAAGATCCAATTTAACTACTTACAGCATAAAGATGACATTGAAGGCTTTAGAGCTTGCGTACGTCTAACTCGTGAGATTATTGAACAGCGTGCGTTTGATGAGTACCGCGATGATGAAATTCAACCAGGTAAAGATGTTCAAAGCGATGAAGAAATCGATGCTTTTGTTCGTCAAGCGGTTGAGAGTGCTTACCATCCGTCATGTTCGTGCAAGATGGGTGAAGACGAGATGGCCGTGGTTAACTCGCAAACTCAAGTACACGGTATCGAAGGTTTACGGGTGGTGGATTCGTCTATCTTCCCAACCGTTCCAAACGGTAATTTAAATGCGCCAACCATTATGGTGGCAGAAAAAGCGGCTGACCACATTTTAGGTAAGCCTTTGTTATCGGCATCAACTGCAGATGTTGCTATGGAAAAACAATGGCAATCAACGCAGCGTAGTTCGGAGATCTAATAAGGCCACCCGCAGTTTCGACTGTGGGGCTTGCAGTGGCGCGCATCATGAGTTGTTTGTGGTGCGTTAATGCGAGGAATAAAACTGGAGAAACAATGAAGTATTATTACTTATTTTGGGGGGGTAACTATGACCTTTTGGCTTAGTGCTGGCATCATTTTTACCCTGTTAGCAATTGTAGTTATTTTATTTAAATGGGGTACGGTAAGGTGTGTTGGCGTCACACCGGTTAGAACGTTTACGTTCATTGCAATTTTATTTACATCAGGCCTAGATGTTGGCTTGATTATGTTTCCACTGACAGAGTTTGCAGGTTATGCAGACATAAAAGCAAGCCCAGAGTATGCGTTTGCCAATCCACTAGCCATTGAATTTGGTTTTTGGGGCTTCTTGATCTGGGGATTTTATTTCCTTACGTGCTTTTATTTCTGTGTAATAGAACCCAAAGTAAAGTTCTTTGAAATTGCTTTGGTAAAACTAATTAATAACGTTGTTATTATTGGGACATGCGCATTTACTGCATTTTTACTGCTGTCGAATTTACCTTGGTATTTACCGTCGCTTGGTGATGGCGAGTCAATTATTCCGACATTCTACTTAATGGTGTTTGCAGCGATTTGTTTTGCTGTGTATTCGAGCACAGACATTAAGTATGTACGCTTTTTAAGTATTTCGACTACTTGGTTGTTTATCGCTTTAATCACATTTATGTGGTTCGGTGCCTTTGTTGGTTCTGATGCACAAACATCAGCATTTGTTGATAACCTTACGTTGATCGGTGGTTACTTTGGCAACATCAATGAGTTTGTATTACCACTGAATGATTACCATGCCTTCTACCTGTTTTGGTGGTTTGCTTGGAGTATCATGATTGGTCAATTTACCTCGCGCTTTGTGGGTGGCTTAAAAACTTACCAAGTGCTGGCGGCTATGTTGATTTTTCCGTCTATTCCAATCGCTATCTGGTTTAGTGTTTTGTATCAATACCATGAAGCGGGTATTGCAACAGCAGGCTTGAAAAACATCGCTATGGTGTTTGTTGGTGTGGTGTTTGTGATCAACTCACTTGATTCTTTGATCCGTTTATACACAGATAACCTAAACTTAACGGTGAAACGTTTTGGTAAGGTTAATTATATTGTCTTAAATGTGGTGGCGCTTTCGTTATTAACCCTGCTGTTTAAGTTCGACTTTTTACAGATCCAATGGGTTGGCGCGCTAGTTATTGCGTTATTTTTCGGCTGTGCTGCCTTTATTGGCTACAGCAAGTTAAAAACAGTGAAAAATATCGAAGGCTCACCAAAAGACAATAAATTAGATTACACAAAAATAGAAACAGTTAGCTAAGGGAAACCAACATGACAACAAGACAAACAGTATTAGCAGCAACGTTGCCATTGGCATTACTATCGACATCAGCCATGGCTGACTTATCTACTACGGTTACATTGGCATCAGATTACACCTTCAATGGTGTCAGCCAAACCATGAATGACCCAGCGATTCAAGGCAGCTTAGATTATGCCTTTGCAGATTCAGGTATGTATGTAGGTACGTGGGCTTCAAATGTAGATTTTGGCGATGGCACTGACATTGAATGGGATGCGTATTTTGGTAACTATGCTGAGTTAACGGATGCCCTTAGTGTTGATTATGGTATTGCTTACTACTCTTACCACGGTGAAGATTACTCAAGCGATGGCAACTACCCAGAGGTGTATTCGAAATTTGGTTATGCCAGCAGCATTGGGCAAGTAGAGCTTAACTTTTGGTATACTTGGGATTATTTTGGTACTGGCGCAGGCCATTTAATTTACATGCTAGCGCACACATTTGAAGTAGCGCCAAACCATGCAATTCGTGCCAGCTTTGATGTATCTAATTCATTAGATGGCGATAAGTTTAGCTGGGATGGCAGCGATAAGTCATATAAGCATTATCGTTTAGCGTATCAAACGAGCTATGCAGGGTTTGATATTGAAATTGCAGGTGAGAATACCAGTATTGATTCTGAGTATGCAGACGAGCGAATTGTCGCGTCTATTTCGCGTAGCTTTGATTTGTAAGCACAGCTTTAATATAAAAACGGCTAACCTAAGTTAGCCGTTTTTTTATGCCTAGAATCTGAAAGTTAAATCTCTTCGCCTTCGTGTTGCATCGCTAAATCATCAAGCTCTGCAAGAGTGTAATCAAAGCCACTGGTATCGACTTCGTAGCGTATTTTTACGCCATAACCCCCTTGGCAAAGACTCGCAGTAACTTTAGCCACTGACCAGTGCTTAAGCTTGTTTAAAAACCGATTGGCGGTTTGCTGTGAGTCAAAGCGATAACTGACTTGCGATTCCATCTTATCTTCTAGCCTAAAATTTTTTCGAGAGTGTATGAAATTGCTTTGTTTAAATCAATTGCTCATTGAAAAACGCCAATGTGCGCTGCCATGAAAGCTCTGCCTGTTTTTCATCATAACGAGAAGTAGAGTCGTTATGAAAGCCGTGATTTGCTTTTTCATACATGTGCATAGTGTAAGGCACTTGATGCGCTTTTAAATCGCTCTCGTATTCAGGCCAAGTTGCATTAACGCGGTTATCAAGCTCGGCTAAGTGCACAAGTAGTGGGGCTTTGATATTTTGTCTGAGCTCTTTAACGGCGGGAGTGCCGTAATAGGGCACGCCTGCATTAATTAGTTTGCTATCAACTGCTGCAAGGTAGTTAACCATATAACCACCAAAGCAAAAGCCTACTGCACCGAGTTTGCCGTTACTATTTGGGTGTTTTTTTATGTATTCAGCTGCGGCAATAAAGTCTTGTTGGATTTTTTCTTTATCCATAGAGCGCTGCATTGCGCGGCCTTCATCATCATTACCAGGGTAGCCACCAAGAGGGTGTAACGCATCTGGCGCAAAGGCAATAAATCCAGCTTTGGCAAGGCGGCGAGCAACATCTTTAATATAAGGGTTTAAGCCTCTGTTTTCGTGGATCACTAACACTATTGGGTGCTTACCCGTTAAGTTAGCAGGTTCGACTAAATAACCTTTACCTTCGCCGTGACCTTTAAACGAATCAAAGGTTTTATAACTGGCTTTGATATCAGGGTCATTAAAGGATACTTGCTCAGCTAATGCGTAGTTTGGTAGTAAAGCGCTACTTAGCATTGCCATTGAATAGCCAAGGGCAGCTAAGCCACCCAGCTTTTTCATAAAGGTACGGCGGTCCATCAAGCCATGGGCGTATTCATCGTACCAATCGAAAGCTTCTTGGGGAATGTGGTTATGGCGTTGCTCAGTCATACTTATATCCTTTAAAAACGAGTTAGGTTTATAACTTTAGCTGAAATATCAGCGATTAACAGCCAGTTGTTTTGTTTGCATTACTACGTCCATAAAGCGGCGCTGCCAAATGGCTTTAAAGGCTTTGTTAAATAGGTATAAAAAAATCAATGGCATTAATAACAGCTTTAAAATCAGCAGTGACAAGATATTCAAAAAGTCGATAAATAAGTCTTCGACGGCAGCTACCATATTGCTAATGCCAGAGGTAACGGTGTCTATAATTTTACTCACCTGCGACGATTGGTCTTGATTGAGTGATGCATTTAAGTTTTCTAGTTGTTCGTTTAAGGCGTCTTTGTTTTGGTTTAGCTGTTTTTGCTGGTTTAGCACCGCATTAAATTGCTCAGTTAGTTGCTGCTTTTTATCGAGTAGCGGTTTTGCTTGTTCAAGTTCAGTAAAAGTCAGTCGTTCAGACAAACTGCGGGTAGCTTGAATTGCTGCTATTTGGGTATCGAGCTCTGCCAGCTCAGCTTTGAGTTCTGTCGCTTGCTGGTGGTTTTTAATTTGCTGCTCATTCAATAGCGATAGCTTGTCGAAGATGGTTTGCTTTTTACTATCAACTTCGGCCTTTAGCTTGGCAGATAGGGCAGAGGCATTATTTGCACTGCTATTTACTGTCTCGACTTTTTCGCTCACGATTTCACTTTGCTGGTTTATTTGCTCATCTAAGAATATCTGGCTAACAAGGCCTGTTGTCAGCACCACTGCTGGCACTAAAAAACGAATTAAAATAAGGCTCGCCATAATTTTATGGCGCAAGTTAGGTAAATAGTTACGCCATTCACAAATAAAGTAAGCGACGACCGAAACAGTAAATACACCGCTAAAAATAACCCCCGAAGAAATAGTGTATAAAATGCGTTGTAAAAATAATGAGCCGATAGCGAGGCGCATGGCATCTGACATGTATTCTGCTAAGTCATTCACCGGGTCGAGTAATTGTGCAGGTTGAATACTGGCAATACCAATGCCCACTTCGGCTGATTGCAACAGCGATATAGCAGCATTAACTGTACGAGATGATGCGTACACTAGGGTTGATTGCACAAGGGCGCTGTCGATAAAGCGCATGATGAAATGGTTATAATGCTCTAGCCAACAAAGAAGTAGCAGTATTGTAAGAGATAAATACTTGATAATATGTTGTTTAGTTAGCATGACGCCCCCGACAGTTAGTAAGCTTCTTCACGCTACACTATTCATAGCCATTGAAGCAATCTAATAGGATTGAATTATTTTGCCGATTAACTGTCTATGAATTGCTATTAATCGCTTTAGAGGAAATATGAAAGAACCTGCATCAATTGGCCAGTGCTGTATTGAAGATTTAGACCCAGTGCAAGACTTAGGTCGTTTAGTCTCTTATTTGCGTTCAAACCTGGTGACTCATCTTGATGATGCTTTAGAGGATAAAGAGCTAACGTCGGCCCAATACATAGTGGTTGTGCTACTTGCGCGTGGCAAAGTAAATACCTTGGCCGAGCTTTGTGAGCACATGGTGTATGACCGTGGTGCCATGAGTCGATTACTTTCTCGTTTAGAAGATAAGGGCTTAGTTGCTAAAAAGCAGTCAGTTGAAGATCGTCGTTCAACTCTTTTATACTTGACTGAAAAAGGCCAACAGCTCTATCCAGAAATTTTACCAACCGTGAATGATATCTATCGTAAAGCACTCACAGGTTTCTCTGATTACGAGCAAAAGCAACTTGCTAGCTTGTTGTTTAGAGCAATTCATAATTTAAAAGCATAAATTTCTATAAGCGGTACGTTGTCGCTGTTAGCGCATTTTGATAATATAGTTGCCTAGGCATTTAATTTTAACAAGTCCGGGTTGTTATGTTCGAATCATCTTTGCTTGTACAGCTTCACGCTCAATTTCCAGCTCATCAATTTAACCCAGAAGGTTTGTCGGTTGTTCACACAGGCCGTTTTGCCAATGCCATTGTTTATCGTTATAAAGACGCGCAATTTGACTTAATTATTAAAGACTTTCAGCACAGCCCATGGTGGGTAAGAAAAACCATCGCGCCGCTTTTTATCAATCAAGAGTATAAGGGGCTGGCACGCTTGCAAGACGTAGATGGAGTAGTCGATAACTTTTGTCGTTTGTCATCAATTGCTATTGCTTATGATTTTATTGAAGGCACGCCACTTCGCCAGCTTGCCATGCAACAGCAGCATTTATCGGGTGAGTTCTTTAAAGAGTTTGAGCGCTTAGTAGCAAAAATGCACCGCCGCGGCGTTGTGCACCTCGATTTACGTAATTTGGGAAATGTCATTTGTTCGACAGATGGCAAGCCATACATTATTGATTTTCAGTCAGCGATTCGCTTTGCACGGTTTCCGCGCTGGTTACAGCGTTTTATGCGTGGTGCCGATATGAGTGGGGTTTATAAAGCATGGCAGAAGCTAGCCAATGATTCGTTACCGCAAACAAAGGCGGATTATTTACACGACTTTAATCATGTGCGTAAGCGTTGGATCTTTAGAGGATATCCGCTACAACGCGCTTATTTATGGTGTAGTGGGGCTGTGACTCAGATTCTTAATTCTGACTTTATCCGTAGTATTTTTGAAAGGTTTTAAAAAGCGCGTTTGCACGCGCTTAGTGGGGAGAACTAGTATTTAGGCCAACCATTAGCATCCCAGTTAAGAGTACTAATGAGAAGCTTTGGTCTGCCATTATCACCGGCATCATAGGCATGACGAACAATCACATCGGTATTTAGAATATCTTGCCCACCTGGGCCTACCCATTGATTATTACCTGCATCAAGAATGCTACCGCCACCAGATAACATATTATTGCCATTTTTATCTAGGTAAGGGCCGCGAATATCGGTAGAACGACCGTATGCAATGCGGTAGGTGCTGTTAGTGCCTTCACAACACTTACCCATTGATACAAATAAGTAGTAGTAACCTTGGCGATAGATAATCGTGGGCGCTTCAATACCACCTGAACGACTTGCCAATGAGTAAATTTGACCAAATGGTTTCATCGTTATTGGGTTGATACGTGTTAGTTTAATACCCGAGTTCCATGAGCCAAATGTTAGCCAAGGTGCACCATCTTTTGCCACCACAAGATCGGGGTCAATAGCGTTGTAATTATTGCTATTGGTGGTGTTGATCACTAAACCATCATCACGCCAATCGCCTGCAGCAACACTACTGGCTGATGCTAAACCGATAGCACTGACTCGGGAACCAAAGGTCGAAATGGCATAATAGAGCCAGCTACGATTATTGTAGCGTTTTAATTCAGGCGCCCAGACATCAATTCCATCATGATCAGGCACATAGTTCTCCCACCAAGCAAGTCCATTAGGAAAAACAGGTAAAGCATCATTCCAGTCCACACCATCACTTGAGTATTTACCATAAATTCCTGGGCCAGTTTGAAAAATCCACCAGGTGCCATTTTCATAGCCAATAGTCGGATCATGGGTGACTAAACTACCAGTCAGTGGCCAGTGATCTGCTGTGCCATTGGTTGTTGATGGATCAAAAGGGGTTGATTCAACATTGGCAAGTTTGGTTAGCTGCCATTGCTGCGCATCGCTGCCGTTGTAGCTCCACTGGCTAATATTTGCGCCATCGTTGCCATTAAATTCATATAAGTCGAGCGCTTTACCACTGTGATCATTGATGAAGCTGTAATAGCCGCTTCCTTCATCATTTATTTGCCAGTGTTGGCTGGCGAGAGCAGCATATTCGTACTGTACAACATTGCCACCATCGGCTGTTGACCACTCATATACTTCTAGGGCCTTACCGCTGTTAAGGTTAATAACTGAATAATTATTACCACCAACATTGGTAATTAACCAGCGCTGGGTGTCGTGGTTAGTGTCAGCCCACTGACTAACATTTGCACCATCATTGGTTTGCGCGCTTTCTACTTCAACAAACTTAGCACTGTACTTTGATTTAATTGTATATACGCCATTATCAAGCGCATAAGCACTGGGAAGTATCAGTATTGTTGCAAAGCTAAGCGCAGCGAGCGCTTTTTTTGAAAGTATCATAGTGTCTCCAAATCATTGTTATTGAGCTTTCCTTGTGTGTTCTGTTCCTTGGATTAGGTTTGATCTACAGCGAGTAACCCAATTAAGAGCATTGGTGTAAATGCAAACTATTTATAATACTTTATTATATTATTATCTTTGTAAAGTTTTTCGGTAATAAAATTAACAAAAATTTTACCTTTAACTATTTAGGAAGGGACTTGAGTGTTTAGCTGAGATACAAAAAAGCCACTCAGTGAGTGGCTTTTCGGATGTTATTGAGTAATAAACTGACTGGGAATATCCCATTTGAGGGTATGCAGTTGGCCTTGCCAAGTTTGTATGGTGATCCACAGTTTATCATCTGCTGAGATAGTTTTAGGGGCTATCGCGTGGGCATGCTGACCGTGATTGGTGCCATGCATTATGCCTTCTTCATCTTTTGCAAACTCTGCCAGTGGCAAAGGTGACTGACCAATATTTAAATACGCCTGACGAATATTGCTTATGTCACCTTGATTAAAAGCAATAAAGAAGTCTTTAACGTATTCGTTGTGGTGTGAGTAAGGAGCATCTTCATTTAGCGGCATTGGAGCGATTTTAAATTCGCCTGCTTGTTGCTCTTGCCAAAGAGCAGGAAACTGAGGGTTCAATGATTGATAAATAAACCAAACAGGCAAAGCCAGTACCACAGCATGCAAAATATACTTTTTACGTTGCCACCAAGTTGCTTGTAAACGAGCCATTAATTTGCCTCCTGAACGTTATTTACTGGCGCAGCTTGGCGCGCTTTTACAGGTTTATTATTTACTAATTTAGCGGCATACATCATAAAGCCCGTGATTGACATACCAGTTAAAATCAAACCAAAGATAAACCAAATAACCTTTGTCCACAGACCGCCAATATTACCGTAATGCAGTGGATCAGCGATATGCGAGAGGGTGAGTAATCCCGACATGGTTTCTGGACTTTTACTTGCTGCGATTTCGCCAGTCCAAGGATTGATTGACGTTGAGTAGGCGTAGTTATCGTAGAAAATAGTATCGCCACTGCCCATGATATTAAACATGCCACGGTTATGCTCTGGCAGCATCACATAGCTAGGTTTGAAATCTGGGTATTTTTCTTTGGTAATAGCCAGTGCCGCTTTTAAATCGGTAGGCGGTGTTTGTTTATCCGTAGGTAAAGTTGACACTGCCACCAGCGGCGCGTGCTCTTCAATGTCTATTTCGTTATGCCACATGATGGCTTGCACCAAATACCACAGGCCTGTGAGTGCCATTACTGCCATAAACCAAATTGACCAAACGCCACTTAGGGTATGTAAATCTTTTAGAAAGGTTTTTTTGCCTTGGTTAAAACGCAGTTTTGGCTGGCTAAAGGCACGCCAAAAGTTTTTATAAATCACCAAGCCTGTTACTAGAGCACCTAAAATGACAAAAGCCATGGCGCTGACGAGGTAGTAACCAACGCTGTAACCTTCTTGCCAAGGGAAGAACAGCCAGCCGTGCAGGGTACGCATAAACTCGATAAACGATATTGTTGTATTAACTGCTTGTACTTCACCTGTGTATTGATTGACGTAGGCTACCGCGTATGGCTTATCGGTATCAGTGAAAATAACCGCATTAACCAGGTAAGGCTCGTAAGTGAGCACACTCATCACATCGGCGGTCGGGTAGGCTTTTTCAACGCTATTAATAACTTCATCAACCCCCAATGCTGGTAAGTCGTTAGGATTGTTTGCACGTGCCTCACTATTGGTGAGCCAAGTGAGCTCATGGCTTATCACAGACACAGTGCCTGTGACACAAATAAAGCAAAATAGCACCCATACAGGAAGCGAAAACCAACCATGCAGTTGGAACCAAAGACGTTTACTCATGGTAAAAATAGCTCGACGTTAATTGATGATAGTAATTGTTATCATTCAAATTGTACTACAGTCTTTTAAGTAAACACAATGTCTGTCGACGAGCTGTAAAAAAGGCGCTATTAAGCGCCTTTATCATTAGTTTGATTGAGGGTAACAATTCGTTGCGGGAATGGTATTTCGATATCCGCCCCTTGAATTGCTTTAAATACATTGCGGTTGACCGCTAATTTAGTCTCAATAATTTTGGTGGTTGGCACCCAATAACGATAACTCAAGGTAACACCGCTGTCGGCAAAGCGCTCAATACCGACTTGTGCATGAGGAGCATCACTAACTAGCTCATGTTCGTCTAACACTTTTTCGATAAGCTCAATAGCGAGATCAGCATTGGCATCATAAGCGATGTCTATTTCACCTTTAACTAATGAATAGCTAAACGAGTTATGTAAAATCTCACCAACAATATGTTTGTTAGGAATGGTGATTTCGACTTTTTCTTCGTTTATTAGAATTGTGTGACCAAGCTCAATGGTTTTAACTTGCCCACTGACACCTTTTACTTCGATAGTATCACCCACAACAAAAGGCCTTGTTGCAATAATCGCAAGTCCTGCACCATAGTTTGACAGCATGCCTTGTAGCGCCAAACCAGCACCTAATGATGCGGCACCAATCGCTGCGACAAAAGGGGTTACGCTAATGCCAATTTTGCCAAGGGCAATAACCAAGAACATGATGATCAGTAATACTTTGATGACATTACTGACAAAGTTAGTCAGCGTGATATCGATATTGTGACGTTGCATTAGACCTGCAACCATATTCGACACTTTTTGCGCTATCCATAAGCCAATGAAGAGAATTAATATGGCACCTAAAATTTGCATGCTGTAGGTGACCAAATATTCCATGATCAGATTGTAGTATTTCTCGACTTGTTGTATTTCAGACTCAATCATATGTTTTCCTAACAAGGTTACTGCTAATGCTGACTATACCAGAACATATTGCATAACAGGATAGAGTAGCGGCACTATTATAGCGCTCAGTAGTGCACTTAATGCCATTGCCACTGAGGCAAATGCCCCCGCTTTAGGTTGCTCTACAATTAATGACGCAGTGCCTATTGCATGACAAGCCGTGCCGATTGCAACACCTTTTGCTTGCGCATTGCGGATATTTATCAGCGAGAAAATCAAATTACCAAATATGGCTCCCAGCACACCAATGAATATCACCATAGCTGCTGCCAAAGAGGGAATACCACCCAGAGCATCTGTAACAAGTAACGTTATTGGCGTAGTGACCGATAGACTAGCGAGTGAGGCGCTTAGCTGTGCAGGCGCATCGAATAAATAACAAATAAATGAAGCAACCACTGTTGCATTGATCACACCTAAGCTACAACTAATAAGAATCAATAACAGGTTTTTTTTGACATGTATAAATTGCTGATAAAGCGGTAATGCTAAAGCTACGATAGCTGGCTCTAAAAACCAACTTAAAACTTTACTGTGCTTGGCAAAAGGCTCATATGGGAGTTTTAGTGCCACTAACAGCGCAGAAACTAACACGATTGCCCAGCACACTGGGTTAGTTAAAGCTTTGCTGATTGCATGTTGCGTTTTAGCGTTTAAAAAACGTAAAACCAAGAAAAGGCAAACAGTTAAAGGAATGCTCAACCACCATAAACTAACTGTCATTTTCGCGCCCCTTAAAGTAGGCGAATAGTGAGCCTATGAGAATAATGCTCGTCAGGGGAACAATAATAAACACGGTAAGAAGGAGTAACCAGTGTTCGTTAATAACTCCTAAATGCTCAATAATACCGACGCCTGCAGGAATAAAAAACAGCGGCATAAAGTTCAGTAATGGGGTCGCTGAGGGTTTTAAATCTTGCTCTTTAACTAAGCCTGTTAAAAGAAGAATGAGTAATAAAACCATGCCAATTAATGGTGCAGGGAATGTGCTTGCAAACAAAGCCGTTAAATATTTAGCAATGGCTAAACAAGCAAGGATGATGGCACTACTGATAAGGTATTTCATGATTGTGAATAATTGCGAATAAAGTACAACTACATCATACCCTTGTCAGTTGTACTATGCGACTTTAGCTTACCATGATTTGGCATTATTATACTGGATATCCTCTGCACCTTTTGCCTTTGCAATCGCCTTTTTGGTATTAGGATTCATTAGTAAGCGAATTTGACTCCAGGTTTCTTTAGCGAGGATTTTACGCTGCTGTGAGCGGTAGCTTTGCTGGGTAATTCGCTTAATTGCAGCAAGCGTATCTGGCGAGCGGGCCATTAAGGTTTCAAGGACAGCATCGGTTTGTTTATCGACATCATCAGTCAGTTGCGTAACCAAGCCATATTCTTTAGCGTCTTCAGCTGATATAGGCTCTGCATGACTTGCTAACCAAAGTGCTTGGTCGCGCTTCATTAAGCCTGCAAGTACTACGTTTGCCCCCATATCAGGACACAGGCCCCAACGCGCTTCCATAATCGCTAATTTAGCGTTTTTATCGACGATGCGGTAATCAGCACCGAGTGCGATTTGCATACCGCCACCAAAGCAATATCCGGTCACTTTTGCAATCACCGGAATACTTAAGTCTTGCCACCCTAACACCACTTTTTGCGCTAAGTTTTGGTTTCCTGGTAACCACTTGAATAACAGCTTGATGATATTACTCGGCTTTTTCATCACCGCAGCAACATCAAGACCAGAGCAAAAATGGTCGCCTTCGCCAGAGATAACCACCGCGCGTAAACTGCGATCGCGTTTAATTTTTTTGATTACGTTTGCAAGTTCGACAAACATGGCAAAACTGAGTGCATTTTGTTTCTCGGGACGAGCAAGGCTTACCCATGCGACCTGTTGTTTTATTTCTAGTTTTATCATGGTAACTCCTCTGACCTGTTTGTTAGAGCTTACGAGCTAATTACAACTAAGTAAAGAATTGCTGATGTGTCGCAAGGAATCATTATATTTTCCAAAAATGGGTAACCTTGTCATATATTTAGTTACAAATTGGTGTATATTTTTAAAACAAAGATGCTAGTTCATAGCTAGTTTGATTTTGTGATTAGTTAGATACTTTCGCAAAATCCCATGACACGACTAGACTTAGCTTTAAGTCGCGCTACAAGGAGTATATATATGCTGATGCGCAAAACAGCTCGCATAACTAAACAATCATCTCGTTCTTTGGCTTTTGCTGTAATTTCTGTAGCATTAACAACCACATTGGTTGGCTGTTCAGATGATAAAGCAAAACAACAAGCTACGCCGCCTCCGGCTGTTTCTGTGTTTAATGTCTCTACAAAAGAAATCGGCAACTATCGTGAATTTGTAGCACGAACCGAAGCGTTTCAAGAAGTAAAAATTAGAGCTCGTGTAGAAGGCGAGTTAATAGAACGTCACTTCGATGAAGGCTCTACTGTTGAGAAAGACCAGTTGCTGCTGCGTATTGACCCGTCTGAATACCGCTCGACAGTGGCTAAAGTAAAAGCCGATTTAAAAAGTAAAATTGCAGCAGCGAGTTCAGCTGAACGCGATTTAAAGCGTGGCCGAGAAGTCGCCTCTGAAGGATTTATCTCTCAGTCTGATCTAGATAAATTAACCACTAATTTCGAACAAGCAACAGCAGCAGTTAAGGCAACTGAAGCTGAACTTGAAAAAGCAGAATTAAATTTAAGCTACACCGAAATACATGCTCCATTTACAGGGCGCATTGGTAAAGTAAATTACGATGTAGGGAATATTGTTGGCCCATCATCAAATGAGCTTGCTGAATTGACAGATGTTGACCCTATCTATGTTAGTTTTCAGGTGGAAGAGGGGGACTACATTAGTTATCGTCAAGAGCATCAAACTAGTGAGAGTAACCCGCAAGATGTACCCATCGATTTAACTCTTAAACTTCCTAACAATTCAACATTCCCAAATAAAGGTGTGCTTGATTTTGCAGATACAAAAATTAATCAAAACACCGGCACTGTAGAGCTAAGAGCTGCGTTCGATAATCCTGAGGGGATCGTGATGCCAGGCTTATTTGTAACCTTAATTGTTGAAAGCACAAATAAAAAAGAATTAGCGCTGATCCCACAAGTCGCTGTGCAGGAAAATCAACAAGGGAAATTTGTACTTGTTGTTGATGATCAAAACAAAGTTGCTATGCGCATTGTTCAATTAGGTCGACGCATTAATGCTATGTGGGTTGTTGAGTCAGGCTTAGAGGCTGGTGAAAAAGTCATTATTGAAGGTTTACAAAAAGTGCGTCAAGGCGCTGAGGTTAAACCGGTAGAAAAGCAAGTCGATCCGACAACGGGCACCATCACTAGCAAAGCTAACTCTTAGGAGTGGGATATGATCAGTAAAACATTTATATCTCGTCCTAAGTTTGCCTTGGTAATATCGATTGTTATTACCATCGCGGGGTTGATTTCAATGTCATTATTGCCAGTGAATATGTACCCGCAAATAACACCACCACAAGTGCAGATATCTGCCAGCTACCCAGGCGCAAGTGCGCAGATCGTTGAAGAGTCTGTTGTGCGACCCATTGAAGAGCAAGTCAATGGGGTTGAAGATATGATGTACATAGAATCCACCTCATCGAACAATGGCACCGCGAATATTACGGTGTACTTTAAGGTCGGTACAGATACTGATATTGCTCAAGTTAATGTCCAAAACCGAGTTGCACTGGCGGAGTCAGGTTTACCTGAGGAAGTGAAGCGCCAAGGTGTATCGGTTAAGAAAAAGTCTAGTTCAATGTTGCTCGGTATTAACCTTTACTCTGATAAGGAAAATATTGACGCAATCTTCTTGAGCAATTACGCAACTAACTACTTAACTGAACCGTTAGGGCGTATTAACGGGGTTGCTTCTGCTGAAGTTATGGGGGAGCAAACCTATTCAATGCGCTTGTGGTTACGCCCAGATCGTATGGCTTCGCTTGGTTTAACTGTGGCTGAAGTGCGGGCTGCATTGCAAGAACAAAATACTATTGTAGCCGCAGGTAAATTGGGTGCTGCGCCATCGGCTCCTAGTCAGCAATTTGAATACTCGATTCAAGCAAGAGGGCGCTTAAAAACCCCAGAAGAGTTTGGTCAAACCATAATTCGCTCAAATAAAGACGGTAACTTTGTGCGCTTGAACGATATTGCGCGCATTGAACTGGGGGCGGCAAGTTATAGCACCACCGCAAAGTTAAACCAGCAAGACACCGCGTTTATTGTAATTTACCAATTGACTGAAGCGAATGCGACGCAAGTAGCTAACGATGTTAAAGCACGAATGGAAGAGCTTGCAAAACAATTGCCTGATGGTGTGAAGTATTCGATTCCTTATGACACCACAGAATTTATTAACCGTTCAATCGAAGAAGTGGTGGTTACTCTAGTTCAAGCCGTTGGCTTGGTTATTTTAGTAGTTTTTTTATTCTTACAAAACTGGCGCGCAACGCTTATTCCAACGGTCGCTATTCCAGTATCGTTAGTAGGTACTTTTGCTTTTATGATGATGATGGGTTATTCCATTAACCTGATCACTTTATTTGGCTTGGTACTCGCAATAGGTATTGTTGTTGATGATGCCATCATTGTTATAGAAAACGTTGAGCGGATACTAAAAGAAGAAAAGCTACCAATAAAAGAAGCGGTCACAAAGGCGATGGAGCAAGTATCAGGGCCAATAGTAGCAACGACCTTAGTGCTGCTTGCGGTGTTTGTGCCTGTTGGTTTTATGCCAGGGATAACGGGTGAGCTTTATAAGCAATTTTCGGTCACGATTTCGTTTGCAGTGCTTATTTCCTCCGTTAATGCATTAACCTTGAGTCCCGCATTATGTGCATTACTGCTTAATGAAAAAGCCATGAAGCCTATTAAATGGTTAGCACCATTTGAAAACATCATTACGCGCTCAACCAATGGTTACAGTAAAGTTATTAACTTTATCCTAAAACGTACAGCAAGAATGGCACTGTTTGCCGTGGTTATTTTTGCAGCTGCTGGGTGGTTGGTGAAAACCGTTCCTACGGGCTTTGTACCAGCAGAAGATCAAGGCTTCTTGTTTGTAGATGTGCAACTTCCAGATGCTGCAGCAAGTGGCCGTACCCAAGATGTGATGCACAAGTTGGGCGATATTGTGAAAAATGAACCAGCTGCAACCGATTTTATTGCGGTGTCTGGTTTTTCATTACTTGGTGGTGCAGGCTCAAACAACGCTTTGGGTATCGTGGTACTCAAAGATTGGGAAGAGAGAACTAGTCCGGAGCTTGGCTTACGTTCGGTTTTAACCCGCTTGATGGGACAGTTCTGGGCAATGCCAGATGCGCAAATCATGGCATTTAACCCTCCTTCAATACCCGGGCTTGGCACTAGTGCAGGCTTTGAGTTTAGATTACAAGACAGTGAAGGGCGTGAGCCAGCAAAGCTTGCTCAAGTGTTAAATGGCCTTGTTTATGAAGCAAACCAGCGACCAGAACTTTCTAATGTATACAGTACCTTTAGGGCTAATGTGCCACAGTACTTATTAGAGGTAGACCGTAATAAGGCGAAAGCACAAGGGGTCGCATTGAGTGATATTTTCTTGACGCTACAAGCGCAATTAGGCTCATTATATATTAATGACTTTAATCAATTTAGCCGTACTTACCGAGTGATCATGCAGGCAGAAAGCCAATTTAGACAGAACCCAACAGACTTGCAGTATTACTATGTACGAAATGATGAAGGTGCCATGGTGCCGCTCACAACACTCGCTAAACTTGAGCCAATTCTTGGCCCTACAAGTTTAACGCACTTTAACTTATATCGTAGTGCAAGCATTAGCGGACAACCAGCGGCGGGTTATGCAAGTGGTGATGCTATTAAAGTAATGCAAGAGTTGGCTGATCAATTGCCAACGGGCTATGTATACGAATGGGCAGGCCAATCGAAGCAAGAAATTGAAGCCGGTAACATGGCTCCGATTTTGTTCGGCTTAGCAGTGGTATTTGTTTACTTATTCTTAGTAGCGCAATACGAAAGTTGGACAATTCCTTTCTCGGTTATTGCTGCGGTACCGCTGGCGCTATTTGGTGCCATGCTTGCGCTGTACGTAATTGGTATGGAAAACAACATTTATGCACAGGTGGGGTTAGTGCTGCTAATTGGTCTTTCAACCAAAACTGCCATCTTGATTGTTGAATTTGCTATGGAAGAGCGGGCTGCAGGAAAAACTATATTTGAAGCGGCATTAAATGCAGCCAAGTTACGTTTTAGAGCAGTACTGATGACTGCATTATCGTTTGTGCTTGGTGTACTACCGCTGGTATTTGCCAGTGGGGCAGGGGCAGGAAGCCGAATTTCACTTGGTATCACAGTGTTGTTTGGTATGCTTGCCGCCACAATTTTTGGTACTTTATTAGTGCCGCTATTTTATACTTTAGTGCAATCTATGCGCGAAAAAATCAAGGGTGAGTCAGCTCGCGATTAATAATTGATAAAAAATAACAAAAAAGTCAGGGTAACCTGGCTTTTTTTTTGGCAAAAAAGAAAATAGGTTTGTTATCATATTCCGATTAACGCAATCCGAATGCGCAGAGGGTTTGAACAATGGCAGGTCCACGTTTATATAGTGAAGAAGAAGTAACACATCAGGCATATGATATCTTTTTAGAGTTAGCACCTGATAATTTGAACGAGCAGGATATTGCTGACTTTAATGAACACAGAGAAGAGTTGGGTTTTATTGAAGAAGGTGAGCCTGATGAGCAGTGGCAAGAATTTGTTGCACTAGAAATTGAACCTGAGCTGTTTGTACAAGTCTTAGTTGGACTTGAATTTGAAAACCAAGATATTTTATTCGCCAAGATTTTAATTAGCCGAGATAAAGATGCTCCGTTTTGCCACATACTTTGGAAAGATAGCGAATAACGCGCCAGCTGATGTTTGACTCTACTTTTAATTGTTTTAATACCCTAAAACGAATTACCTTAGCCGCCATGCTCGTTAGTAGTTGGCAGGCTTTTGCTGTTGATCCGTTTGAAGACTTTCATGAATACGGGCAATTATCAGAAGAAGAGATCCATAAAATTCATAAAGGTGAGTTGCTTTATGGTGATATTGAGTTTGGCTTTATGGTAAGTCGTGGTAATACAGATTCAACCAGCTTCAAACTTAAAGGTAACCTTTATCAAGACTTTGAAAAGTGGCGTAATCAATTTAAGCTCGACACCCTGTACAAGCGTGATCGTAACGATGAAACAGGAACTGAAGAAGTGTCTGCGGATCGTATCTTTGTATCTGGGCAAGGCAACTACAAGCTGAATGTCAAAAACGAATCATTCTTTATTTATAGTGATTACGAACGAGACAAATTTAGTGGTCTAGAATTTAAAAGCACCGTTGCGACAGGATACGGAAATCGTATTTATCAAGGTAGTAAAAATAAGGTGGATATTGACGTAGGACCCGGTTTGTATCGCTCAGTGGCAGATCAAGAGACAGCCACAGAAGAAGATGAAACAAAAACAGGTTACTTACTTCGAATGGCATTGCAGTGGGAGCGTACGGTCTCTGCTCGCACTCGCTTTAATCAAGACGTCAGTTATGAACAATCGTTGTCGGGATTAAACTCGCGTTTAAAATCAGAAACCTCATTGATCAGCAAAATTATGGGTGATGTATCACTCAAATTTACTTATATGTATCGCTATAACTCAAAACCGGAAGAAGAAAAGCTCAAGTACGATTCTGAGCTGAGTGCGACCTTTGTTTATAGCTTTTAAGAGAATATCTCAGTATGTATCAACATAAGCAGTACGCTATTTTTATTTTTGTTATTTTAGGCTGGATTGGCGGCTTTATTGCCTTAGCATGGAATTTAATTGGTGCAGATATTCCACTCATGGTGTTTAGTGCTATCTTAGTGCTGGTGGCCTTTTTGTTTCATGGTTTAACCATCAAGGTGAGTGATAAAAACGTAAGCTGGGCATTCGGTCCGGGTGTATTTGGTAAAACAGTTACCTTTGATGAGATTGAATCTGTTCGGGCAGTAAGTAACTCATTTCGACATGGCATAGGCCTGCGTATTACACATGATGGGTGGGTTTACAGTGTCTCTGGATTCAGTGCCGTAGAGCTTGCTATGAAAGACGGTACAAAGTATCGCTTAGGGACCAATGACCAAGAAGGTTTACTTGCTGCGCTTAAAACACATATTGTTGAATCTGAACCTTCTTTAGATGTACAGATAGCAGCTGAATAAGCATAAATTTTAGATATAAAAAAAGCGCCCTCGGCGCTTTTTTTAGTAATGGCCTAGTGGCTGTGGCCACAACCGCCTTCACCGTGCACATGACCATGTGCCAACTCTTCTTCTGTTGCATCGCGTACTTCAAGTACTTCAACATCAAAATGTAGAGTGATCCCTGAAAGAGGGTGGTTACCATCTACAATCACATCTTCATCTTGGATTTCGATGATCATTACAGATTGATCACCGGCATCAGTTGTCGCACGAAACTGCATACCAACTTCGATTTCCATTCCTTCGAACATCGACTTAGGCACAGCTTGCATCAAGTCATCATGACGTTCACCATAGCCTTGCTCTGGTTCTACAGTTACGCTAAATGTGTCACCGGCTTCTTTACCTAGTAGCGCATCCTCTAGGCCTGGAATTAGGTAGCCAGTGCCCACGATAAACACCAGTGGTTCACCATCGAAAGAGTTGTCGATAGTGTTTTTGTTATTATCCAATACTGAATAATGCATTTTTACCACTTTGTTTGCTGCTACGATCATAGTCTTTCCTATTTATTCATCTTCGAGAGAGTAAGGCAGAGCTTGAATTGATAGCTCAACCTGAGGGAGGTGTTTAGCACGCAACACTTGGCCTGCCTCATTGTCGTTTGGCAGCACAACAAGGCCCATTAATGTTTGCGTATCTTGATTATAACTTTGGCTAATTAGCTTGCCTGCACGACGCCAATTCTCGCCCATCTTGGTTTCGAGCTCAAGCTCATCAAGTTGACCTTCGGCTGTGCCTGCAACGATATACATAGCGCGTTTATTTTTGCCCAGATATTTCATGCGAGCGACAGTTTCTTGGCCTGTATAACAACCTTTTCTAAAGCTGATACCGCCTAGTGCTTGTAGGTTCACCATTTGTGGTACGTACTCGCCAATGGCGTTGCTATTTAAAGATGGCTCACCAGCTGCAATTGCAGCTTGTTGCCAACGTGCATCATCATCAAGGGCCGTGACTTCGTCTGGTAAACAAAAGTCGTTATTGACCATCAGTAAAACACGGTTATCAGCAAGTTTTAATGCTTTACCGCCAGCAAAGTCAACGGCACTGTGTTCCTCATCAAACTCAATGTTGAGTGATTTAAGTGTATTATTAAGGTCATCACCAATTAGGCCAATAAGCGGTTTTTCACTTTGCTGAATGTCTACTTGGGAAAATACCGCATATTTTTTTAACTCTACCAGTGACTGCTCAACTTCAGGTTTTGTGCCCACAAGGTAGTAGCTATCTTGATACTCAAAAAGTCTAAACACACCCCAAAGTTTGCCTTTGGCATTACAGTGTCCAGCCCATAAAAAGTTATCTTTGTTGAGCTTATTGATATCTTGTGTAATTTGTCCGTGAAGGTAAGACAGCTTATCTTTGCCAGTTAGGCTGATAAGCGAATAAGATAAAGGACATGCGTAAACAGTCGACATAAAAACCTTCTTTACGATATGAATGAGAGGTAATGATAACTTAGTTAGGGTAGCAATTTAAATAGCTGTTTATTCGATGGCAATTTGTTAAACTGCAGACAAATAAGTACGAGGTTTAAAATGACTGAAATTCACAGTAAAGAACGTATTCGTTGGGCATGCCGTCGCGGTATGTTGGAACTTGATGTTTTATTCATGCCATTCGTTGAAGAAGCGTTTGACTCACTTAGCAAAGAGCAGCAAGCTGTATTTCAACGCTTACTTGAGAGCGATGATCCTGATTTGTTTGCATGGTTCATGGGGCATGAAGAGTGTAAAGATCCAGAACTAAACACTATGGTCTCGTTAATTTTAGACCGAGTTCGTGTATAGGTTTGTCGTTAAAAATAATAAGCTAGACCACAAACCATTTGTGGTCTTTTTTTGTTTTCTTGCTATCGCGTTCTTTCTTACCGCCCACTCCTTGATAACACAAATATTTGCTATTTCATCTAGCCTGATTGCAGGAATTATTAGTTTTAAAAAAGCAAAACAAGCACATCCTGAAAACGGCACAGTTATTTTAGAATACTCACAGTTAAGATTTGTGAGTGACAACATTCAATTGCAAGGCGAGATAAGTCCGAAAAGTTATATCTTTGCAAACTACGTAGTGCTCAGGCTTGAGGGGTTTTATCAGTCACACTGGCTGATTATTTCAGCAGCCAGTGTAGAAGACGTTTATTTTTCGCGTTTGAAACGTGCTGTTATTGCAGTGCAGCAACCGACTTAGGGGTCAGTATTGTTGGTGTTGGATTGTCGTTTTGTTCTGGGTAATCAATAGTGTAGTGTAAACCACGGCTTTCTTTACGCTCAAGGGCACTGCGAATTATCAGCTCAGCTACTTGCACGAGATTTCTAAGCTCTAATAAGTTATTAGACACTCTGAAGTTAGCGTAGTAGTCGTGAATTTCTTGTTGTAGTAACTCCACACGGTGAAGGGCACGCTCTAAGCGTTTAGTTGAGCGTACAATCCCCACGTAATCCCACATAAATAATCTTAGTTCATGCCAGTTATGAGTGATGACGATTTCTTCATCTGAATTAGTGACGCGGCTTTCATCCCATAGTGGGAGGGCTTCAAGGGCTGGGCTTGCATCGATTTTACTTAAGATGTCTTTCGCTGCGGCATGGGCAAACACAATACACTCAAGTAACGAGTTACTCGCCATGCGATTAGCACCATGTAAGCCTGTATAAGCGACTTCGCCAACAGCATAAAGGTTGTCTAAATCTGTGCGGCCATTAAAGTCAGTCATTACCCCACCACAGGTATAGTGTGCAGCCGGAACCACTGGAATGGCTTCTTTAGTAATATCTAAGCCCACACTTAAACATTTTGCATAGATGGTAGGGAAGTGCTCAATGATAAAGTCTTTGTCTTTGTGGCTAATATCAAGATAGACACAGTTCGCACCAAGGCGTTTCATTTCAAAATCGATAGCACGAGCCACGATATCGCGAGGAGCAAGCTCTTCACGCTCATCAAAATCTTTCATAAAACGGGTGCCATCGGGGCGTTTTAAATATGCACCTTCACCACGCATTGCTTCGGTAATCAAAAAGTTTTGTAGCTCTGGGTGATATAAACTAGTTGGGTGGAATTGGTTAAATTCCATATTGGCAACCCGACATCCCGCACGCCATGCCATGGCAATACCATCGCCACTTGATACATCAGGGTTTGAAGTATATAGATAAACTTTGCTGGCTCCACCAGTTGCAAGTGCAACGAATTTGGCTGAAATTGTTTCGACTTTTTTCTCTTCACAGTTCCATACATATAAACCATGAATATGTTTGCCCTTTTTACCTAGACTCTTATCACTGATTAAATCAATCGCATTATAGTTTTCTAGCAAGGTAATGTTTTGATGGGCTTGTACTTGGCTAATTAAAGTTGTTTGCACTGCGCGACCAGTGGCATCTGCAGCGTGTAAAATACGGCGATGACTGTGGCCACCCTCACGGGTTAAATGAAAGCGCTCTTTACCTTTTGAGTCAAACTCCATATCAAAAGGCACACCTTGTTCGATTAGCCATTTCAAACACGTCTTAGCATTGCTTGCAGTGTAATGCACCGCATCTCGGTCACATAAACCACCACCCGCATCGAGTGTATCTTCAACATGAGATTCAATGCTGTCATTCTTTTTATCAAATACCGCGGCAATGCCACCTTGTGCATATAAGGTTGACCCTTCAGTCAGTGCACCTTTACTTAGTACAGTGACCTTGCAATGGTTAGCAAGAGATAAAGCAAGAGAAAGGCCAGCGGCGCCGCTGCCAATGATAGCGACATCAGTAATGTGATGTTTATTTTGGTTCATGTCTGTGGTCTTTGCGGTTACAATGCTCGGCTAGTAGTGCCAAAAGTTTGAGCAAATATTTTTTTATGTGGTATACGTATATGTACCATATTTGCAGTAACACTATTAGTCATTTTAATATGTTATACCAATCTTATTAGGTTTTAGGTCACATAAACAGTCTACTTTAGGCTGTTTGTTTAAATTTATTTAATTCACAGTGAACTTATGTACCCGTTGATTTAACAGCAGTATTTGAACTTATTGTGTAATAAGATCGGTATGACTCAATTTATTTGCATGCTATTTTATAAAAAAATCATTTTAAACTGAACTTTTATATTCATGCTGCAGTCAGAGTTTGTGTAAACAATGGCGAGTATATGAATAGCAAGCAAGAATCAAACAGAGGAGTACCGGCTCGAATGAGCGAGCAGGATTTGGATTTAGCGTTAGTTAAAAGGGTCCAGCAAGGAGATAAAAACGCCTTCAACCTATTAGTTAGAAAATATCAGAACAAAATTGCGGGTTTGATTTCACGTTATGTGTCGAACCAAGGTGATGTCGCTGATGTCGCGCAAGAGGCGTTTATTAAAGCGTATCGAGCTCTACCTAACTTTAGAGGTGATAGCGCCTTTTATACTTGGTTATACCGTATCGCCGTAAATTGTGCTAAAAATTACTTGGTTGCGCAGGGCCGAAAGCCCCCCGCAAACGATGTTGATGCTGAAGAAGCCGAATTTTATGACAGTGCAGATGCTATGCGTTCTAACGCATCACCTGAAAACCTGTTATTAAGTGACGAAGTACGTGCTGTAATTTTTAATACGATTGATAGTTTGCCTGAAGATCTGAAGACCGCGATAACCCTTCGTGAAATTGAAGGGATGAGCTATGAAGAAATAGCCGTGGTTATGGATTGCCCTGTGGGAACGGTACGCTCGCGTATATTTCGTGCCCGTGAGGCGATTGATAATAAATTGAATCCATTAATAGGTGAGTCTTAGTATGACAAAAGCAGACGTTAACAAGTTGGATAATGAGCAGTTGTCCGCGTTACTTGACGGCGAGCAGCAGTTAACTGATCAAGCGATCACTAACGACGATGTAGCAACATTTGGTCGTTACGCGATGATCGGTGACGTAATGCGTGCTGAGGCAAATAATAACGCTTTTAATTTCGACATTGCAGACGCAGTGGCAGAATCACTTGAGCAAGAACCTGTTTACGCTGATTTCGCGAATAAAACAACAGCACCAAAAAGCGAAGAAATCGTGGCGGCAACAGGCACAGATAACGTTGTAGCATTTAATTGGCGTCGTCCATTTGCACAAGTGGCAATTGCTGCAAGTGTTGCTATGTTTGCGATTGTGGGCGTACAAACATTGCCGCAGAACACCGAATCACCAGAAAGTGACATTCCACTTTTACAAACAACACCTTTAACGGGGGTTGCGTCACCTGTTAGCTATTCATCAGAACAGCCTGCACTTGAAAACGCAGAGCAAGGTTTACGTGAATTACAACAGCAGCGTATAGGGGCATTAGTTCTTGAGCATCAGCGTCAAGCACGTGTTGCCTATTCTCTGGAAAGTTCACAAACTGCAGAAAACGCAGAAGAGGAAAAAAACTAATTAAATGAAAGTGTTTACTTTTATTTTGTCACTGGCATTAATGGCTCCGGCTTTTGCCAGTGATGAAAACCCCGCCAAAGCATTATTACTTAATATGGCTGATGCCGTTCATACCCGCAACTTTGATGCATCTTTTGTCGTTGTTAAAGGCCAAACCATGGAACCTTATCGTTGGTTGCATGCTAAACAAGGTGATATCGAGCTTGAACATTTGAGCTTGCTTAATGGTGCAGGGCTTGAGATGGCAAGAGTTAACGGACAAGTTACTTATTTTGAGCCTCACTCACAGCCTTATACAATCAAAACCGACACTATTGCCGGGCCTATTCCTGAAGTACTTTTTAAAGATATTGAACGCGTAAGTGCACATTATGATTTTGTGCTAGGTGGTAAAGGACGTATTGCAGGTCGCTCAGCGCAGTTAGTGCGTATTGAATCAAAAGATGAGCATAAATTTAACTACTGGATTTGGATTGATACCGAATCATCGCTTCTACTTAAGTCTGCTTATGTTGATCATAAAGGCGAAATGTTGGAGCAATTACAGTTAACTCACATAAGTGTGACCGAGCAGCCAGCGCCAATGCTACTTGAAATGCAAAACCGTAGTTTTCCTGCTGCTATGCCAACCACTGAGATTGAAAATGCATCTGAAGGTGCTGGCAATAATTGGAATATTGGCTGGTTGCCAGATGGATTCAAATTGTTAAAGTCAGATCGCCACAAATTAGACTTAAATAATGAACTAACAGACTATTACTTATACTCTGATGGTTTTGTGGAAGTATCTGTGTTTATTCAAAGACCTTTACCAGGCAAACGAGCCAGTGGTGCACTATCATCGGGTGCAACGACGGTTTATGTTCACAATGGCGGTGGCTTTGATGTATCGGTTGTTGGTAATATTCCTGCTATGACAGCCAAAGCTATAGCTGAGTCGGTAGCGCGACCTCTTTAAATT
This sequence comes from Pseudoalteromonas thalassia, assembly GCF_049257215.1. NCBI lineage: Bacteria > Pseudomonadati > Pseudomonadota > Gammaproteobacteria > Alteromonadales > Pseudoalteromonadaceae > Pseudoalteromonas > Pseudoalteromonas thalassia. The sequence continues at coordinate 106,180 of NZ_JBMMUE010000001.1, forward strand.
ATGATTGAACAAACACTCACTGTCGTGTCGGTAAAAGGCACGACAGCGAACTTAGAAGCAGAGCAAAAGCAGGCCTGTGCCGGCTGTAATGGTCGATGTGGCTCGCAAGTATTCGCTAAACTGTTTGGAACAGCCAAAAAAACTTTCCCCTATACCTTTGATTTTGAGTTAAAAGTCGGTCAAAAAGTGACCTTAGCACTTGATGATAGTCATTTAGTTAAACATGCGATGGCTGTGTATATGTTGCCACTTTTACTCAGTTTGGGATTTGCTTTAATCGCTTTTGCCGCTTTTTCATTACCTGAGGGCTGGCAAATTTTAGCAGCCGTGATTGGTGGCTTAACGGGCTATGCAATAGCAAAATCAAGGGTTAAGAGCCTCAAGCACGATATAAAAGTAATAAAAATTCACCCAATTACTATTCCTTTCACTCAAATAGATGGTGATTAAAGCCAATTAAATGTAAAATTGTCGCTTTATACACTTAGTCCATTTATATAGAAGTTTAGAATCCAGTTTATGAAGCATATCCGTAATTTTTCGATCATCGCCCATATTGACCATGGTAAATCGACTCTCTCTGACCGTCTTATCCAAGTTTGTGGTGGTTTAACAGACCGTGAAATGCAGCAGCAGGTGTTAGACTCAATGGACATTGAGCGTGAGCGTGGTATTACCATCAAAGCGCAAAGTGTAACACTAAATTATAAAGCTAAAGACGGCGAAACATACCAGTTAAACTTCATCGATACCCCTGGACACGTTGACTTTACATACGAAGTATCGCGTTCACTTGCAGCCTGTGAAGGTGCATTATTGGTTGTAGATGCGGGTCAAGGTGTTGAAGCACAAACATTAGCAAACTGCTACACAGCAATCGAAATGGACTTAGAAGTTATTCCAGTTCTAAATAAAATCGACTTACCGCAAGCCGACCCACTTCGTGTAGCTGAAGAAATTGAAGATATTATCGGTATCGATGCTCTAGATGCAGTGCAATGTAGTGCTAAAACAGGTATTGGTATTGAAGAAGTATTAGAAGTTATTGTTAAAGATATTCCGCCACCGGTAGGCGACAAAGATAAGCCACTACAAGCGCTTATCATTGACTCATGGTTTGACCCATATCAAGGCGTTGTATCATTAGTACGTATCAAACACGGTGAATTACGCTCTGGCGATAAAATTAAGATCATGTCGAATGAGCAAGTTCATATCGCAGATAAAGTGGGTATTTTCACTCCAAAACAAACCAACACGGGTATCTTAAAAACCGGTGAAGTAGGTTTTGTTATTGCGGGTATTAAAGAAATCCACGGTGCACCAGTTGGTGATACTATTACGCTTCAACGTAATTCTGCCCCTGAGCGTTTACCTGGCTTCCAACGCATTAAACCGCAGGTTTATGCTGGTATGTTCCCAATCTCATCAGATGATTATGAATCATTCCGTGATGCGCTTGATAAACTAAGCTTGAACGATGCGTCGTTATTCTTCGAACCAGAAAACTCAACGGCTCTTGGTTTTGGTTTCCGTTGTGGTTTCTTGGGTATGCTACACATGGAAATCATTCAAGAACGTCTTGAGCGAGAGTACGACATTGATCTTATTACTACTGCGCCAACAGTAATCTACGAAGTAGAAACAAAAGACGGAACTAAACAAATAGATAACCCGTCTGACCTACCACCGGTAAACAATATTATTGAAATCCGTGAGCCAATTGTTGAAGCTAACATCTTAGTTCCGCAAGAGTTTTTAGGTAACGTAATTACACTTTGTGTTGAAAAGCGTGGTATGCAAACTAAAATGAGCTACCATGGTAAGCAAGTTGCGGTGACGTACGAATTACCGATGGCTGAAGTAGTAATGGACTTCTTTGATAAGTTAAAATCAACAAGTCGTGGTTTTGCATCACTTGATTATAACTTTAAGCATTTCCAAGCTTCAGACATGGTGCGTGTTGATGTACTAATTAATGGTGAGCGTGTTGATGCACTTGCTATTATTGTGCACCGTGATATTGCGCAGTCACGTGGTCGCCAGTTAGCGGAAGCGCTAAAAGATCTGATCCCACGTCAGCAGTTTGATATTGCGATTCAAGCAGCGATTGGTCAGCATGTGATTGCACGTACAACAGTTAAGCAATTACGCAAAAACGTAATCGCAAAATGTTACGGTGGTGACGTGAGCCGTAAGAAAAAGCTACTACAGAAGCAAAAAGAAGGTAAAAAGCGAATGAAGCAATTAGGTAACGTTGAAGTTCCTCAAGATGCATTCTTAGCTATCCTTAAAGTTGGTAAATAATAAGAAGTAGATATAGGAATTAATGCATGGCGGGTTATTTTTCAATTTTCTTAGTGTTGTTAACACTTGGCTCAGGTTTAATTTGGTTAATTGACCACTTTATGTTTGCGCCGAAGCGTCAACAGCGAATTGCCCTTGCTCAAAATGCCGCAGGTGGTGATTTAGATGAAGAAACCGCTGCATTAATTGCACCTGAGCCAAGTATTACTGAAACGGCTAAATCAATTTTTCCGATGATTGCGGCAATCACCATCTTCCGCTCATTTATTTTTGAACCGTTTCAAATTCCATCGGGTTCGATGATGCCAACTTTACTTGTGGGTGACTTTATTCTTGTTCAAAAGTACTCATATGGCATTAAAGACCCAGTTTGGCGCAGTCAGCTAGTTGATGTAAACGAGCCTGAGCGTGGTGATATTGTTGTATTTAAATACCCACTTGATGAGCGTGTTGATTACATTAAACGAGCAATAGGTCTACCTGGCGATAAGATTGTTTATCGCAACAAGCACCTTTATATTCAGCCTAAATGTGAAGAAGGTGCTACGCAACAGGGTGAGTTGCTGTGTAATGAATACAATAAAATTGATATGGAAATCCTCAATAGCGATGAGTTCAAACAAGGTTCAATGAATTTGGTGCGTTTAGAAGAAGGTCTAAGCACAGTCAATCATAATATCTTGATTAACCCGCAAGCGCCTGAAATGAAAGGCCGTTATTATCAGCAGCCGGGTACTCGCTCAGATGAGTGGGTGGTTCCTGCCGATCATTATTTTATGATGGGTGATAACCGTGATAATAGCCAAGACAGTCGCTTTTGGGGCTTTGTACCAAAAGAAAACTTGGTTGGTAAAGCCGTCTTTATATGGATGAGTTTTGAATTTGAAAATGGCCCAGATGACTTTTTACCAAGCTGGGTTCCAACTGGTGTTCGTTTTGAACGCCTAGGTAATATTCAGTAACGATGAAAAAAAACGTAACAGAGTTATACAATAAAATAGGTTATACATTTACTGATCAAGCGTTGCTTGAGCAGGCAATGACGCATCGCAGTCATAAAGGTCAACATAATGAACGCTTAGAGTTTTTGGGCGATTCAATTTTGAGTTTTGTGATTGCTAATGCGCTTTATAATAAATTTCCAAAAGCACGTGAAGGTGATTTAAGCCGTATGCGCTCTACCTTAGTGCGTGGACAAACCTTGGCTGAATTTGGCCTAGAATTTGGCTTGGGCGATTACTTACGCTTAGGCCCAGGTGAATTGAAAAGTGGCGGTTTTCGCCGCGAATCAACCCTTGCCGATGCTGTTGAAGCGATTATTGGCGCGGTGTTCTTAGACTCAAACATTGAACAATGTGGAGAGCTTATTTTAAGCTGGTATGAGTCTCGCCTTGATGCAATTTCGCCAGGCTTGAACCAAAAAGACCCGAAAACATTACTTCAAGAATACTTACAAGCGCGCAAACTATCGTTACCAGGCTACACTGTTATTGATACAAAGGGCCAAGCGCACAATCAAACATTCACGGTTGAATGTATTGTTGAAGGGATGGATAGCATTATCTCAGTGGGTAGCTCGCGTCGTAAAGCAGAGCAAAAAGCCGCTGAAAAAGCCTTAAAGATACTTAAAAATGAATCTTGATGATTTAATCTCTAAATCACCTGCAGAGCTAGATACACACTGCGGGATGATTGCCATTGTAGGCCGTCCAAATGTGGGCAAATCGACCTTACTTAACTACATTGTTGAGCAAAAGGTGTCGATTACTTCGCGTAAACCGCAAACTACACGTCACCGTATTATGGGTATTCATACCGAAGGTAAATACCAAGCTGTGTACGTCGACACTCCGGGTTTACACGTAGAAGAAAAGCGTGCCATTAACCGTTTAATGAACAGAGCAGCATCAAGTTCAATTGGTGATGTAGAACTGATCATTTTTGTGGTTGAAGGAACACACTGGAACGAAGACGATGAGATGGTACTTAACAAAGTGCGTCAAAGTGGTCGTCCGGTGTTATTGGTAATGAATAAAATCGACCAAGTAAAAGATCGCGATCTTGTGCTACCACACATGCAGTTCTTGGGCGAAAAGTTTGACTTTGTTGGTATTATTCCTGTTTCTGCTAAGCAGGGTAAAAATATTGAACTAATCAAAGCTGAAGTAACTAAGCGTCTTCCTCTTTGCGAGTTTTATTTCCCTGAGGACTACGTGACAGATCGCTCTATGCGATTCATGTCGGCAGAAGTTATCCGTGAAAAGCTGATGCGTTTTATGGGTGATGAGTTACCTTATTCTGTCACGGTAGAAATAGAACAGTTTAAATGGCTCGATAATGGTGTTTGGCAAATCAATGGCCTTATCTTGGTTGAGCGCGAAACACAAAAACGTATGGTGATCGGTAATAAGGGCGAAAAGCTAAAAGTTATCGGTCGTGAAGCGCGTAAAGACCTTGAAGAAATGCTTGATAACAAAGTATTTTTAGAACTTTGGGTAAAAGTCAAATCTGGTTGGGCTGACGATGAACGTGCGCTACGTAGCCTTGGCTATGGTGAAGACTAAGTAAAGCTTACACGCCATGGATAGCGAATTCTACACAGCATACTTGCTGCATCGACGTCCTTTTAGTGACTCGCAAGTTATGCTTGATATGCTGGTAGAAGGCGTTGGTCAACTGAGAATGTTGGCTCGTATTAGTGGTCGTCAGGCCACTAAACATAAAGCTCAACTGCAACCTTTCCAATCTCTGCTTGTACAATACAGCGGTAAGTCTGATTTAAAATACATCACTCGTTTTGAGCCCCATGGCGGGCAAAGTATGTTAACTGGCACCCAGTTATATTGTGGTTTTTATTTGAACGAATTAACCAATCGTATCGTACCAATCAACGAGCCGATGGAAAGTGTTTATCATCTTTATAAACAGCATTTACACGAGTTATCGACCACTAAAAGCCTGCAAGCGGTGCTGCGCTCTTATGAGTTTCAACTGCTAGAGATGCTAGGTTATGGTGTTGATTTTAGCGTTGATGCGCAAGGGGATGAAATAAACGATGCAGCAAATTATCAGTACTTTGCTGAATACGGTTTTTTGTTGCATGACGACCCCCATAGTGGCTTTTCAGGAAAGCAATTAAATGCCATAGCGGCTCATGACTTTAGCGCCCCTGATGTGTTATATATGGCTAAGCAATTAAGTCGATACCTACTCAAGCCTTTACTTGGTAAAAAGCCATTAAAAAGCCGTGAGTTATTTATTAAGTAGGCTGATACTCAGCCTTGAATCGTTGTTTTAAACAGGTAAAAAAATGAAAGATATTCTTCTTGGTGTAAACGTTGATCACATTGCCACTTTACGCCAAGCGCGTGGCACGAGTTACCCAGATCCTGCGCATGCCGCTGCTGTTGCAGAGCATGCTGGTGCAGATGGTATCACCATTCATTTGCGTGAAGACCGTCGTCATATTCAAGATCGTGACGTATATGTGATGGCAAAAACGATTCAAACACGTATGAATCTTGAGATTGCAGTCACCGATGAAATGATCGACATCGCCCTTGAAGTGAAACCTGCTTATGTGTGTTTAGTGCCTGAAAAACGTGAAGAACTCACCACAGAAGGTGGCCTTGATGTTGTAGGTAACTTTGAAAAAGTAAAAGCTGCAACAGAAAAGCTGACAGCAGCAGGAATTAAGGTTTCGTTATTTATTGATGCCGACAACGCGCAACTTGATGCTGCAAAAGCGTGTAATGCTCCTTACGTTGAAATTCACACAGGTGCTTATGCCGATGCTGAGAATGACGAAGAGCTTCACACGGAGCTTGAACGTATTCGTAGCGGCGTACAATATGCTGATAGCCTAGGTTTAATCGTTAATGCCGGCCATGGTCTTCATTATCACAATGTAAAACCAATTGCGGCAATGCCAGAAATTTATGAGTTAAACATTGGTCATGCAATTATTGCCCGTGCAGCGATTGATGGTTTAGAAAAAGCCGTTAGCGATATGAAACGCCTAATGATTGAAGCAAGGCTTTAATACTAATCCGCAATAATATTAATCATTTTGAGGGATTAAACCTGTCGCTATCTACGAGGTTTTATTGCCTCAAAATAGACTACTTAATTAAGCGAATTGGTATAAGCTTTGAACTGCCGCCCTTTTATAGGCGCTGGCAAGTTTGAATACTGAGCGCGGTGAATGTGATATCCACCGCGTTTTTATTTACTTAGATAAACAATAAATTGTGCAAGTAATGAAGAAAGCCAAGGCGAAAGACAGAGTAGGGCCACTAAATATTGATGCTTTTTCTTAAAGCTTTTTAAAACACCATCATCTATTGCCGACAAGTTACCTTTCTTAATTGAATGAATAACCATCGAGTTAGGTTTTACCTTCATTAATTGGGCTTTACTCTCGTATTCTTGCCACTGTTCAGCGTAATTGTTCTTTACGTAATCGTTTGCCATCACACCAAGCCTTTTATGACAAACTATGCACCATACGAACGATAGCGATACAAAAACAAAAAATGAAATAAAAAACATTTATCTTCCTTGAGATTCTTTCTAACTTTTATTGCTCAACCATACCTGCATCACTTAACAAATTATTCAGCTCATCAATTAACTCAAACAGTTCAGGCTCGATGTAATTTAAATCGCAATCGCCTTTTAATGCTGTTTCGAGAGTTTCGGCAAGTGATTTTAGTTTTGGTACGCCGGTATAGCAACATGCGCCATGGAACTTGTGCACTATGCTAAGTACATGTTCGCAATCTTCTTTTTCTATAGCTTCATTGAGCAGGCGCAAGGTCTCCGGCACGCTCAGTAATAGCATGTTAAGCATTTCAAGTGCTAGTTCTTCTTTACCGCCTGCGCGTTGTAGTGCTAATTGCCAATCAAGACGAGCGCTTTCAAATGGTGGCTCCGAATGAACGGCAGCTGCTTTACTTCGCTCACGATTAATAGGTGATTGCGGGCTATGATCGCTGATGATTTGTTTTAGCATATCTTCATCGATAGGCTTGGTTAAGTAACCTTTAAAGCCATCTTTAAGAAGCTGCTCTTTTTCACCCGCCAAAGCGTGCGCTGTAACTGCAATGATAGGTGTATCTTCATTGAGTGATGATTCGCGAATAAGCTTACAAGCGGTAATACCATCCATGATTGGCATTTGAATATCCATAAATATTAAATCGTATTTATGGCTTTTGCTTAAGCTATAGGCTTGAGAACCATTATGGGCGGTATCAATTAACTCAATTTGTTCTTCCAGAAGGGTACAAATAAGCTTTAAGTTAGCGTCATTGTCGTCAACGACTAACACTTTAAGTGGTAAAAGCTTTTCGTCACCCTGTTCAATATTATGTACTGGGTGATCAAGGCGATAAGGTGCAGCCAATATTTCACACAGTTTACGGTGGTTAAGCGGCTTGCTAAGGCATGCATCAGCACCACTACCAATAAATGCCTCACGCATATTATGCGACACTGTATTGAGCATAATATATAAATAATCAGTCGCAGGGCGAACTGCTTTCACGTAGCTTTTCAGCTGCTGCATATCATCTATTGTGGCGGTATGGCCAATAATACAGATGTCATAGCTGAAATCTTTATTGATCTCGTTTAAGAAACTTTCTTCATCTGTGCACGCAGTCACCCGCATTTGCCATTCATTCAATAACGACAATGTTGCTTGATGAGAGTGTTCATGCGGCTCTAAATAAAGCACGCGTTTATTGATTAAAGATTGAGTAGGTAAGTCGCTGGTAATTATATTGCTTGGTGTCCTAAATACCGCATTAAATGTAAAGCAGGTGCCATTGCCAGGAGCTGAGTTAAGCGTTATGCGACCGTTCATCGCTTCAACAATATGTTTAGTGATGATTAAACCAAGCCCAGTACCACCAAATTTACGAGTAATACTTGAGTCTGCTTGGCCAAATGGTGTGAATAACGCATCTTGTTTATCCATAGGAATACCTACACCTGTATCAGTCACTGAGACCAAAATTGAGGCGCGCTCTTCATCGAGCAAGCGGTAGCCAACATCCACTTTAATCGACCCTTTTTCAGTGAATTTAATCGCGTTACTCAACAGATTAATTAAGATTTGTTTAAAGCGAGTCGGGTCACCGGTCAGGTTATCAGGCACTTGTGGATGAATAAAAATTGATAGCTCAAGTTGCTTTTCATGAGCGCTCGGTGCCAATAAAGTTAAAACTTCATTGATATTGTCACGCAGCTGGAATTGCATTGATTCTAGCTCCATGGCACCGGCTTCTAATTTAGAAAAGTCCAAAATATCACTAATAATGGTCAATAAACTGTTTGCCGACAGCTCAATGGTATCAAGATAATCTTTTTGATGCTTATTTAGCGGGGTTTTATAAAGCTGGCGTGTAAAACCAATTACACCATTTAAAGGCGTACGTAATTCATGACTCATCTTGGCTAAGAAGTCTGATTTTACTCGGTTAGCATCTTGCGCGTCTTTTTTGGCGATACTTAACTGGATATTTTGGGTTTCGTACTGTTCGAGTGTTTCGCGGTAATCAGAGGTTGCTTGGTCAATGTGTTTTTGCATTTCGTCACGTTGCATGACCATGGTTTGCGAAATTGTATTAAGGCCTTCTCTGAGTAACTCAAACTCTCCAAACATTTTTTTATCAAGACCGGTATCTACTTTACCTTCTATTAATCTGTCGGTAGCAAGTACTAACTTATTAAGTGGTTGAACAAACATACGGGTAAGTCTAAATGCCAAAATAGTCGCCAGCACTAACGCTAAAATAATGACAATGCCACTTATGAGCAGTGCGCGTTGCTGACCAATGATAGCCTGTTGTTTGTTGAGCATGATAACCACAGTCCCCAATGAAGCTTGGTAACTATGGTGGTTCCAAATCGAATCTTGGCGACTATGATTAACAATGGCAGTTTTAAACGTTAAGTAGTGCTCTGAATTTTTGACAATAATACCGTCTAGTGACGCTGAGTTATCGGTTATAAACTCTTTGAACTCACTTTGATATTTACTAAAAATGACAAGTTCATTGTTCTCATCAAAAATAGCAATTGATTGAATAGCAGGGGAGTGCTTGTTATGGGTATGACTAACTAGGCGTGTTAATAGCGGTTTATCACGCTTGAGCAAGGGTTGTTCAACCGCTATAGCCAGCGGCTCAATTATTGTCACACCTTGTTGATATAAAATTTCATCGAGCTCAATGTAACGATTTATTGTAAAATAACCGCCCAGCAACAAGCCTATGATCACAGTCGGTATTAAAGTGAGAGTTAAGACTGAGTCACGTAAGCCAAATTTAGTCATAAAGAATGTTGTTATCATTATTATCGTTGTTTAAGAGTATATACTTACTTCCGCTTTATCAATAATTAAGGTGTTGCCCAATGGCACAGATTTTCAAAGCCAAAAAGAAATCCGTTTCACAAAAAATGCTAACCCTGTCTGTCACCGCTATGGATCATCAAGGTCGAGGCGTTGCTAAACAAGGGAGTAAAGTTTGTTTTGTTAATGGTGCTTTGCCGGGCGAAGAAGTAAAAGCATTGTTGATAGAAGATAAGGCACGTTTTGCCAGTGCTGATTGTAAAAAAGTGCTATCAGCCTCAGAGCATAGGGTTACTCCTTTTTGCCAACATTATCAGGTATGCGGTGGTTGTCAGTTACAACACCTCGATGCAAAACAACAGCTCGTAGAAAAGCAAGCAGCGGTAAGTCAGTTGTTTAGTAAATTTGCCAAAGCTGATAATTTAAACTGGCAAGCGCCTTTACTGAGTGATGAGCATCATTATCGTCGCTCTGCGCGTATTGCAGTAATGCACGACAAATCCGCCAAAAAAATGCGAGTAGGGTATCGAGCTCAAGGCTCTAAGCAATTGGTGAGTATTGAAAACTGCGATGTGCTTACAAGCACTTTCAAAGAAGTATTTGCTGTGTTTGATGTTCTTATCAACAGTCATTCAGGTCTAGATAGTATTAGCCACTTACAATTATGCGAAGCTGATAACGCGGCTTTTGTGGTTGTTAGGCATACTAAGACGATTAATAACGAGTTAAAAACAATCGTAGAATCAGCGTGTAATGAATACAACTGGTGCGTGGTATGGCAATCACAAAGTGGTGAAATAAATCACAGTGATTTCCCTATGCCGTACTACCAGATACCAGCTTATGATTTACGCTTTGAGTTTGGTCTTGAAAACTTTATTCAAGTTAACCCGCAAGTGAACCAAGCGATGCTGCATCAAGCAAAAGAGTGGTTAGAACTTCAAGGCAGTGAACAAGTGCTGGATTTATTTTGCGGTATTGGTAACTTTTCACTATTAATGGCAAAGTATGCTAAATATGTTATTGGTGTTGAAGGTGTTGATTCTGCGGTTGCATTAGCCAAACAAAATGCGCAAACTAACTCTTTGTCGAATACCGATTTTTACTGTTTTGATTTAACACAGCCAATGAAATCAGCAGCTTGGTTTAGTGATGATTTTGATGTGTTAGTCCTTGACCCGTCACGCACTGGGGCGATGGCCATTTTAGAGCAGTTACCACTAACCCAGTTTAAAACGATTTTATACGTCTCTTGTGATCCTGTTACTTTAGCCCGTGACAGTGCGATTATTTTACAAGCAGGCTTTAGCATTAAGAAAATAGGGCTAATGAATATGTTCCCTCATACCGGGCATATTGAAACGATGGCGTTATTTCACAGGAGGTAAAGCGCACTATGGTAGCCACTAGACAGTCACATCAGCTTACAAAGCCGAGTGATTTTGCCAGCCGTATCGAGCTGTTAGCGCTAACAGAAGATAAACAAATCCTATTAAAGCAGGCTCATGATTTGTGCCAGCATTGTGACGATGCAAAACGTGAAAATACCGCAATCGAAATGGTGGAAATTTTAGCCGAGCTGAACTTAGACGCTGATTCGCTGGCAACCGCATTTTTGACCCCTTACTTTTTAGCCGAAAAAATCTCAATTGAGACAGTCACCGAAAAGTTAGGTAATCACGTTGCGTTATTACTAACTGGCGTCAGCCAAATGGCCACTATTAGTACCTTAGCCCATCAAGGTAAAGGTACAGTACAAATCGATAATATCCGCCGTATGCTGTTAGCCATGGTTGAAGATGTGCGCGCCGTGGTGATTAAACTCGCAGAACAAGTATGCCACTTGCGTGATGTTAAAGACGCCAGTGAAGAAGAGCGCGTTATTGCCGCCAAAGAAACACGTGATATTTTTGCTCCGCTGGCTAATCGTTTAGGGATTGGTCAACTTAAGTGGGAGCTTGAAGACTTATCGTTCCGTTATTTGCACCCAGATACCTATAAAAACATTGCAAAACAGCTTGATGATAAGCGCCTTGCTCGTGAAGCTTACATGGAAAATATGGTTGCTTTAGTAAAGTCAAAACTAGCTGAAGCAGGCATTGAGGGTGAAGTGTATGGCCGTCCTAAGCATATCTACAGCATTTATAAAAAAATGGCGCAGAAAAACTACGAGTTTGATCAGCTTTTTGATATTCGTGCTATGCGCATTGTGGTGGAACGCTTGCAAGATTGTTATGCCGCATTAGGTATTGTGCATACCAACTGGCGTCATTTGAATAAAGAATTTGATGATTACATCGCAACACCGAAGCAAAACGGCTATCAGTCAATCCATACCGTGGTTTTTGGCCCTGAAGGTAAAACCGTCGAAATTCAAATTCGTACTAGCGAAATGCATCAAGATGCAGAGTTAGGTGTAGCTGCGCACTGGATGTATAAAGAGGGAGCGCTACCAGGGCGAGGTTCGGGCTATGAACAAAAAATTAGCTGGTTGCGCAAACTACTGCAATGGCAAGAAGAAGTTGTTGATGGCAGTGACTTAGCCGAAGAGCTTAAAAACCAAGTAGTAGAAGACCGCGTTTATGTGTTCACACCAAAAGGCGATATTTATGATTTACCACTGGGTGCGACACCGCTTGATTTTGCCTATTACATTCACTCAAATGTAGGTCACCGCTGTATTGGTGCAAAAGTGTTTGGCAAGATTGTGCCTTTCACTTACCAGTTAAGTACCGGGGATCAGGTTGAAATTTTAACTCAAAAGCAGGCCAACCCAAGTCGTGATTGGTTAAACCCATCACTAGGTTATATCAAGTCGTCGCGTGCACGCTCTAAAATACATCATTGGTTTAAGCAACTAGACCGAGATAAAAATTTAAGCGCGGGTAAAGAAATTTTAGAGACTGAGCTACAAAAGCTAGACCTAACAACTAAAGATCTGGCGCCAGCAATTGAGCGCTTTAATTTGCGTGGTCTTGAAGATTTAATGGTGGCTGTTGGTGCAGGAGATGTTCGTTTAAATCAGTTATTAAACTTTATTAGTGACCGTGATGATGACGAGCCACAAATTAAGTTTAAAAAGCCGAAAAGTGTCACCGGCGATAAAAACGGTATTGTTGTTGATGGTGTAGGTAGTTTAATGAGCCACGTAGCAAAATGCTGCCGACCTGTGCCAGGCGATGAAATTATTGGTTATATCACCCAAGGCCGAGGGATTGCGGTTCACCGTGAAGATTGTGATTCGTTCGAAAAACTACGTGATAAACACCCAGAGCGAGTGATATCAGTAAGCTGGTCAGACGATGTAAACGGCTCGTACTCATTAACTATTAAAGTTGAAGCCACCGATCGTTCTGGGCTAATTCGAGATATCAGCTCAGTACTTGCAAACGAAAAAGTAAATGTGCTGAACATGAACGTTAACACGGTTGAAGATAAGCAACTTGCACTGTTTTCAATGCAGGTTGAAGTTCATGACTTATCAAGCACCAACCGCTTATTGTCGAAGTTACACCAAATTGAAGGTGTCCATGAAGCAAAGCGTGGTCATTCATAATGAGTGATAAGCATGCCATTGAGCAGTCGTTAGCGATTATGGCCAAACTACGGGACCCAGAATCTGGGTGCCCGTGGGATTTAAAACAAGATTTTAAATCGATTGTGCCGCACACCCTTGAAGAAGCTTACGAAGTAGCAGACTGCATTGAAAAAGGTGAGCTTACTGAGCTTAAAAGTGAGCTTGGCGATTTACTGTTTCAAGTTATTTTTTATGCTCAGCTTGCTAAAGAGCAGGGGTTATTTGATTTTGCCGATGTGGCTAATACGCTTAATGATAAATTAGTGCGTCGTCATCCCCATGTCTTTGCTGAGCAAAGAGATCTATCGGATGCTGAACTTTCTGCGCAGTGGCAGGCTATAAAAGCACAAGAGCGAGCAGAAAAATCAGCCTCACCACAAATGAGCCTGTGGCAAGATATACCTGATGCGATGCCGGGACTGTCAAAAGCGAAGAAAATTCAACAGCGTGTGGCAAGCCTAGGGTTTGATTGGCCAAGCTATCATGGGGCACTTGATAAAGTTGCAGAAGAAGTAGACGAAGTAAAAGAAGCGCTGGCTCATGATCCACATTCTGAGCACAGCGCCGAAGAAATTGGTGATTTACTGTTTGCTACGGTCAATGTAGCGCGTCATATCAAGCGCGATCCAGAGCAATTATTACGAAGTGCCAATGCTAAGTTCGCGTCACGCTTTGAAAAAGTAGCCGCTTATTTACAGGAGCGTGGTCAAAGTTTAGAAACGGCTAGTCTTGAAGAAATGGACAACGCATGGGAAGCCATTAAAAAGCAGTTAAAATGAGTGTGTTGTAGAACAGGTTGGGTACAGTATGGTTAAGCTCGTTTTTTGTGCACTTATTTGCTAATTTTATCTGGATTGATAGCAGTGCCTTTGCTACAATATCGCCCCGTCTTGATTCTATATTATTCCTTTTAATTCCTGATATTCTAGGGTTCGCATGAGTACAAAATTTATCTTCGTAACTGGCGGGGTTGTTTCTTCGTTGGGTAAGGGTATTGCAGCAGCGTCATTAGCCGCTATTTTAGAAGCACGTGGTCTTAACGTGACTATTTTAAAGCTGGATCCTTACATTAACGTTGACCCAGGCACTATGAGCCCAATTCAGCACGGTGAAGTATTTGTAACTGAAGACGGTGCAGAGACTGACCTTGACTTAGGTCACTATGAGCGTTTCATCCGTACCAAGATGACTAGCCGCAACAACTTCACACAAGGTCGTGTTTATGAAGATGTATTACGACGTGAGCGTCGTGGTGAGTACCTTGGTGCAACAATTCAGGTTATTCCACACATCACAAACGACATTAAGCAACGTGTATACGACGGTGCTGAAGGTCGCGATGTAGCAATCGTTGAAATTGGCGGTACAGTTGGTGACATCGAGTCACAACCATTCTTAGAAGCAATTCGTCAGCTTGGCACTGAAATTGGCCGTGAGCGCGCATTGTTTATCCACCTAACGCTTGTGCCATTCTTAGGCCCTGCAGGTGAAGTTAAAACTAAGCCAACACAACATTCTGTAAAAGAATTACGTTCGATTGGTATCCAACCAGATATCTTAATCTGTCGTTCTGATCGTAAACTACCAAATAACGAGCGCGCGAAAATCGCACTTTTCACTAACGTTGAAGAGAAAGCTGTTATTTCATTACCAGACGTAGAAAGCATCTATAAGATCCCTGCGTTACTTAAGTCACAAGAATTAGATAACTTCGTTTGTCGTCGTTTCTATCTTGAGTGCCCAGAAGCAGATCTATCTGAGTGGGAACAAGTGTTATATCAAGAGTCTAACCCAACGGGTGAAGTGACAATTGGTATGGTTGGTAAATACATCGAACTACCAGATGCGTATAAATCAGTAAACGAAGCATTAAAGCATGCAGGTCTGAAAAACCGTTTAACCGTGAACATCGAATACGTTGATTCACAAGACTTAGAAAGCAAAGGTACAGAGTTACTGTCTCACCTTGACGCTATCTTAGTACCAGGTGGCTTCGGCGGTCGTGGTGTTGAAGGTAAGATCTTAGCGGCTAAATATGCACGTGAAAACAAAGTTCCTTACTTAGGCATTTGTTTAGGTATGCAAGTAGCGCTTATTGAATATGCGCGTAACGTTGCAGGCCTTGAAGATGCAAACTCAACCGAGTTTAACGCTAAATCAGCACATCCTGTGGTTGGTCTAATCACAGAGTGGCAAGATGCTGACGGTAACGTTGAAGTGCGTGATGAGCAATCTGACTTAGGTGGTACTATGCGTTTAGGCGCACAGAAGTGTCATTTAACACCAGGCTCAAAAGTAAGCGAAGTGTACGGTAGCGACGAGATTGTAGAGCGTCACCGTCACCGTTACGAAGTGAATAACCACTACGTAGAGCAGCTTGAAAAAGCAGGCTTAAGTTTCACTGGTTTATCTGAAGATAAGAAATTAGTCGAAATTATCGAGAATAAAGATCACCCTTGGTTTATTGCCGCGCAATTCCACCCGGAATTCACGTCAACACCACGTGATGGTCACCCGCTATTTGAAGGGTTTGTCGCAGCTGCACACACTCACCAAAAAGCGTCATCGTAATTTTAATAGGCCGTGCTTTATGCACGGCTTATTTGTTTTAATAAGCCAATGGCATTAAGGATAATTAATAAAATTGGCACTAACTCACCATTTTCGGGAAAAGAGGAATCAAGATGTCAGAAATCGTAAAAGTGATTGGTCGCGAAATCATGGACTCGCGTGGTAACCCAACTGTTGAAGCTGATGTACATTTAGCTGATGGTTCATGGGGCCGTGCTGCAGCACCATCTGGTGCATCAACAGGTACTCGCGAAGCGCTTGAATTACGTGATGGTGATAAAGCACGTTACCTAGGTAAAGGTGTTTTAAAAGCAGTAGGCTATATCAACAACGAAATCGCTGAAGCGCTTAAAGGTCAAAACGCAGTTGATCAAAAAGCGGTTGACCAAGTAATGCTTGACTTAGATGGTACTGAAAACAAAGAAAAACTAGGTGCTAACGCTATCTTAGCTGTGTCTTTAGCAACAGCTAAAGCGGCTGCAAACTCAAAAGGCGTTGAACTTTATGAGCACATTGCAGACCTTAACGGCACACCAGGTGTTTACTCAATGCCATTACCTATGATGAACATCATCAATGGTGGTGAGCACGCTGATAACTCTGTTGATATTCAAGAATTCATGATCCAGCCAGTTGGCGCTAAAAACTTCCGTGAAGCATTACGTATGGGCGCTGAAGTATTCCACAGCTTAGCAAAAGTACTTAAAGCTGAAGGTCACTCTACATCAGTTGGTGACGAAGGTGGTTTTGCTCCTAACCTTGAGTCAAACGAAGCGGCACTTGCAGCAATTAAAGTAGCTGTTGCAAATGCAGGTTACGAGCTTGGTAAAGACATCACGCTAGCATTAGACTGTGCGGCATCTGAGTTCTACGACAAAGAAGCTAATATCTATGACCTTAAAGGCGAAGGTAAAAAATTCACTTCTGAAGAGTTTAACCACTTCCTTAAAGATCTGACAGAGCAATACCCAATTGTTTCAATTGAAGATGGCTTAGACGAGTCTGATTGGGATGGTTTTGCTCACCAAACAAAACTAATTGGCGACAAAGTACAATTAGTAGGTGATGACCTTTTCGTAACTAACACGAAGATCTTAAAGCGTGGTATTGATAACGGTATTGCTAACTCAATCCTTATCAAGTTCAACCAAATCGGTTCATTAACTGAAACGCTTGCTGCTATCAAGATGGCTAAAGATGCTGGCTTCACAGCTGTTATCTCACACCGTTCAGGTGAAACAGAAGATGCAACAATTGCTGATTTAGCAGTAGGTACTGCGGCAGGTCAAATCAAAACGGGTTCATTAAGCCGTTCTGACCGTATTGCTAAGTACAACCAATTACTTCGCATTGAAGAAGTACTAGGTGAAAAAGCACCTTACAATGGTCTTAAAGAAGTTAAAGGTCAGTAATTTGGCTTAGCTCATTGAGACTTTAAAAACCTCCTGCGGGAGGTTTTTTTATAGCTGAAATTGCTGTTTTAAGATCTCGCCAGTAAAGCTGGTTTTTAAATAAAAGCCGCGAGGTAGGGTTTGTATTATTTGGCCATTGGGGCCAATTGCATCGGTAAGTGCTTTACTGTTGGCTGCTTTTGGCCTTATTTGCATAACATCGCCTAAGTGCCCCGAAATTTCATCAACGCGACCAAGGGCGATTAGCTCCATTTGTTCTTCCCAGTCCCTTTGTAAAAGGGCATCTTGCTCTGCACTTGGCTGCCACAAAAAGCCACTGCCTATGGTACGGTGAAAAGGCAGTATCTCGCGCTCACCTAAAATAGGTAACCATAAAACATGATTCAACTTTTTACGCACAGTACTTTGCTGCCAAGTCATCCCTGTAACATTTAGTAACGGCGTAACTGACACAAATGTTGTTTCGAGTGGCTTACCTTTAAACGAAATAGGCAGTGTTTTTAATTCAATTCCTAACTCTTCAAAATCAGGTGTTGGTTTTGAGCCTGCTGTTGCGCCAAGCACATATTCGATAAGTTGCCCTGTCCAGCCTTTTTCACGCAGTAAATCGTCAGGTGTTTTAAATTGATATTGCTCAGCTAATTGCCCTAAGGTGAGGCCGGCAATAGCATCAACACGTTGCATTAATTCGTTTATAGAAGCGGGTTTTATTGGTCGCATAAGGCGTTTATTTGATTGTCTAATTAACCGGTTCATGATAGCAAATACGTGCCATAGTGGATATCTTTGTGTTTGGGTGTTTTTTGCGCATGTTAAGTGTGAGCTAAAAATAACCAGTGGAATATGTGGGCTTGATTGTATAACCAGTTGAAATTTATATGTTTTAGTTGTTTTGTTGCGTTGTGCTTCGATATTAAGTGATTAGTTGTTTGTATAAATACAGATATATAAACATGTTTATCCACAGTTTCTGTGGAGAAAGTGGATATTTCAACTGTGGATTGTGGATTTGTTTGCAAATTAGGCATGTTTTATAAAAGTTATGCACAAGCTGTGGGTAAGATGGTAAAAAAGAGGTTGTAAATAGTTATTTTATTCAAACAGCGTATTTTTATCAAAATAGCTTTGTAACACCTTGATTAAATGGGCGTGTTAAATGAGTTATTTTAAATCTCCTTTATGCTTGGGTGTAAAGTGTTTGCTGTATCGCGGGTTATGTGGAACAATCAATAAAAATCGACTTACAAATGAGGCACTAAGGTGATTGATGCCGAAGGTTTTCGTGCCAATGTCGGAATTGTAATTTGCAATAATCAGGGACAAGTATTTTGGGCTCGTCGTTATGGTCAACACTCTTGGCAATTTCCCCAAGGTGGTGTGGACGATGGTGAAACAGCAGAGCAAACCATGTACAGAGAATTACACGAAGAAGTGGGCTTGCTTCCTGAAGACGTCGAGATCGTCGCAAGTTCAAAACATTGGTTACGCTATAAACTACCCAAACGTTTAATTCGCAGAGACTCAAGTCCTGTGTGTATTGGGCAAAAACAAAAATGGTTTTTACTGAAACTTCGTTGTAAAGATGAAGATGTAGATTTACTTAAAACTCATCACCCCGAGTTTGATGATTGGCGATGGGTGAGTTATTGGTATCCGGTTAGGCAAGTTGTTTCGTTTAAGCGCGATGTATATCGTCGAGTAATGAAAGAGTTTGCTCCGTTTGCAATGCCGTTTAATAAACGAGAGCAACAAAAAGATCATTGGCGACAAAAACGATAAGGCCTGCCTTATCTAAATTATAGGAGCAGCATCATGTTAGCCACGCTCAGATCAATTGCTGAGGCAGTGTCGCAACAGGCGGACTTAAACAGTGCGCTAGCGTGTTTTGTGCAAATGGTAAAAGATGCCATGCAAACACAGTGCTGCTCGATTTATTTTGCAGATTACAGTCAAGACAACTTTGTATTGATGGCCACCCAAGGCCTCAACCCAGATGCGGTTGGAAAGTTTCGTATAGGCTTTACTGAAGGTCTCGTTGGGCTTGTTGCGCAGCGTGAAGAGCCCATCAATATTGCTTTTGCAAAGTCACACCCTCGCTTTAAACTCTCGCCAGAAGTTAATGAAGAAGGCTATAACGCGTTTTTATCAGTGCCAGTCGTGCACCAAAAAAAGGTTTTAGGCGTTATTGTTGTTCAACAAAAATTAGCGCGGGTTTTTAGCCCTGACGAAGAGTCATTTTTAATTACGCTTTCGGCACAACTTGCTTCTCAGCTAGCCCATGCAGAAATAAAAGAGTTACTAAGGCTAGATGATTTTGCCCATCAGACTTCGGTACTTAAAGGAGTATCGAGTGCACCAGGCATAGCGATAGGCGAAGCCTTCGTGGTGATCCCAAAGCTAGATTTTACGTCTATTGAATTACAAAAAGATGATGACATCAGCGCTCAGCGTAAGTTATTCACTCAAGCTGTTGCTGCGACGCGTAACGAGTTTAATACTTTATCGATGACACTTAGCGATTCAATACCTCAAGAGGCGCTTGCTGTATTTGATGTGTACCAACAATTACTTGATGCCAAAAGTCTAGGACAAAATGTTGAAGCCCAGCTTCAACAGGGGTGGAGTGCTAAAAGTGCACTTAAAATTGTTATCGAAAAGCTTGTTTCACAGTTTAATGCTATGCAAGACCCATACATCAAAGAACGTGCCGTTGATGTTAAGGATATCGGCTTGCGGGTTTTACATCACTTAGTGAATACCGAACATGCAGCAAAGCCTTACCCTAAAGATACTATTTTAATTGCCAGTACGCTGACACCAGCAATGCTTGCAGAAGTGCCAAAAGGGCATTTAGCAGGGGTGGTGAGTGTGAACGGGGCTGCGAACAGCCATGCTTCAATTTTAACCCGCGCGATGGGGATCCCAGCTATTTGGGGTATTGAAGATGTGCCGTTATTGCAGTTTGAAGGCAAACCAATGATTTTAGACGCCTATGCGGGGCGTTTATATATTTCTCCTTCGCAAGTGTTACACGAAGAATATAGCCAACTTAAATACCAAGAAACGCTATTAAATGATCGCTTTTTTGCAGAGCAAAGTTTAGAAGCTGTAACGCGTGATGGTGAGCACATTAGCTTACTACTTAATGCAGGCCTTGAGTTAAACACCGAGCATGATAATAAACCTTTCTGCGACGGTGTCGGGCTTTATCGTACTGAAGCTTGGTTTATGCAAAAAGGCCAGTTTCCTTCCCAATCTGATCAAGAAACTTGGTACCGCGAAGTACTAACCAGCTATCACCCGAACCCTGTGGTGATGCGTACTTTAGATATTGGTGGCGATAAAGTATTAGATTACTTCAACATAACAGAAGAAAACCCGTTTTTGGGTTGGCGCGGTATACGCGTTACTCTTGATCACCCTGAACTTTTTTTAGATCAACTTAGAGCCATGTTAAAAGCGAATATTGGTTTAGGTAATTTAAAAATAATGCTGCCGATGATCAGTGGTTCAGAAGAAGTTGATGAATCATTAAAGTTGCTTGAACAAGCATACTTTGAATTAAGTGAGCAATATCCAGAGCAAGCTGTTGAACGCCCAGAAGTCGGGGTGATGCTTGAGGTTCCTTCAAGTGTATTTATGCTCGAAGAGTGGTCACAAAAAGTCGATTTTTGCTCAGTGGGTAGTAATGATTTAACCCAATATATGCTCGCAGTTGACCGTTCTAATGCTCGCGTTGCCGAGTTGTTTAACCCATATCACCCTAGTGTACTGCGGGTGTTGTTAAAAATAGCCCAAGAGTGTCATCAACATGAACTGCCATTTAGTTTATGTGGTGAGTTAGGCGGCGACCCAGAAGGCGCATTACTGCTCATTGCTATGGGTTATCGAAGCTTGAGTATGAACTATTCATCAATTAGTAAAATTAAGTTTGTGCTCAGACGTTTAAATGTTAGTGATATGGAAAAGTTACTTGCAGAGTGTTTAATGCAGCCAACGGCAAAACACGTTCTTAGATTAACGCGCAACTTCATGATAGAGCATCAACTGGGTGAATTATTTTACACCCCAAGCCAAGGGCAATCATGAGGTCAAATTGTGCTGTGAAGCGTTCATATATTCGTTTAGTATATGTATATAACAAATTGAATATATGAGTGTGCTATGCATGACGTAATACTTTTAATGGTGTACTGCGCAATTTTAGGAAGCGTAGTGGGGTTTTTAGCCGGGTTGCTTGGGATTGGCGGTGGACTAATTATTGTTCCTGTTCTTAGTGTGCTGCTGGTGTCATTTAACGTTGCTGATCCAAGTCATGTTTTAGTCATTGCCATTGCAACATCGTTAGCTTCCATTATTTTTACTTCAACTTCTTCAGCCCTTGCTCATCATCGCAATGCTAATGTGCCTTGGCAAATTGCCCCTTGGGTGATGACTGGAGTTGGGCTTGGCGCATTGATCAGTGGCTTTGCAGCAAGCTTTATTCCTGAACAATTATTACGTTTTGTATTTGCTGGCAGTGTGGTGTTTATTGCGCTCAGAATGTTGTTATCAACTCGGGCTAAAGCGGCTAGTGAAAAACCATTACCTTCAGGCCCCATTTTAGGCTTTTTATGTGCCATAATGGGGGCTTTATCAGGACTTATTGGTATTGGTGGTGGTGCTTTAATTGTGCCGTTACTGCATTATTTTTCTGTTGATATTAAAAAGGCCATTGGTTGTGCTGCTGCATGTGGTATTGTCATTGCGCTGTTTGGTTCAGTGGGCTATGTCTCTGCTGGATGGCAATTAACATCATTCAGTGATGGATTTGCTGGGTTTGTATATTTACCTGCTTTAGTGGGGATTGTGGTTACCTCGTCGCTGATTGCACCAATAGGTGCTAAAGCAACGCATTACTTGCCAGTGGCAACAATAAAAAAAGTATTTGCGCTCTTACTTGTCATAATTGCGCTTAAAATGGTGTTCAGTTAAAGGTTTTTATTTATATGGCTCTTCAATTTCCAGATATCGATCCGGTTATTTTTTCGGTAGGCCCGCTCAGCGTACGTTGGTACGGTTTAATGTATTTAATTGGTTTTGCTTTGGCTATGTGGCTTGCTAATCGCCAAGCAGAAAAACCAAACTCAGGTTGGACAAAAGAACAAGTCAGTGACCTGCTATTTTACGGCATGCTCGGGGTAATACTCGGTGGTCGTATTGGCTATGTATTGTTTTATCAGTTTAGTTATTTTATTGAAAACCCACTTTATTTATTTAGAATTGACCAAGGCGGCATGTCTTTCCATGGTGGTACGCTAGGTGTCATTACAGCAATAGCTATATTTGCGTGGACACGTAAAAAGTCATTGTTTGAAGTAGGCGACTTTGTTGTACCTTTAGTGCCGCTTGGCCTACTTGCAGGGCGTATAGGTAACTTTATCAATGGTGAATTATGGGGCCGAGTAACTGATGTGCCATGGGCGTTTATCTTCCCTACAGGTGGTCCAGAGCCTCGTCATCCATCACAATTATACGAAGCCTTTTTAGAAGGTTTAGTGCTGTTTTTAATCTTACAATGGTTTATTAAAAAGCCACGTCCAGCGGGCAGTGTTGCTGGGGTGTTCTTACTTGGTTATGGTGTGTTTAGATTTATTGTTGAATACTTCCGTGAGCCAGATGCTCATTTAGGTTTATTCGCAGGCGTTATTTCAATGGGACAAATCTTATCATTGCCAATGGTCATCGGTGGCCTTGGTTTGTTAATATGGGCCTATAAAAAGCCGCAACACAGCGTGGCAAGCAAAGCATAACAAGAGCTAATCAATGAAACAGTATTTAGATTTATGTCAACGCATCGTTGATGAAGGTGTGTGGGTTGAAAATAAGCGCACTGGCACCAAATGTTTAACCGTTATTAATGCCGATCTTGAGTATGACGTGGCAAACAATAAGTTTCCACTGATCACTACACGCAAGAGCTTTTATAAGGCTGCAATCGCAGAGTTACTTGGTTACTTGCGTGGTTACGATAGCGCTGCACAGTTTCGTGAAATTGGCTGCATGACTTGGAATGCAAACGCTAACGAGAATAAGGCTTGGCTCGAAAACCCGCATCGTCGCGGCGAAGACGACATGGGTCGTGTATATGGTGTGCAAGGCCGCAGTTGGCAACGCCCTGATGGCAGCCACCTTGATCAGCTAAAAAAGGTTATTGATAACTTATCAAAAGGTATTGATGATCGCGGTGAGATCATCACTTTTTATAACCCTGGTGAGTTTGAGCTGGGCTGTTTACGCCCTTGCATGCACACTCATACCTTTTCTTTGTTGGGTGATACTCTATACTTAACATCATATCAACGCAGCTGTGATGTGCCGCTAGGCTTAAACTTTAATCAAATACAATGCTTTGTGTTACTTGCTTTAGTTGCACAAATCACTGGGCACAAACCGGGCAAGGCATACCATAAAATTGCTAATGCGCATATTTACGAAAATCAACTGGAGTTGATGCGTGATGTGCAGCTTAAGCGTGAGCCTTTCGCGTCGCCAGAATTAAAAATAAACCCAAATATTAAATCACTAGAAGACATTGAAACCTGGGTTACAAAAGACGATTTTGAAGTAGTAGGTTATCAGTGTCACGATGCAATTAAGTATCCGTTTTCAGTGTAAGAACAATAAAATTTAAGGAGAAATCAATGAAAGCTGTGATCCCAGTTGCTGGCCTTGGCACGCGAATGTTACCTGCAACGAAAGCGATTCCAAAAGAAATGTTGCCTATTGTCGACCGTCCTTTGATCCAATACGTAGTGAATGAAGCGATTTCGGCTGGTATTAAAGAAATTGTTTTAGTTACCCATTCAAGTAAAAACTCAATTGAAAACCATTTTGACACGAGCTTCGAGTTAGAAGCGACTCTTGAGAAGCGTGTTAAACGCCAATTACTTGCTGAGGTACAATCAATTTGCCCTAAAGATGTAACCATCATTCATGTTCGTCAGGGTGAAGCTAAAGGGCTAGGTCATGCTATCAACTGTGCAGCTCCGATTATTGGTAATGAACCATTTGTGGTTATTTTACCTGATGTGATCATTGATGATGTAGCAAGCGACCTTAAAAAAGACAACTTAGCAGAGATGATCCAACGCTTTGAAAAAACAGGTGAGAGCCAAATTATGGTCGAGCCTGTGCCAAAAAACGAAGTAGACAAATTTGGTGTTGTTGACCTAGGCGATGCAAAAATTCAGCAAGGCGAAAGTGCAGCTATTTTAAACATGGTTGAGAAACCGCCAGTTGATCAGGCACCTTCAAACCTTGCGGTTGTTGGCCGTTACGTATTAAGCAAAAATATTTGGCCACTACTTGCAAAAACTCCAGCAGGTGCCGGCGATGAAATTCAATTAACTGACGCTATTGCTATGTTGATGGAAAAAGAAATTGTTGATGCTTATTCAATGAAAGGCAAAAGCCATGACTGTGGTAGCAAGATTGGCTACTTAAAAGCAATTGTTGAATTTGCGCTTCGCAGAGAAGAATTTAAAGATGAATTAAGCGACTTTATTAAATCGCTTGTTAAATAGTTAAGCTATCTAGTTAAAAATAATACAAAAAGTGCCTATACGGCACTTTTTTTATGTTTATTTACCTTCCTAATTTTTGTTCATTATGCAAATAATGACTTTTCTGATATACCTTTGTCCTAACACATTGTTATGATTGAATGTAATTAAAATGTTTCATTGCATATTGGTTGATAATTTATTCTACTCAAGTGTTGAAACCTAGCTCATTGCATTATTTGCCATTTTAGGACGTAGACTTGAAGTGGATGTTTTTTCATGGCCGCTTTTTGAAACGCTAAATAAAAAACAATGTGTTAGTATTTTTATTTGATACCTAAAATGATCTTATTCGCCTTGGTGTACAGGTAAGTGCTAACAGCGAGTCTTCTTGAATGAGAAGAAATTTTTTATGGTATGTTTAAGAACTCTGATTATGAAATGTTGTGTGAAGCCTTTACGTTACAGTATATGCCTAGTGGCGTGTTTGACTGTGTCAGGTTGCAATAATACGACAACCTCTTTTCTTTCCCCTAAACAATGGCCTTTATTGCACCTTGTGCAATTGTTGAGTCAAAATATTATAAAAGTAGATAGCTCTCCCTCTTTAGTTAACCAACACGCAGCGCTTGAAACAGTTCCTGCTGGTTCATTGAATAGCACGTTAATTGAGCAACCGTTTAAACATGAATATGCTTTTGCTGTGCAGCTTGCATCGGTTCAATCAAAGCCATTACTCGCTTATTCTGTTAAAAAAATGACCAAGCATGCCCCCAATATTTTTCAAGGTGAGCCTATTTTAAATATTGAAACCGCTACTGTTGAGCAACACACGTTTTATCGTCTTAAATATGGTGGTTACAAGTATTTTAAAAACGCGCAAGCAGACTGCGAAGCCATAAAACGTCAAGGGATCGATTGCTTTGTAAGCAAGTACACGGATAATCGCGTTTACTTTTAATGTAATTCTTTTTAACTGGGTTGGCATTTTGTTTGCTAGAATTTATGCCTATTTTTTAGAGTTGACGTTTACATGATTTTTTTTACTCTTCTTAGGCATTTGTTCATTATCTTAAGTTTATTAACTTTGTCAGCGTGTATGATGACGCAAGAGCAAGATGAGCCTGTTTACACTAAGCAGAAAGTGCAACCTGAGCTCGCTACTGACAATAATCAAGCTGCAGGTGTGCAGCTGGGGCTATATTTGTCAGTGAATAAAGTGAGTCATCAAGTATTGAAGCTAAAACATGATTATCCTAATGCTTTACAAGGGCTTAGTTTTCGCTTTAAACAGCGTGATCAAAAGGGAGTCACTTTGTATGCGCTGCGTGCAGGACCTTTTAAAAACTACAGCCAGGCCAGCGCTTTTTGTGAGATTGCTAAAAAAATGGGTCAGTCATGTGTAACTGCAACATTTGTTGGCGAGATGCTTTAACTATTGCTTTTTGTATTAAATAATAATCGCAGCTACTTTGCTCTGCAAATTAACAGCCTCACATACTCGGCCTGAGTAGCGATTATAAACAGCAAGCAGACTTATCATTAAAAGGCTTATTCGCTTAGATAAATACCAACCCGAAATACAGAAACCACCCATGAGGATAAGCCTGAAGCTAGCTGCGTTAAAAATTACTTATTTACGATTGTATGGATGCAGAGGGTAGGGCGATGCAAGAGCAACTGCCAGGAATAGCTAAATAACCAAATTGGTATCAGAGTTTCTCGTTTCTAGACGATCAAGGTAAATCTCGCCAATAATAATAGTTAGGCATAATTATTGCTTTGTATTTGTCATGTTGAAAGAGGATGGCAAATATGCGTCTGTTAGTTTATTTCGTTTTTTTAGTGTTAGTGGGTTGTAGCTTAACCGAAGAGCAACAAAAAACGCCCCCTAGAGAAACGCCAAAATCACCGATGGCTCCTTATACAGTGCATCAATATGTTACTGATTTAAGTAGTCAGTTAAGTCGTATTCAAGGCCCTTACAAAGGTAATGCGCGCATTGCTGTTACGAGCTTTTACATGGCAGATGGCCTGGGGACTAAGTTGGCGCAAGATCAAGGCAGTGGCTTGAGTCAGCAAATTCAAGAGAGCTTACTTACGCAATTTACCCAGCTAGGCTTTCATACTATCGAATATCGACTAGAAAATACTTTAAATTTGCAGCCAACGGCCGATAGTGTACTTAGTCGCGATATAAAAACCTTACGCCAACGTCAGAATATTGACTTTGTTATTACCGGCACACTTACCCGGCAACAACATGCCTATATAGTGAATGCTCGACTCGTCAATACAAAAGATCAGCGTGTTGTATCTGCGGCAAGTACAGAGATCCCGATAAACGTTATGTGGGGAGCTGAAAAAGTACAGCAGCGTAATGGTCAGTTGTATCGAAGCGAATATTAAGAGGAATTCAATTAATGAAACGTTTAATTTTAAGTATGTGTTTGCCTATGGGATTTGGTTGCTCTTCGATGCTTGCTAGTGATACACCTGAACAGCACGATGAACCACAGCTAATGGCTCAACGAGAAGTGGCTGCACCGCATAGTAACGACAGCGTATTTCAAACTAATCAAGCCGTGTTAAACAACAGTAGTTTTACCGCAGCGCCAACTCGTAAAAATATCAATCATTATGTACGTGGCATCATGCAAGACTTAGTTGAAAACTTGCAATATGTGAACGATAAAACCCCCATTGCTGTTTCAAGCTTTGTGTATCTTGATGCTGACTACAACTCAACCACGTTACTAGGTAACCAGCTCGCTGAAAGTTTTATTCACGAACTGCATACCTTTGGTGTACCTGTTGTCGATTTCAAAACGACCGATTACATGCGTGTAACGCCTAGTGGTGATTATGTATTTAGCCGAGATTATTTAGAGCTTAACCAAGACCAAAACTTTAATTATGTGCTAGCCGGCACCCTAGTTAACCATCAAAGCGGGGTACTGGTGAATGCTCGTATCGTTGGTTTGGCAAGTAAAGCCGTGGTGGGATCTGCACAAGGGTTTATTCCGCAATCTGTGGTCGATGCCTTAGATAGCACCAATCGTAGCGATGGAATAATGCTAAAACAAGCAAGTGAGTAAGGTATGAAAGGTATTTTCTTAGCATTCATATTATTAGCGTTGTCAGGTTGCCAATTACTTGCTGAGCAAGGCGAGGCAAATCAAAGCACGGCTAACACCACATCATCACAAGCTGATTACGTTGCTATGTTGCAAGAGCTCGAGCAAAAAGAGTCGCAACAAACTAACGAAAATCACCGCTTATTTGTGCCTTATCAGCATCATAAAACGCTGGTTAATTATGTTGAGCAAATGGCACTAGAATTAGTTGATACCATGCAGCAAGAAAGTGAGTTAGGTATTGCAATAACGACGTTTGTCGATCTTGATACAAGCTTAAAAAGCAGCTCGCAACTTGGCAATCAAATCGCCGAGTCTATGATGTATCAACTACAAAAGTTTGGTTATGGGGTTGTTGATTTTAAAGCGATGGATGTGATTAACGTAACCGCCCGCGGTGATTTTGTTATGTCGCGTGACGTTGAAGAACTTGCAGAGCGCCGTATCGCTAGCCATGTGTTAGCAGGCACACTAATCTATCGAACCAATGGTGTAGAAGTAAATGCCCGAGTAGTGAATTTAAATTCCAAACTCGTTGTTGCTAGCGCGCAAAAAGTGATCCCGTACTTTGTACTCAAAAATGAGTCGATTCAATTCGCAACAGCCAAACTAAATTAGCAGCTTTTTAATACCAATCGGTAAAGTACCTTACCGATTGGTACAAATGCTTGATTCAAAAAGCCTTAGCCCGTTATAATTTTAGCTACAAGCTACAAGCTACAAGCTACAAGCTACAAGCTACAAGCTACAAGCTACAAGCTACAAGCTACAAGCTACAAGCTTTACCTCAGCTTTTGAGTGGCCTCTTAGTTAAATGGATATAACGGCCCCCTCCTAAGGGGCAGTTACAGGTTCGATTCCTGTAGGGGCTACCAAATCTCACTTTTTGAATATCACCCCCAATAATTTCACCATAAATGTAATTATTAATGACCAAAGTAATACTGAAAATTTTTAAAGTCTATCATGGTAGACTTTAATAGAGGTATTGTAATTATTTACATATAAAGTCTACTATATTGGACTTTATTTTGGTTTTTAAGTCTTATAAGTATAAAAGTCTTTTAAAGTAGACTTTATTTGGTTTTATGGTGTAGGTTGAAATTAAAGTCTGATAGATTAGACTTTAATAGAAACATTGTTTAAATTGAGATTGTGATGGCAAAGAAAGTTAAAGCGAGTAAATCCCCAGATTTAAGTAGGGCGTTCACACCTTCTTTGCTTGGTGACGTTATTAAAGCGAAGAGAACACAAAGCAATATCACGCAAACTGACGCTGCATTACTTTCGGGTATATCAAAGCAGACATACATAAATATTGAACAAGGTAGTGCTGATGTAAAAGTGGCCTCGTTAATGAAAGTTGTCTCGGCATTAGGCGTAAAGATATCAATTGAGCCATGGCAAAGTGATAGCACAGCTAACTCACCGCTGGAGGATGAGAATGACGTCTGGGTCTGATAGATATACGCTTGATATAATTTATAGCCAAAAGCAGGTTGGTAAATTACATCTTTCTAGAGAAAGCGATAATTTATCATTGAGTTATCAACAAGAGTGGGTGGATGAGGGCTTTCCAATATCTCCTCATTTACCTTTTAGACATGACATACCTTCTGTCAATATCAGACGTTTTTTACAAAACTTACTACCCGAAAATAAGGGTCTAGATTATTTAATAGATTACTTAGGGGTATCACGGACGAATGTATTTGCTCAGATCGGTGGAATTGGTAAAGATACCTCTGGGGCTATGATGTTTTTACCTGAAGGTGTTTTAAACGATAAAGTAAAAAGTAACTTTATCGCTATTAGTGATGCTGAACTGATCAAAAAGTTATCTGATCCTCAACTTTGGCATTTGGAAGTCTGGGACGGCAAACCAAGATTGTCAGTAGCAGGTGTTCAATCAAAATTAAATGTATTGTCAGTTGATGGCAAGTTAGGTTTTGGTGAAGGAGACCTTTGTTCTACCCATATTATTAAGTTTGAAAAGAATAATCAGCAACATCTTGTTATAAATGAATTTGTAACAATGAAACTTGCAAAACTAGCTGGGCTAAGTGTTGCAGATGTTGAACTTAAATATTTTGATCACCACCCTGCATTACTTGTAGAAAGATTCGATAGAAAATTGTTTAGCCCTGAAAATGTAAAGCGCAGGCATATGATTGATGCATGCCAAGCTTGTAATTTAGGGGTTGATAAAAAGTACGAAAGAAATTTAGGTAAACAGCGAGATGTTCGTCACATTCGTGATGGTGCAAGCTTTGAAAAATTGTTTGCGCTATCTAAACTCTGCGAAAACCCCATAGCGGCAAAAATTGAAATTTTAAAGTGGGCGTTATTTAATCTTTGCATCTACAATTCAGATGCACATGGCAAAAACTTTAGCTTTTTTGTGCAAAAATCAGGTCTAATCCCTGCGCCATTTTATGATTTAGTAAACGTTAAAATGTATCCAGAGTTTGAACAGGATCTAGCTATGAGTATAGGAGATGAGTTTGACCCAGATGCAATTAATGCATATCAGTTAGTTGACTTTGCAGATGAAAATGGAATTTCAAAAAAGTTACTACAAAGCCATCTAACTAAAATAGCGACAAGTATTAAAAATAATTTACAACAGGCGATATCGCTTGTTGATAGCCCTTCAAAATCACAAGTGTCATATTTAAAGCATTACTTTGATATAGTTAATGCACGTTGTGAGCACTTTCTTGAACAGGCAACTGTAATCCCTGATATCGAACTATAGTTTATAGCTTAGAAATTAACGTTTGATTGTTAATTTCTAAATTGCAGGGTTATTGCTCGTTTTTAAACTAAATTAACCCGTTACTTTTTCAAGCTCACCCGTGCGCCATGGTTCAATGATGATTTTGATATGGTCATTTGGTTTAAATAAGGTATCAAACGCACCTTGTACGCCGTCTATGCCGACTTTACCAGTACGCATTTTTTGCCATGCGATCTTGCCTGACGCGATGTTCTCAAGTGATTGTGCAAACTCTTCTGGCTGGTAGTAATAAGAGAAAATAAGGTCTAACTCTTTCACTGTGGCATAGGCAAAGTTAACGTTTAGTGGCGCGGTATGTACACCTGTTACAACGATTTTTGCTTTTGCTGGCGCCCGTAAAATGTAGTCGTTTAATAAGCGGCTTACACCAGCACATTCAAAAATAACCACTTTATTATTGTCTGCAAGGGCTGCTGCTTTGGCTACTTCATCGTCTAGGGTCGGGTTGACGTATTCAGTCGCGCCAAACTCAAGAGCGACGTGTTTTTTGCTCTCTTGTGGGTCTGAGGCAATAATATGTTTAACACCTTGCAATCTAAGTGCTGCAATTGCGGCAAGGCCAATTGGGCCACAACCAACCACGATTGCTATGTCGTCATTACTCATTTGTGCGCGGTTTACCGCATGCAAGCCAACAGCAAGGGGTTCTGTAATGGCTGCGGCTTCCGATGGGACTGCATCAGGAATAGGTAATAACAAAGCTTCATCAACGATAAAGTATTCAGAATAGGCACCATACAGCCCTGGGGTTACACCTACGCCAGCACCGCCGGCAGAGAGTAAGATTGGCACTGAGGTTACACGGGTGCCTTTGGCAAGTTCGCCTTTGGTATTTGGGCCGTAGCTGACGATTTCTGCCGCATACTCGTGACCTAGTAATACTTCTTGGTCATCACCTGCATCGTTTGCCATGATGCCCAAGTTTTTATAGATATCAAATACATCACTTGTATGGCGGGTGATATGAATATCTGAACCGCAAATACCGCAAGCAAGGCTTTTTACGAGTACTTGGCCTGGTCCTGGTGTTGGAATATCAATTTGTTTTACATGCAGTTTACCATTTTGCATGGCAACAGAGTTCATTTGGGTCATTTGTGTGTCCTCGATCAATCACGAAGAAGTTTCTTCGTTTCGATCTCTAGACTAAAGTAAAGTGACTGGTGATATCTTGACTTTTTACGCCAAAAATACAACAAATTGCGACAATGCTGTTTATAAATTCTTCATTTATGATTTTTTAAAACAAAAAGATCATGAGTATTTATTGGTTTCTTGGTACGAATTTGAAACGAGTAAGCCTTTAATTGTCGATAGAATTGAAGTTAAAACCCTAAATTAACCATCAGGGTTTTAACTTTGACATTTTTAAGGCTTAGCCGAAATAGGCAGTATTGAGGTATAAATGTGTAAATACACCAGCAAAGTAACCCAGTAAAATGACAGGCGACCATTTTAAGTGGCTATTAAATGTGTAAATCCCTCGTGCTTGGCCCATTAGTGCAACACCCGCAGCTGAACCAATCGATAGTAAACTACCGCCAATCCCAGCTGTTAGGGTGATCAATAGCCATTGACCATGAGACATCTCTGGCATCATTTGAAGAACAGCAAACATCACAGGAATGTTATCTACTACCGCTGACATCAAGCCTAATATAATATTTGCGCCAGTTGCAGACCAATTCGTATAAAGTAAATCAGAAAGCAGTGCTAAATAGCCTATAAACCCTAAACCACCGACGCAAATAACAATACCGTAGAAGAACAATAATGTATCCCACTCAGCACGTGATACCCGGCTAAATACATCAAAAGGAACAACGTTACCTAGGCGAGACAAGCGCTCTTTATCTCCTTCACGCTCTGCCATCGCGCGTTTTCTGGCAAGCGAGCCGGGCAGGGTGACTCGTAAAAAGTAACCAAAAAATTGTAAGTAACCTAAACCCATCATCATGCCTACAACAGGAGGTAAGCCAAAGGCTGTTTTTAGTACTACGGCAGTTAAAATTGTTAATAAAAACAGGCATAAGATTCGTAGTGCACCGCGTTTTAATTCAATATCTTCGTCGACAGTATCAGGGTGTTTATTATTGATGAATAAAGACATTACCGCCGCTGGAATGATATAGCTCACAAGAGCAGGTAAAAACAATACAAAAAACTCTGTAAATTCAACAACGTCAGCTTGCCAAACCATTAGCGTGGTAATGTCTCCAAACGGGCTGAATGCACCGCCGGCATTGGCTGCTATCACAATATTAATGCATGACATGGCGATAAAGCGGTTATCATTTGCGGCAACTTTCATAACAACTGCACACAATAGTAGCGCTGTTGTGAGGTTATCGGCGATGGGTGAAATACAAAAAGCCAGTACGCCACTGATCCAAAATAATTGTTTATAACTAAAGCCTCTGGCGACCAGCCAACAACGTAGGCCATCAAACAGTCTGCGCTCTTCTAAGGCATTAATATAGGTCATGGCGACCAATAGAAATAGCATCAGTTCAGAGAACTCAAGCAAGGCATGGCGAAATGCATCTGTGCTCAAGTCTGACATATTGTAAGCACTGTATTGCCAAGCAATTAATGTCCAAATGATACCAGCAGCAACAAGAACGGGTTTTGACTTACGTAGATGGATTTTTTCTTCAAGGATAACCAGTACATAAGCGAATATAAAAATGACAAGGCAGATAATACCAACAGGGTGGGTGAGTAGATCGATAGTACCGGTTGACGCAGCATTAGCTTGGCCAGCGAAACTTAGCAAGGACAGGATCAATCCTTGTAGTAGTTTTTTCATTGTATGTTCCAATTAATTCATTTTAATTTCGTTACGGGTTGTGTGCATGTAGCTGCAGACATTTTAGATTCATTCTTTTGGTTATGTAACAAATTAGTAACTAAGAAGTTAGTATTTTGAATATAAATATGGATGATGGCGAGAGCAGACCAGTTGCTTAATCTATAAATTAATCAATAAGTTGTGGGGATTTGAATTGAAAAGGGCTGCATAGTGCAGCCCTAACTTGAAAATTATGCAAAGTGTTTCTCTAAATCGTCAGAACCACCTATATGCTCACCACCTATAAATACTTGTGGTACCGTTTCACGGCCTGAAATGGCTTTTAAACTCGTTAATGAAGCATGTTTACCTAAAATAATTTCTTCGTAAACATAACCTTTGCTGTCTAACAATGCCTTAGCTTTTGTGCAAAATGGGCAGTTAGGTTTAGTAATAATGCTCACTGGCTCAGGCTTTACTTGAGCTGGGTTAATATATTCAAGCATTGTATCAGCGTCTGATACCTCAAATGGGTCGCCTGGCTTTTGTGGCTCAATGAACATTTTTTCAATAACGCCATCTTTCACTAGCATCGAGTAACGCCAGCTACGCTTGCCAAATCCTAAGTCGTTTTTGTCGACTAGCATACCCATGCCATCAGTAAATTCGCCGTTGCCATCTGGTAATAGGGTGATGTTTTGCGATTCTTGATTTTGTGCCCAAGCATTCATTACAAAGGTATCATTTACTGATATACACACAATGTCATCAACACCATTTTGCTTAAACACACCTGCAAGTTCATTGTAACGTGGCAAGTGAGTTGATGAGCAAGTTGGTGTAAATGCGCCGGGTAATGCAAATAGTACAACCGTTTTACCTTTAAAAATTTCATCAGTAGTTACTGACTTCCATTGCTCGTCTACACGGGTTGCGAATGTAACGTTTGGTACTTTTTGACCTTCAATATTGTTTAGCATTGTTTTAATTCCTCTTGATTTGTTGAGTGCTATTATGTCGCCTATAGCTTAATAGTTCCAATCGTTTGTTTTTATCGTTATGATAGTTAAAAACTATTGATTAGCTTGCGATGAATTTAAAAGATTTTGAATATGTAAAAGCGGTGGCGCAGTTTAAACACTTTCGTAAAGCCGCAGATGCTTGTTATGTCAGTCAGCCAACTCTCAGTGGACAAATTAAAAAGCTTGAACAAGAGCTTGGAGTGACAATATTTGATCGCTCTACTAAACAAGTAACCTTAACTGCACAAGGAACGCGTTTACTTAGTCAAATTTCTCTTATCCTTGAACAAACCAAGGTGCTTAAAGAGTTAGCGGCAAGCTCTCACGATCCACTCAAGGGGAAGGTTAATGTTGGTATTATTCCTACCATCGCGCCTTATTTATTGCCGACCTTGTTAACTTCAATGAAGCAGGCCTTCAACGAAACACAATTTTCATTCATTGAAATGCAAACCGCACAAATACTGACAGCACTCGATGCCGGCGATATTGATATTGCGATTGTCGCTGATGTGCCAGATTTAGCGAGCTATCATATTTCGTCTTTGTATAAAGAAGATTTTTTAGTGGCAGTGTCTGAACAACACCCACTTGCAAGCCGAACAGAGGTGGCACTGCGTGAGTTAAACGAATGCGATATTTTAATGCTAAACGAGGGGCATTGCTTTAAAGAGCAAGCTGAACAGTTCTGTTTTTCGGCAGGAGTTGAAGTGTCTAATCAGTACAAAGGTAATAGCATCGAAACTTTACTTGCGCTGGTGGCGATGAATGACGGCATTACCTTTGTACCAAAACTAGCATGTACAGCACGTGCTGGAATAAATTACCTTACGATAAAACCAAACCAGCAACGCCATGTGGTTATTGCAACGCGTAAGCATTACCCACATATTGCTGGAGTAGATTTGTTAGCGCAATGGCTAATCCACCATGAAGGTTTAAAAGCTCATTTGATCTTTTCCAGCTAGTTCAACAATATCGTTAATCTGAATATTTGGCAGTGGCTGTTGGTCAATGCTTATTGCAACCGCAGACTGCTGATAAAGCTGTGTAACTTTTAACTGGTTTAACGTGGTTATTTTATGGGGCAACTTGTTACCTTGCGCATCGGTTAAGTAATTATGATGAGCAATATTTAGTATTTGCCCTTGTTCAAGACCATGCGCTTTACCAAGATTAATGATTAGCCTATCGTTTTCAATATGTAGAATTTTACCTTGAGTAGGCAAGCAAGCCATAACTGCTTGCAAGTCATAGGTCAATGTTTGGTTTATGTCGGTAATGGCTTTGCCATAATCGGTTGCCCAAAACCGGTCGCTGTAAACATCGATAATTTCGGTTTTTTTGTATGGCCAAATCCCTTCTGTTTGGTAGCTTTTTTGCCAAAGTTTTTCGTATGTCGTGCCATCAAATAACACATAGTCAACTTTGTATGCGCGCTTAAAACTATCGTCTTGCCAAAAAGCATAGTCGTTATTGATTTTATGGTTGACCGATAAGTCACGAATACGACTTAACAATACATATTGCGAATTGCTACGGCTGGTGATCTCTTCAAGTAATGCATTACTGTAGTCATATTGCTGTGTGAAGAAATGATCGACTCTAAGCGGCAAATTATAATAAGCCGTGGGTTTAGCAGCCATTTGAGTGTTTTCTAAGCTGGTATACAGGTGTTCACTAATCGCTTTGTTTACGTCAAAAATTTGGCCCATACGAGCTTGTTCACGATTAGCCAACTGGCTTTGTGTAACTGCAATAAATTTAGTGTATTGATTTGCTGGGCACTCTTCAGCTTGTGGGAAAATATCTAAACGCAGGGTAATGGCATAGGTGTCGTTATGGCGGTTTTCGCTGATCAATTCAATTTTTTGTATTTCACCATGGCTACTGATCTTTAGTTGATCTTGTGTCAAAACCCCGTCAACCAAGGTTTGTACAGAAGAAACTCGAGCGCCAGAGAATACTAAAGCTTGCGTTATCGCATCTTTTATCGCGGCTGATTTTGCTTGACTAGTATCACCATTTTTGACCGTAGCATGCCCTGTAGACTCAAACCATTGAGCTAAACTATTGTTTGAAAAAACAATTGCACTGACTAAACCAAGCCATTTTATATTTGCCATAATTTTAACTTTCATGCTGACACCTAGCATTGATACTCATAGATTACAGGTAAATGAGCAAGGACTGTACCAGATGTGGCATTAAACGTGCATATTTACGAGAAATGAGTTCTAAGCGGAAGCAAATTATGCGAGCACTTTTATTAAGCGGGCTAGTTGCCTGCACAGCATTAACAGGCTGCAGCAGTATTTTCGACAAGCATGTCGAGTATCGCTATGTAGAGCCTGATAATTATCCAGTACTAAAAGCAATAGGTTACGCACCAATTAGCGCTCAACCAAGTAGTAATGAGTCGCAACGCACCTTACTTGCAATTAAAGCGTCAAAGCTTGAAGCTTACCGTGAACTTGCTGAGCAAGTGTATGGGCAAAAAATTTCCGCAGGCACAACGGTGCAAAACAGTATTGCTCAAAACGATCAATTACAAAGCCAAGTATTAGGTGTAATAAAAGGTGCGCAGGTTATAAAAACTTATGCAGTAGGCGATACCTACGCAACTGAATTACAACTTGATATGAAACGCGTACATGACCTTTATATTGGCGAAATAAAACCACGCGAAGTGAAAAAAGTAACCTATTACTAGGTTACAACATCAGAAATGTATAATCTGCTCTAAAAAATAAAGCGCGATAATTTGGCATTATCGCGCTTTATTTTTGTATTCAATTTAATATTAGTTGCTAGGCTTTTAGGTTATGTACAATTGTTTTGTCGCCTTGAACCACACTGCCGCCTTGGTCGTAGGTCATCGATGAAGGCGAACCGATTAAGATATCTTTAAGTTGTTTAACACTTAGTTGAGCTTGATGCGCAGCATGAGCGTTAACATCGTTTTTCTTTTTACATTCAGCAAGTAGGCTGTTCACTTGCTTAATAAGAGCAGTAACGTCGTCATCTTTAGAATCATTATTGACTGATAGTTTCTGCACTTCTTTGTCGATAGTTTGAATTTGTTGCAGCAAAGAGATTTTCTGTTGGGCAATACTTTTTAACCCTTCGCCACGTTTCGATGCGATTGCATTGAGTTCATCATCTAAAAGCGCAGCAATAGACTCCAAGCAAGAAACTTGTTGTGTTAGTTTACTGGCAATTAAATGATTATGATTAGCCATAGACATCAAACTCAAATGCGGCGATGTTCTTCGCTAGTTTTTCAGCATCAATTTGGTATTTACCTTCACTAATTGCTTTTTTTAGCTCGGCAACTTTGTTACTGTCAAAACCAGACGATTGCTCTGCTTTGTCTTGCAAAGATTTAAGCTGTTTAGCTTGAGGTGTTAAGCTTACAGAATCTGCACTTGCTTTTGGCGCAGCTGACTTAGCTTCAGCAGCGTTAGCATTATCTTTTTGTAAATCAAGCTTTTTTTGCTTGGTATTTGTCAACACAGAGGTTTGTTGTTGACCATTATTGACATTGCTTACCATAATATTTGACCTATACATTACCCAACATATGCCTTTATATCGGCAGGCACAGCGGATACTTTAGCATAAATATAAAAAATTAAATATTTACCTGAACAGACTCGACACCATCCACACGTGCATTTAATACTTTACCTGATTTTTTGTTTTTTACACGCACTAATTCGTCTAACGTACCATCTTCAAGGGCAATGCCTGTCGTTTTAATTCTAAGGCCTCGTAGTGAAGCGTAAATAGTCACGTTGTCGCCTTTACAAACCATGCAAACCTGACTCATTACAATTGGTGTACCGTCACGCAAATTGCGCTTAATTCGACTGCCAATAAGTATAGACTCATCTTGCACATATTGCGTTCTAACAAACTGTTTTGGTTTCATTTCAAGGCGTAAATGTTCAGCCCTGATCACTTCACCACGACTCAAATGAGTTGTTACAACAACCACAGGCTCAAGCTCAATGATGCGCACGTGTACGTATTGGGTCCAACTATTTATATCTTCGCACTTAAGTTGTACAGTTACCTGCCGATTAAAAGGAGGTGTTGTTGGTACTTCTTTACTTAAAGGTGATTCGCACACTCTGTCGGGTATGCGGCTATCAAGCGGCAATGCACTCACTTGTGGTGTACTTTCTAGATCAGTAAGCTGCTCACTAACAAAATCGATAGCGATCTGTTGAAGCTGCTCGTTTTTATATACTTCTGCATGCACTTGTGTAATGGACAACAAGCTAGCAAGGAAATAAAAAACACTGTATCTTCGGC
This sequence comes from Pseudoalteromonas thalassia, assembly GCF_049257215.1. Taxonomy (NCBI): domain Bacteria; kingdom Pseudomonadati; phylum Pseudomonadota; class Gammaproteobacteria; order Alteromonadales; family Pseudoalteromonadaceae; genus Pseudoalteromonas; species Pseudoalteromonas thalassia. Next base: position 145,021 of record NZ_JBMMUE010000001.1, read on the forward strand.
TTTTTTTTAACAAACTCATATTGTTTCGACTATGCTTATGGTTGAAAACAAGGTATAAATATTTTGCGTCAAAAAACAGACGCTTTGTAACCTTATGTAGCTTTAACACAAAGAAAGCAATTATTGTTCCGGCTCTGATTGTTTATCTTTAGGAGATTGAAATGGCAGGCATTTTAGACTCAGTGAACCAGCGCACGCAGTTGGTTGGGCAAAACCGCCTTGAATTACTATTATTCAAACTCAGAGGGCGACAACGCTTTGGTATCAATGTGTTTAAAGTGAGAGAGGTTTTGCAATGCCCACCACTCACAAACATGCCCAAATCTAATGCTTATATACGAGGCGTAGCTCACATTCGCGGTCAGACTATTTCAGTCATTGATTTATCAATGGCCGTTGGCGGTCCTGCTATCGAAAATATCAAAGACAGTTTTATTATCATTGCCGAATACAACCGCTCTGTGCAGGGGTTTTTGGTTGGCGGTGTTGAACGTATCGTTAATATGAATTGGGAAAAAATAATGCCTCCACCATCAGGTGCGGGTCGTTATTCTTACCTAACTGCGGTCACCGAAATCGAAAACGAGCTGGTTGAAATTCTAGACGTAGAAAAAATCTTGAATGAAATTTGCCCTGTGAATACAGAAGTAAGTGCAGAAGTAGTGGGTGATGGTGAAATCCAGCGAGACTTAGGCGAACGTATTGTCTTTATAGCAGACGACTCTGCTGTTGCGCGAAACCAAGTTAAGCGAGCCCTTGAGCCATTAGGTGTGCAAACTGAACTCGCTAAAAATGGTAAAGAGGCTTTATTACGGTTACGTGAGATTGCAAAACTCGATTGCCAAAACGATATTACTGAACGCGTAGGGTTATTAATTTCAGATGTTGAAATGCCTGAAATGGATGGTTATACCCTTACGGCAGAGATAAAAGCGGATCCAAAATTATCACCTTTGCATGTGATCTTACACACTTCTTTAAGCGGTGTATTTAACCAAGCAATGATCCAAAAAGTAGGTGCAGATGATTTTATTGCAAAATTTAACCCTGACGAATTAGCAACGGCTGTTAAAAAGTGGGTTCATTGTGATTAATTATTTATAGGTGGTATTACTTTGGAAAATAAGCACTTACAACAAAGCGAATACGATCAATTTCGCTCTTTTCTAGAGCAACAGTGTGGCATTGTGTTAGGCGACAATAAGCTTTACCTAGTGAAAAGTCGTCTTGCGCCATTAATGGTGCGCTTTAATGTTGAGTCTTTATCGCAGTTAGTTAGTAAAACGCTCAGTCCACATGAAAGACAGCTTCGTGCTGCTGTTGTGGATGCGATGACGACGAATGAAACCTTATGGTTTCGTGATCAATACCCATTTGAATTGCTCAAAACAAAGCTGTTTCCTGAGTTGAAAGATGTGCGTAGGCCACTAAAAATCTGGTCAGCGGCAAGTTCATCAGGCCAAGAGCCGTATTCAATTGCTATGTCGGTTGCTGAGTTTCAGGCGAAAAACCCTGGCGTACTTAAAATGGGCGCGCAGATTATCGGCACTGATATATCTAATACCATGCTTGATATGTGTAAAAATGCTGAATATGACTCGTTGGCACTGGCCCGTGGTTTATCAATTGAAAGACGGCAAAAGTTTTTTAAAGACAGCGGCAATGGCATGGCGCAGGTGATTGATCCAATCAAAAAAATGGTGAGCTTTAGGCATTTGAATTTATTAGATTCTTACGCCTTAATGGGCAAGTTTGATATCATTTTTTGCCGCAATGTACTGATCTACTTCTCTCCAGAGGTAAAAGCAAAGATTATCTCTCAATTTGCTCAGGCCCTTAATCCAAAAGGGTATTTATTTTTAGGGGCATCTGAATCTATGGCTGGCTTAAGTGATAGCTTCGAGATGGTTCGTTGTAACCCAGGTATTATCTACCAGAAAAAGTAATCTCTTCTTAGCAACCTAGTTCTTAGGTTGCTAAATTATTTGTTATTCAAAAGCTTACCGTGCTTTATCTATCTAGTTAATTTTGGCTTGCCTTTTGCATCTGCACTAGCAGAGTCAATTTTTTGGAGATGGTTATGGCTATCAGTTTTGATAAAGCATTTGGTGTGCACCCGCATGCAATGTTGATCCGTTCACAACGCGCTGAGTTATTAGCGACAAACATCGCTAATGCTGATACGCCGGGCTACAAAGCAAAAGATATCGATTTTGCGGCGGCTCTAAAAGCGGCAAAAAGCAACCAGCAAGGCGGCAATAACATGGTACGAACTGACGCAAAACACCTTGCCGGTGGCAGTCGGTTTGTTGGTAACGCAGAAATGTTTCGTACGCCAAATCAAGCAGATACAGGTGATGGTAACTCAGTTGATATACAAGTGGAACGAAACTTGTATGTACAGAACTCATTAGAGTATCAGGCAAGCCTGCAATTTATGAGTAGTAAAATTAAAGGCCTTAAAAAAGCCCTCGGTAGTCAAGGAGCTTAATCATGAGTTTATATAATGTTTTTGATATTTCAGGCACTGGTATGAGCGCGCAAAATGTGCGTCTTAATACAACAGCAAGTAATATCTCGAATGCGAATACGATTAGCTCTAGTCAAGACAAAACATACCGAGCGCGCCATCCTGTTTTTGCTGCGGAGTTGACTAAAGCGTCAGCAACACAAAGCAATCCTCAGGGCTCTTCTGTTGGCGTAAAAGTATTGGGTATTGTTGAGAGCGATAAGCCTCTGCAAATAGAGTACAACCCTAATCACCCCAGTGCGGATGAAAACGGTTATATCTACAAACCTAACGTTAATGTCGTAGAAGAAATGGCTAATATGATTTCTGCCTCTCGCTCTTACCAAACAAATGTGCAAGTTGCTGATGCAGCTAAGCAAATGTTAAGTAAAACACTGTTGCTTGGGCAGCGGTAACCGAGGATAAGTTATGAGTAACGACATCAGCAGTGCGTCATCCACGTATTTAGATAATTTACGTTGGCAGGACAATCAAAACAAACCAGAAGAGAAAGATGACACTTTAACGCAAGAAGACTTCTTCTCGCTTTTAACACAACAGTTGTCGTTTCAAGACCCAAGCAAGCCGGCTGATAATGATCAAATGATTGCTCAGATGACCAACTTTACCATGGCTGAAGGGATCTCGAATTTAAACTCAAAATTTGATGCACTTACTGCGTCAATGACATCGAACTCGGCATTACAAGCTTCGACCTTAGTTGGTAAACAAGCACTATTAGAATCAAATACGATTGATTTTGATGGTAGTAACGTTGCTAAGGGATCGGCAATTGCAGAAACGCCTGTTGAAGATCTTACGCTTCGCATTACTGATGAGTCAGGTCAACTTGTACGTACCATCAGCATGGGCGCTCAATCGGCTGGCGCAGTTCGTTTTGAGTGGGATGGTAAAAATGACGATGGAGAGCTTTTGCCTCCAGGCGAATACGAAGTTAAAGCTGAAGGATTCCAAAATGGTGACTATAGCAGTCTACCTTTAGCGACTTTCAAAAATATTGAAAGCGTTAATATCAATGGATCTAGCGGCATTATTATTAATACTAAAGAAGGCGCGGTTAGGCTAACTGATGTTGCAGAAATCGCTTAATTACACAGATTAACTAGTTAGCCTAGTGCTACAGATTGACACTTTAGAGGTGACTTATGAGCTTCAATATTGCATTAACCGGCCTTGCTGCCGCGCAAAAAGACTTAGATGTAACAGCAAACAATATTGCTAACGTTAACACCACAGGCTTTAAAGAGTCTCGTGCTGAGTTTGCTGATGTGTACGCATCATCAGTATTTAGCTCAGGTAAAACTAAAAATGGTGACGGTGTAAGAACTACAATGGTGGCACAACAATTCCACCAAGGTTCATTATCTTTCACTAATAACTCACTGGACTTAGCAATTACTGGTGAAGGCTACTTTGCCATGGCAAATGACCTAGGTGCACAAGATTTTACATATACTCGTGCTGGTGCGTTCAAACTGAATAAAGACAACTTTATTGTGGATGCTAGCGGAAACTACTTACAAGGTTTCCCTGTTGATGAAGCAACGGGTGATACAACTTCTGTTAGTTTAAGCACATCTTCTGCGCTACAAATTCCTGATGCATCAGGTTCTCCACGCGCTACGACCAATGTTTATTCGTCGTTTAACTTAGATTCGCGTGCATTAACGCCAGCAGTTACACCATTTGACCCAGAGACAAGTGCATCGTACAACAGTTCAACATCAACAACGGTGTATGATTCTTTAGGTGAGCCACACATTTTACAGTTCTTCTTTGTTAAAACTGACGCAGCAGTGACTGGTAATGACAATGAATGGCAAGTGTTTGCAACACTTGATGAAAAGCCGTTTGCTGCTAATGGTACTGAGCAAACTGCGTCGCCATACACACCTATTTCAACTTTTCAGTTTGACTCAAGTGGTTTACCTCAAAGCACTGATGGGACTGCAAATACTGATGCAACGTTTAATCCATTAACAATACCTTCAGGCGGTATATCTGGTTTATTATCTAACGGTGCGAGTTTCCCTGATGATGTAAACATCAATTGGCGCGATGAAGCTGGTACAACGAATAAAATACCGACTCAATATGCAAGTAACTTTGAAGTGAAAGCGCTAGAGCAAGATGGTGCGACTGTAGGTCGTCTATCAGGTATTGATATTGGTACAGATGGTAAAATCGTTGCTTCTTACAGTAATGGTGATACTTCATTCTTAGGCCAAGTGGCAATGGTGCGCTTTTCTAACTCACAAGGTTTACAGCAAGTGGGTAACACGGCATGGAAGAAAAGCTTAACCTCAGGTGAGCCAATTGCCGGTGAACCAGGTTCAGGTACATTAGGTTCAATTAACTCATCAGCTCTTGAGCAGTCAAACGTCAACTTAACAAGTGAACTTGTTGATTTGATCAGTGCTCAACGTAACTTCCAAGCAAATTCACGTGCATTAGAAGTTAACTCAACACTACAACAAAACATCCTACAGATCCGTTAATCTTAACGGCTCTGAGCTTAATCCGACACGAAGGCTGCTCCCTCAATTGGCAGCCTTTTTCATTTTTACCATCCTATTTATGCGTCAATTTTACTTTGGCACTTTTATTGCATTTCTTTAGTTATCGTATTTTTAGTGAGTCAATGTTATGGACAAAATGGTCTACATTGCCATGTCTGGTGCCAAGCAAAGCTTGCGTGGTCTTGAGTTAAAGGCTAACAACCTTGCTAATGCAAACACCACTGGCTTTAAAGCTGATTTTGCACAAGCGCGTTCCATGCAGGCTTTTGGTGAAGGCTTGCCATCACGTGTGTTTGCGATGCAAGAGCGTCCTGGTTCAAATATGGAATCGGGTGGATTCGTTGAGACAGGCCGAGAGCTTGATATTGCCATGAGCGACCGTGGTTGGCTCAGTGTGCAAGATGCATCAGGTAACGAAGCTTATACCAAAACAGGCACACTAAACATCACACCTGACGGCGCATTGATCACCAGCCATGGCCGTCAAGTTATTGGCGAGGGCGGGCCTATTATCTTGCCTTTGCCAATTGAGAAGGTTGAGTTTAGCGAAGATGGCGCGATCCAAGTGCGCCCGCAAGGTGCACCTGCCAACTTTTTAGAAGTGGTTGACCGCTTAAAAGTGATCGAAGCTGATAACACTCAGCTTGAAAAAGGTAATGACGGTTTATTTAGACCAAAAGAAGATATGTTGGTCAATGATCTTTGTGGGTTCTGTGATATTTCACCCAATGTAAAAGTACTGTCAGGTACGCTTGAAATGTCGAACGTTAATCCAGTCCATGAAATGGTCGACATGATCAGCAACCAACGCCAATTTGAATTACAAGTTAAATTGATGAAAACAGCCGAAGAGCTTGATGAGCGTCAAGATCAGCTGTTACGCATTGTTTAAGATGACTGAGAGGGTAGAGTTATGAATCCAGCATTGTGGATTAGTAAAACCGGGCTTGACGCCCAGCAAACCGATATTTCGGTGATCTCAAATAATCTCGCGAATGCCAGCACGGTCGGTTACAAAAAAAGCCGCGCCGTATTTGAAGATTTACTATATCAAAACATTAATCAACCAGGTGGTCGTTCGTCTCAAGATACTGAAATGCCATCAGGTTTAATGCTTGGTGCTGGCGCTAAGGTTGTAGCAAACCAAAAGAACTTTTCGCAAGGTAATATGTTAACGACCGAAAACTCACTGGACTGGATGATTTCAGGCCCAGGTTTTTTTGAAGTACAGCTACCTGACGGCAATATTGCTTACTCACGTAATGGTCAATTTACGACAGATGAAGACGGTCGTATCGTAACTTCAGGTGCGGGTTTCCCGTTGCAACCTGAAATGAATGTGCCAAATGATGCGCAATCAATTACGGTGTCACAAGATGGCGAAGTATCTGTTCGTGTAGCAGGTCAGGCAGAAAATGTGGTAATTGGTCAGCTCACTATAACAGACTTCATCAATCCATCGGGTCTTGAGCCAATGGGGCAAAACTTATACACAGAAACAGCTGTAAGTGGCGCACCAGTGCAAGGTAATCCGGGTATTGATGGTTTAGGTACTGTGGTACAAGGTTCGCTTGAAACGTCAAATGTAAATGTAACAGAAGAGCTGGTTAATCTGATTGAAACGCAACGAATTTATGAAATGAATTCAAAAGTGATTTCAGCAGTGGATGAAATGCTTAGTTACATCAATCAACAGTTATAAGTCGTAGGAGGCAGCATGCGTAATCTTATCTTAGTCACATCAGCAGCATTTATGCTGGGTGGTTGTATAACAACGCAAAATCATCATGTGGTTCAGGATGACCCTTACTATGCGCCTATGTACCCAGAGCCTACAACAGAACAAATGGTGCCAACAGGGTCTTTGTTTGATAGCTATACATCAAACGATTTGTACTCTGATAAAAAGGCACTGCGTGCTGGCGATATCATCACTGTTAAATTGCAAGAGTCAACGCAAGCAACCAAAGCAGCAAAAACCGAAACCGATAAAGAAACAGATGCTAACTTAGACCCTGTAATTGGATTAGGTGGAAATCCGGTTAACATTGGTGGTGACAGCATTCAATTTGGCATTGGTTCAGGGTCATCATTTAAAGGTGACTCAAAGTCGAATCAATCGAATAGTCTATTTGGTGATATCTCTGTCAATGTGATGCGCGTTTTACCTAATGGAAACTTAGTGATCCGTGGTGAAAAGTGGCTCACGTTAAATACCGGTGAAGAGTTTATTCGTTTGGAAGGGTTAGTTCGTCCAGAAGATGTCTCAGCAAGTAATACAGTCACGTCAAACCGTATAGCGAATGCACGTATACAATATTCTGGTAAAGGGCAAATGCAAGAAACACAAAGTGCTGGCTGGCTTTCTCGATTCTTTAGCAGTTCGCTTTTCCCATTTTAGAGGAACAAAGTCATGAATGGGTTTAAATACATTATTGCTCTTTGCTTAATCAGCCTGCAGTTTTCTGCTCAAGCTGAGCGAGTTAAAGATGTGTCTATGGTTGAGGGTGTACGCTCTAACCAGTTGGTAGGCTATGGCCTTGTTGTTGGTTTGCCAGGCACTGGTGAGCAAAGCCGGTTCACACAACAAAGCTTTAAAGCCATGCTAAATGGCTTTGGTATCACTTTACCTGATAGCTTAAAACCCAAAATAAAGAATGTCGCAGCGGTGGCAGTGCACGCCGAGCTTCCAGCGTTTAGAAAGCCTGGGCAAACTATTGATATTACGGTTTCGTCTATAGGTAGTGCGGGCAGTTTACGTGGCGGTACTTTATTACAAACCTTCTTAAAAGGGGTTGATGGCAATACTTATGCGATTGCACAAGGCAGCTTAGTTGTGGGCGGTCTAGGTGCTGAAGGTGCTGATGGTAGCCGAGTTATTATTAACACACCAACAGTAGGTCGTATTCCAAATGGTGCAATTGTAGAACGTGCTATTAAAAGCCCGTTTATGCAAGGCGATTACATTACTTTTAATTTAAATCGTCCAGATTTCACAACAGCAAAGCGCTTAGAGCAAACCATTAACGATTTAGTGGGCCCTGATAGTGCCCAGGCAATCGATGCAGCCTCAGTACGCGTGTTAGCACCGCGAGATGCGTCTCAACGTGTTGCTTATTTGTCTACTCTTGAAAACTTAGAGTTTAAACCTGCAGACACGGCAGCGAAAATTATCGTTAACTCTCGTACCGGTACCATTGTGATTGGCAAAAACGTGAAGCTACAGCCTGCGGCTATTACGCATGGTGGATTAACGGTGACGATCGCTGAGCAGCAAAATGTATCGCAGCCAAATGCGTTAAGTGAGGGTGAAACCACAGTTACCAATCAAAGCATTATTGATGTGAATGAAGATGACTCACGTGCTTTTGTATTTAATCCAGGTGTTAATCTTGATGATCTCGTACGCGCAATCAATGAGGTTGGGGCTGCACCGGGTGACTTAATGGCAATACTTGAAGCTTTAAAAGAAGCGGGGGCGATAAACGGGCAACTGGTTATCATTTAAATTAAAACGCGCTCTAGGGCGCGTTTTTTTGTTTTCATATCTTTTAGCACTTTTTATATCTTTCACTCTTCAAGCATTAGCTAAAACTATTGTTTTAAAGTAAGTCAAAACCAATATCACTTATTAGCTATTCATTTCTAAAGATTTTTATTGGCGCAATTTTTGCATTTTAATTTGCATTATTAACTATTGTGTCAAAAAGCTGATGGATACTAATCATCTCGACAAGCAAAACTTTTTTGATTTAGGTAACTTAGACTCACTACGTCAAAGTGCCCTGAAAAGTGATGCCTCTAGCGATGCGTCAAAAGAGGCGCTGAAAAAAGCGGCGGCACAATTCGAATCTATCTTTACGCAAATGCTGCTTAAAAGTATGCGTAAAGCCAATGAGGCATTCGAAGATAAAGATAGCCCATTTAATTCAAGTGGCGTGAAGTTCTTTGAAGAAATGCATGACCAACAGCTTTCAGTCGAGTTGTCGTCGAATGGCTCGCTAGGCTTAGCTGATTTAATCGTTCAGCAGTTATCACCAGACGGTAAACAGTTTACCCCAGGCTCAGTACTAAGAACGACGACTGAGTTTGATAGTGATAAACGAGCAAGAGGGCAAGATGATGCTAATGCTCAAACTAAATCGGTTACAGATACTGAGCTAAATGAGCAGGCTAATAATCGTTTTGACGATGCTGAATCGTTTATTAGTTCTATCTGGGAACATGCCAAAAATGCTGCACAAAAGATTGGCCTGAATCCGGCGGTTATGGTTGCTCAAGCCGCACTTGAAACGGGTTGGGGTAAACACATCATCAGCAAAGCGGATGGTACAAGCAGTAACAACTTATTCAATATTAAATCAGATCAGCGTTGGCAAGGTGATAAAGCAAGTAAGCTTACCCTTGAGTTTGAACAAGGCGTGCCTGTTAAAAAACAAGCAAGTTTCCGCGCATATCAATCAATTAAAGACAGTGTGAATGACTTCGTTGACTTCTTAAATGAAAACCCACGTTACGAAGAAGCACTAAAAAACACTGCAGAACCTGCTGCCTTTTTAGATTCGTTACAAAAAGCAGGCTATGCAACTGATCCAAATTATGCCGATAAAATAAAGCAGGTGCTGAAGCGTGTTGAGCTTCAAAGTGTCGCTGCTTCATTGGTACGTTAAGGAGTAAACCCTCATGTCATTTAGCTTATATGACATTGCTAATGCGGGTGTAAGAGCGAATTCTGAGCTTTTACAAACCACCAGTAAAAACATAGCGAATGTGAATACTGAAGGCTATGTGCGTGAACGCACTGAGTTCACAACCATGATCGACAACCAAGTGGGTCGTGGCGAAACGTATCGCTTGTTAAATGAGTTTGCCCAAAAGCAATTAAATCGTGATACCTCAAATAAGGCATTTTTTGATCAGTTTGTAACTGAAGCAAGCCGAGTAGATAGCCTGTTTTCAGAAGAATCAAATAGTTTATCGACCAGTATCAACTCGTTTTTTAACAACGTACAAGAAAGCTTAAATCAGCCTTCGTCAAGAGTCGCTCGTTCACTAGTAATGACTGATGCACAGAACTTGATTGATCAGATGGATAGGTTATCGAGCATCGTGGTTGATCAAAAAGCGGTTGTGAATGAACAATTAGAAATCTTCTCAGATGAGGCGAATAACCTTATCCAAAATATTAGTGATTTGAATACTAAAATTGCGGCGGTTCATGGTACTGATCGTGAGTCAGTCTCTAGTGGTTTATACAATGAGCGTGATAAAGCAATTCGTGATTTATCTGAGTTGATAGATATTGAAACACTTGATGGTAATAACGGCGAAAAACAAGTGTATTTAGGCTCAGGTCAAGCACTTGTTATGCAAAGCGGTACATTTAACCTGTTTTCATTTAGTGGCGACCCCGATCCAAACTTTAAAGAGTTAAAGCTCGACGTCAATGGTGGCAAAGCCGTGCCGCTTGAAGTTGATGTAAGTAAATTAAAAGGCAAAATTGGTGGGCTGCTTGCTTTTCGTGATGACATTTTAGTCCCTGCCCAGAATCAACTTGGTCAAATGGGCTTAGCGCTGGCAGATGCATTCAATCAGCAAAACCGCCTAGGTATGGACGCCAATGGTGAAATTGGTGGCGATATTTTTGCTATTCCAACCGTTGATGCATTTAGCTACCAAGCCAATACCGGTTCATCAACCATGACGGCAACGGTTGAACCAGGTAAAGGCAGCGAATTGCCAGCAAGTGATTTTATTATCACCTATACCAGTGCTACCACTGTCGAAATTCAAGCTATTGATAATAAAGGTGAGCCAATTGGCACTGCGTCAACAGCGAATGTGACGGCAGGGGGGATTGATTCATCAACCATCACAGGCGGTGAAGCGTTTGGTTTACAGCTTAATGTATCAGGCACAGCAAATGCCGGTGACCAATTTATGGTGAAGCTTAACTCACAAGCAGCAACAACGTTAGAGCTTGCAACTGAGCGCCCTGAAGACTTAGCGCTTGCTTCGCCCATACGTACTCAAAATGATATAAACAATACCGGTGACGCCAATATTTCGCCGGGTACGGTTACTGACATAGCAAACTCGACGGGTATAACAGTGGGGCCTCCACCTAGTTTGGCTAATAGCGATATAACATTAGTAAAAACAGCGAATGCTAACGAGTATCAAATCACAGACGGTAACGGTACTAGCACCTTTACAATCACACCTCCGGCAGAGAATATTCTTGCACAAGCAGGGGCGCCATATGATAGCTACGGTTTTGACTTTAACATAGAAGGCACACCTGCTACCGGCGATACCTTTACACTTGAATTTAACACAGGTGGTTTTGATGATAATCGTAATGGTTTATTACTGGCAGGCTTACAAACTGGCGACTTAGTGCGTCAAAATGTTGAAGCAAGCAGCACCGCTGATAATCATAAAACATTCAACCAAGCATACTCTGGCATTGTCACTGATATTGGTGTTGTTACGAGCCAAGCACAAACCAATGGTGCGGCCTTTACCGCATTGGCTGATCAATCTGAAGCTTGGTACGAGTCATTATCTGGTGTAAACCTTGATGAAGAAGCGGCAAACCTGCTTCGTTTTCAGCAGTCTTATGCGGCATCAGCGCAGGTACTTGCAACAGCACGTACTATTTTTGACACCTTATTAAGTGCGGCGAGGTAATTATGCGTATTTCAAATAACATGATGTATAAGAATAACCTTAATTCTATTCTTAACTCACAGCAAAATGTTAATAAAGCACAAGAGCAGGTTAATACCCAAAAGCGCGTTTTAACTGCTGCTGATGACCCTTCTGCCACGGCTCGGGCTTTACTTTATAACGATCGCATTCAAGGCAACGAGCAGTTCACAAAAAATATCACTATGTTGAATAGCCGTTTAACGACAGAAGAAAGTGTACTGCAAAATATTAAAGGTGCACTTGAGTCTGCGTATACGTTATCTATTCAAGCAGGTAATGGTGCCTATAGTGATATCGACCGTGAAGGGATCGCTGAAGAAGTTAAGGCACTGCAAAGCACTGTACTTGATCTAATGAATGCAAAGACCGAAGACGGAAAGTTTATCTTTTCGGGCTATCAAGATAACACTCCTTCTTATAGCTACAATAGTACGTCTGGTCGCTATGAATATGGTGGCGATCAGGGGCAACACAAAATTAAAGTGGCTGAAGGTGTAGAAATCAAATCAAGTGACAATGGTTTTGATACGTTCGAAAAAGTAAATGCCCGTTTAAATGTAGCGTCAAATAACGGTACTGTGTCAGGTGGTATCACAAGTTCTAAAATTTATGTCACAGAGCAGGGCGATTTTGATAGCTTCCATAAATCTAACTACAATGCTGATCCGGCTGCAGCAGCGAATGCAAATACATTAAGCTTTATTACCACCACAGGTACACCAAATACTTACGTGGTACAGCAAGCGGGTGTAACAATTGGCAGCGGTAGCTTTGATGAAGGCAAAATTAATTTTAAAGGAATGCAAGTCACTATTGACCCTGTTGCTAACGGGCAAGTTGATGTAGACCTAGAAGCACCACAAAAAGAGAATGCCCTTAATACCTTAGATGATTTAATTGCTGGCCTGACAGCGCCGAACTTAACGCAAGAAGAGTTTGATCAGGTGCTTGCCGATGCTGTTGTACAGCTAAATAATGCTAAAAACCAAGTATCTCTGGTTCAAGCCGGTTTAGGTGGACGTTTAAACACAGCAAAGAAAATTGAAGAGTCTAATAGCGATCTTGATATTAACAACAAAGCTGCAAAAGCCGAGTTAGTTGAGCTTGATATGGCTGAAGCAATTACAGAGCTCACTAAACAAGAGACTGCACTGCAGGCATCGCAGGCCACATTCGGTCGTTTGGCTAACCTCTCATTATTTGATTACTTATAATTTTTATAGGTTAAGCTTATTTAATAAGCTTAACCTATAAAACCTTCCTTAAGCTTCACACTTTAAAAGCGCTTTTAGAGTACTCTATTTTAGTATTTATATCTTCAGTAAAACATCGTGATAGCGGCTTTCAAGGTAACCAGAAGCCATGTTTAGTAAAAAAACTAAAATATTTCTCTTTTAAATACAGTGTATTAAATAAAATTTTAAAAATTATTTAAAAATTCACTAAAGGATTTTTTGAGCGGACCGATAACTTAATTAACCAAGCAGAGTAACAAATAACAGTTACCGCTTAATTAGAGTAAGTTTGAGAGTAAATGATAAGTTTACTTCGGGAGAAATATCATGGCACTTTATGTAAATACAAATGTTAGTTCATTAAACGCTCAAAGACAATTAATGAATTCTGGTAACTCACTTGATACATCATTCAAGCGCTTATCATCTGGTTTTCGTATCAACAGCGCAGCTGATGATGCGGCGGGTCTACAAATTTCTGACCGTTTAACATCACAAATCAACGGTCTTAACCAAGGTAACCGAAACGCGAACGACGGTATCTCTTTAGCGCAAACAGCTGAAGGTGCACTAGACGAAGTAACAGCAATGTTCCAGCGTGTACGTACTCTAGCACAACAAGCAGCGAATGGTTCAAACACTGATGAAGACCGCCTAGCGATTCAAGAAGAGATTCGCTCACTGTCTGAAGAAGTTAACCGTGTTGCTGCAGATACGACCTTCGGTGGTCAAAATTTACTTGACGGCTCATATGATGCAGAGTTTCAAGTGGGTGCAGATGCAGTACAAACTATCGGGTTTAGTATGAAAAATGTGGGTGGAACTGTAAATGGCACAATGACTACCAGTGGCGGTTTCACGATGTCTGGTATCGCAAGTGTTGCTTCGGCTGTAGGTTCACAAGCCCTCTCTGCTTTGGCTGATGGAGCTTCAGATATCGGTGGTGCAGCTTTGACTACAGATACATTTGCAGCGGCATTTAAAGCAACAGGTATTAGTGTATCGAGCCAAGTGAATGCACAGGTAACCCTAGCTGGTATGGATGCACTTATTGCAGTGGTTGATAAAAAGCGTGCTGAGTTAGGTGCGGTTCAAAATCGTTTCCAATCAACGATTCGTAACCAATCAAATATCTCTGAAAACTTAAGTGCAGCAAAATCACGTATTAAAGATACCGACTTTGCTCAAGAAACAGCTAACTTAACTAAGATGCAAATCTTACAACAAGCTAGCCAAACAATTTTGAGTCAAGCTAACCAACGTCCTCAAGCGGCATTAAGCTTACTAGGTTAATAGTTGGGAACTTGAGTTGAAGTGAAGTCAAAACTTTGACTCAAAAGAAAAGCGCCTTTATCTAATGGGGTATTAACAAAGGCGCTAAGATCGGATTATAAAGCGGAGGCGCTCAAAATCCTGACAGTAGTGTTCTAACATTTGTAAGAACATAAAATACTAAGCACAGACTGTGCCATAGTTTGTGTTGATTTAACCCACTCTCAACTTATCTCTTTCAAGGCTCCTTTTAGGAGCCTTTTTTCATTCTGTTACTATTTTATCAATAGTTGGCCTATTTATTGCTCTATTTAATTCAAGTTAACTAACTAACACGCAAAGTGGCAGCTTTTTGCCTTAGGCAACTTAGAATTGCCGCCTAGTAAGCCACTTTGTCAAAACACTTTTAAAGTGACTTAACTTTGACAGATAAGAAGAGAGTTTATTATGGCTTTATATGTAAATACTAATGTTAGCGCATTAAATGCACAAAGACAGTTAGATCGGTCTGGTACAGATTTAGACACTTCATTTAAGCGTCTGTCATCGGGTCTTCGTATTAATAGTGCTGCCGATGATGCTGCTGGTCTACAGATTTCTGACCGTTTGCAATCACAAATCCTAGGTCTTAATCAAGGTAACCGAAATGCAAATGACGGTATTTCTTTGGCACAAACTGCTGAAGGTGCGTTAGACGAAATTACTTCAACGTTCCAACGTATCAGAACCCTGTCGCAACAAGCAGCTAATGGTTCTAATACCGATGAAGATAGACTGGCAATTCAAGAAGAAATTCGTCAGTTATCAGATGAAGTTAACCGTATTGCTGCGGATACAACTTTTGGTGGTCAAAATTTACTTGATGGAGGTTATGGAGCTAGTTTTCAAGTAGGTGCAGATGCTGTCCAAACAATAGGCTTTAGCATGAAAAGTGTGGGTGGGACTGCAAATGGACAGGCGTCACTATCTGCAAACGGCGGTTTTACTATGTCAGGAATTGCTAGTATTGCTTCAGCCGTAGCAGGAAAGGGCATGTCTTCTTTGGCTGCTGGTATTAGTACTGTCGGAACAGGTATAACAGGCGCATCAGTTGGCTTTAGTAGTATCACTGCTTCGGGGATTAGTGTTTCCAGTCAAGTGAATGCTCAGCAAGTATTTGCAGCTATGGACTCTATGATAGCTGTGGTTGACAAAAAGCGTGCTGAGTTAGGGGCTGTGCAAAACCGTTTTCAATCAACTATTCGTAATCAAGCGAATATTTCCGAAAACTTAAGCGCTGCAAAATCTCGAATTAAAGATGCTGATTTCGCGGCAGAAACAGCTAACTTGACAAAAAATCAAATTTTACAACAAGCAAGCCAAACAATTTTAGGCCAAGCAAATCAACGTCCTCAAGCAGCTTTAAGCTTGTTACAAGGTTAAATTTAAAATTAGTTAAAAAAATTTACAAATAAGGCTAAAGCTTTCGCTTTATCAGACGATAACTGATTTAGAGAACTATTAATCTAGGACTCTATGTCGGTTAAATAGCAGGGTAGGGGTATCCCGCTGTTTAGCTATATAATGATAAAGCGGAGGCTAATATGGCTTTATATGTAAACACTAATGTGAGTTCTTTGAACGCACAACGCCAGTTAATGAATTCAGGTAATTCACTTGATACTTCATTCAAGCGTCTCTCGTCGGGTTTTCGTATTAATAGTGCGAAAGACGATGCAGCAGGTATGCAGATCTCTAATCGCCTTACAGGCCAAATCAACGGCCTTAATCAAGGCATACGTAATGCTAATGATGGTATTTCATTAGCGCAAACAGCAGAAGGTGCGCTAGATGAAACTACAGATATGTTTCAACGAATTCGTACTTTGGCACAGCAAGCTGCAAATGGTTCAAATACTGATGAAGATCGTTTAGCACTTCAGGAAGAAATACGTTCACTATCTGAAGAAGTAAATCGCGTGGCTTCAGATACAACCTTCGGTGGTCAAAACCTATTAGATGGGTCATATGACTCTGAATTTCAGGTTGGTGCTGATGCCGTTCAAACCATCGGTTTCAGCATGAAAAATGTTGGTGGTACAGTCAACGGTACAATGACTACTAATGGTGGCTTTACCATGTCAGGTATTGCAGGTATTGCATCTGCTGTTGGTTCTCAAGCTTTATCTGCACTAGCGGATGGTGCTTCAGATATTGGTGGTGCTGCGCTTACAACTGATACATTTGCAGCTGCATTTAAAGCAACAGGCATTAGTGTATCGAGCCAAGTTAATGCGCAGGTTACTCTAGCAGGTATGGATGCTCTTATTGCAGTAGTAGATAAAAAACGAGCAGAGCTTGGTGCTGTGCAGAATCGCTTCCAATCGACTATTCGTAACCAGTCAAATGTTGCAGAAAACCTTTCAGCAGCACGCTCACGTATTCAAGATACTGACTTTGCACAAGAAACTGCCAACTTAACTAAGATGCAAATCTTGCAACAAGCAAGTAGCTCTATTCTTAGCCAAGCAAATCAACGACCTCAAGTAGCGCTTTCACTACTAGGCTAGTATTTGTTTTATAGGCCACTTTGGGATGCCAGGAAATTTGTCCTGAAGTGGCTTATACTTAACGAGTAAGTTATTAAGAGGTGTTACTATGATAGATCTTAATTCAATACAAAGGTCTAATGATAACCTTACTACCGGTGGAAATTCTGCAAATTTAAAAGCTGAAATTGATGATATTAAAGCAAATAAAGGCACAGAACTTGCTGGAAG
Organism: Pseudoalteromonas thalassia; assembly: GCF_049257215.1. Lineage (NCBI taxonomy): Bacteria > Pseudomonadati > Pseudomonadota > Gammaproteobacteria > Alteromonadales > Pseudoalteromonadaceae > Pseudoalteromonas > Pseudoalteromonas thalassia. The sequence continues at coordinate 162,050 of NZ_JBMMUE010000001.1, forward strand.
AGAGGCGGTTGATGTTGAACTGGTTTCTAAACAAAATGAGCAAAAAGATAAACACGATCTAATTGCCGAAGTAAAACAAAATCTAGAAAAGTTAAATGACTACATACCAGTAACGTCAACTAATTTAATATTTGAATTTGATGAGCAGGGCGATCCACCCATCATAAAAGTTCTGGATAAAGAAAACGATGAAGTGATTCGAGAGATTCCTACAGAAGAGTTTCGAGAAGTTGCTAAAGCTTTAGATGAGTTTGCCGATAAATTAAGCAATAAAGGTTTGCTGTTTAATCGGTCAGTTTAGGTTTCCATTTACACAGGAGTATTGTTATGCCACTTATTACATCAGCAGGGGTTGGTTCTGGCTTAGATCTTGAAAGTATTATCTCTGCTTCTGTTGCTGCAGAAGATACACCTAAAATGAATTCTTTCATCGCAAAAGAAGAGTCAATCCAGGTTGAATTATCATCTCTGGGTGAGGTTAAATCAGCAATGTCTAAACTGCAAGATACAATAGAAAAACTGGCTGATATTGATAATTTTAATAAGCGTATAGCTGACATTAAGCAACCGACTAGTGACGATGGTGACCTTATATCTGTAACACCAACTTCAGATATTTCGCCAGGTGACTTCAATATTGAAGTGGTTGAGCTTGCTCAGGGTAGTCGCGCAACTTCCAATGATGGCTTGTTTACCTCAACTGATGATGTTGTTACAGCTTCTGGTGGTACTCTGTCTTTTGCTGCGGGTAATAAGAGTTTTGACTTAACACTCGATGCTGGCGCGACATTAGCAGACTTACGAGATGCAATTAATGACTCTGACGACAATTTTGGTGTCACTGCGAATATTATTAACACGGGCACAGAATCAAAATTGGTCCTCACGTCAAATGTATCAGGTGCAGGTAATGATTTAGTTATTACTAACGATATTGCAGAACTTGATAATGTTTCAACACTCGCTAACGATGGTGTAAGTGCTGGCGGTATTGCTATTGCTGCTGATGATGAAGCTAAAAGTGCAGAAATTAAAGTTGATGGTATTTCGATTATAAGTGAAACCAATACCTTTAAAGATGCTGTGCAAGACATGACTATAGTTGCTAAACGACAAAGTGTTGACAATGAAACTGCTAGGTTATCAGTTCAGGTTGATCGTGAAAGTGTTACTAAGTTAGTTGATGAATTTATTGCGAACTATAATAATTTAATCGGCCAAATAGGCTTACAAACCCGTGTTGGCAAACCTTTAAATGGTGACGCAACAATCCGAGCTTTTGATTCTCAATTATCAAATGCTCTTGCTACAGAGTTAATTGATTCGGGACCATTCGCAAGTATTTTTGATATTGGTCTCGGCGTAGATAAAGAAGGTTACCTTGAAAAGTCATCTCTAGTTCGTAGTTTAAATGAAGCAATGGATGAAAATTACGATAATATTGGCAAGGCTTTTGCAGGTGAAAACGGGTTGGCAAAACAGTTAGAGTCTCTTTTTGACAATTATTTAGACTCTAAAGGAATCATGAATCAACGAGAAACTAACTTAAATTCTCAACTAGATGAGTTAGAAGATGATGTTGCTAATCATGAATATAGGATGGAGTCTTTAGAAGCCCGGTTGAGAGAACAATATGCTGGACTTGATGTACTGATAGCGCAAATGCAATCTACACAAAGCTATTTAAGTGCGCAGTTATCAAGTTTACCTGGTTTTACCAAGTCTAAGTAATAACTAGTAAAGCATTTTTAGAAATTTTTGTTTGGTGAATTATGTATAATGCAAAAGTAAGAAATTATCAAAAGGAAGCACTTAAAACTCGCATTGCAGGTGCTGACCGCTATGAAATTATTCAAATGTTAATGGCTGGTGCTGTTGAAAAGATGGTACTTGCAAAAGTAGCCATTGAAAAAAAACACTTTGAAGCAAAGAGTGAACACTTATCTAAAGCATCAGCTATCCTTGAAGCACTAAGAGGGTGTTTAGATTTTGAAGTGGGTGGAGAAGTAACAGAAAACCTTTATTCATTATATTCATACATGATTGATAGGTTGTTGGATGCAAGTATCAAAAACGATCCGGTTATCATAGATGAAGTTAGCAGTTTACTAAAAGAAATAAAGTCTGCTTGGGATGCCATTCCCCACGATATTAGAGAGCAAACTCTTCGTGATAACGGTGTTGATGCTAATGTTGGATGAGCAATTAATTTATCTTGAAAATCAAGTGGATTTACTCGATAAATTAATAAAAGAGAATGACTTTGGTGCTCTTGATAAAGGCTTTGCAGAGTTTGATAAAAACCTCAGAGCCTTTTTTGATAGTGAAGGTTTTGACTCGAGCGACCATGTAAATGCTCTCCTTAAAATCAATTATAAGTTAGGGGAGGTGTTACTCAGCGCTAAAGAACAAAAGAAGACTTTAGCGAACCAGTTAGGTTCTCACTTAAAAAATCAAAAAAAATTAGATGTTTATAAAAGTATCAAGTAGGCAGGAAGTGAATGACAACGGATAAATTTATTCAAGAAAAATTAGAGTCTCTTTCTCAGCAGTTGAACAAAAAATTAGACAAAGAAGTTCAAGAGCAGCAATTTGCAGAGCGAGCTAATCTTAAGTTTGAAGAAAACTTACTTGCGTTCAAACAATTCTTCCCTGAAATATATGAAAAATATTTAACTTATACTCCTAGTGAAAAATTTCAATTTATTTTAAATGAAAACGGGACTGCTAATTTAATAGATTATGAGACCGGAGTGCTCATGTACTCTGGTGACCCAATTGGGCAAGCAGAAAAGCAAGTTGAAAAAAATATTGACTCTCCACATATTGGTCGAGTAGATCATTCTAGTGTGGCTTTTCTTGAAAACAATACTAATTTCATTCATGTTGACTTGATGAAGTCAATGGGGGATGTCTTTTTAAATGCAAAAGAAAACTTATCGAATAATGAAAAGCTTGATGATGTTTTACCTAGTTTGATATTGTTTGGTGTTGGTTTGGGCTACCATTTATTGCCTTTGCTTAAGTGTAAAAAAGTTAATTTTATTAATATACTTGAGCCTAATGAAGACTATTTTTTCGCAAGTTTATTTGTTGCAGATTGGAAAGAGCTGTTACAGCTCATCGATATGAATGGCGGTTATCTCTATTTAGGTATTGGTAAGTCTGAAATAGAGATCTTTAAAGATATTTATAACCGCTCCAGGGATATTGGAATCGCTTCAGTTGGGTATACTTGGTTTTATCAACATTACCCATCAGCCAGCATAAATAGATGGATAGACCAGTTTAAGGCAAACTTCCATCAACTCTTCGCTGGATTCGGCTTTTTTGATGATGCGCTAATAGGGATAGCTCATACTTTAGGAAATGTTGAATCAGACTTTAATTTGATTAATTCAAATAACCCCATTGATAAAGTTACAGGTAACTTCCCTGTAGTGATAGTAGCTAATGGGCCGTCCCTTGATGATAGTATTCAAGTGCTTAAAGAAATTAAAAATGAAGTTATTATTTTTTCTTGTAACTCAGCTTCAACAGCTTTGATTAAACACGGTATCATACCTGACTTCCATGTCGCCCTTGAAAGAACTGAATCTACTTACAAATTTCTCAAAGAGTTTCTTACTGATGAGTATAGATCTAAGATTAACTTACTAGTTACTAATGTTATGCACCCCAAAGTGCCTGAGTTGTTTCCTTGGACTGGCTTTGCTCTTAAAGGGAATGAATCCGGTACTCAATTGATACAGCTTTCTCAGTTCATGGAAAGCCAAGCTATGACAGATACAATATCTTACTGTAATCCTCTAGTAGGCAATACTGCATTAAGTTTTGCCTGTCATCTAGGTTTTAAATCAATTTATCTGTTTGGTGTTGATAATGGATATGTAGATGAGGCCCACCATCATTCAAAATCTAGTTTTTACTATAATAATAAAGGTGAAACGGCACACCAACCTATAAAGATAGGTAAACAAATTTCGGTGCCAGGAAACTTTGTTTACCAAGTATTAACCGACGAATTTATGAGTGTAGGTATCACCCAAATGGAGAAGCTTCTCGCTTCTTTCAAATTGTATGGTTTAGAGTGTTATAACTGCAGCAATGGAGCTAAAATTGAAGGAGCTATGCCCCTTCATACAGACTCTATATTTATTGAGCCAAATGAAGTTACTAAGCAGAGTGTAATTGAATATATAAAGCAGAAAAAATTTTTAAGCTATCAGCCCTTAAAGCCAGTTGATGAATTATTACATTTTGAGGAATTTGAAGACTTTAGCAATACAATGGTTAGTATTCTGTCTGCTAAGGTAATAAATAGATATGAAGCATTAGATACATTATTAAAGAGTATCCGCTACCTTTACTCTTTTAAGTACTCTGTTAAATATTTGAATATTTTCTTAATTATGGAAGGTGAGGTTCTCTATACAACATCTTTACTGATTTCACTTTTGTACAATTATGGAAATGAAGAAGAAATTATGCCTTATTACCATCAAGCATTAGATATTTGGATTGAGTTTATAAAGCAAGCACCTGACTATTATGAAAAGAATGCAAGGGTTTGTAGGTAATGGAAGTACCAAACATTCTAACTGAGCGTTTGTTGCTAAGGCAATTAACAGCAAAAGATGCCACTGAAAAGTATTTATCTTGGTTCTCTGATGCTTCGAAAAATCAATTTATAGCTTATAAAGCAGAGCAACTATCCTCATTGGTTGATTACATTGAAGAAAAAAACACTTCTAGAAATAGTATGTTTTGGGGAATATTCTGTAAAAAAACAGAGGAGCACATTGGTAATTTCAAATTTGAACCAATTGACTGGTCTGATAATGAAGCTGCTTTGGGCATCCTAATTGGTGAGGCGCAGTGGCGAGGTAAATCACTTGCTAAGGAGATCATTAACGCCTGCTTTACTTATATTTATGAACAACATTCGATTAATGTAATTCGTTTAGGGGTAGATAAAAATAATACAGCTGCTGTGAAAGCTTATGAGAAAATTGGTTTTATTAGGTATGATCTTGATGAAGTCAAAGATGATAACTACATTACAATGAAGCTGACGAAAGAAAGTTAACTTTATTTCACCAGCCAAAAGAGCGATGAAATTAAGATGATAAAAAGTAAAAGTATTAGCTTACAAGATACTGCGAAAAAAATAATCCCGGGTTTGACTCAATTGCTTTCAAAGCGACCAGATATGTTTAGCACTGATATTTGGCCTGGGTATTTTTCTAAATCAAAAGGATGCCAGGTGTGGGACCTTGACGGTAATGAGTACCTCGATATGTCTATTTCTGGTATTGGTGCAAATATACTTGGTTACGCAGTAGATGAAGTTGATGATAAAGTTATTAACTCTATTCGAAGTGGGGTTAGTTCTAGCTTAAATTGCCCTGAGGATGTTGAGCTTGCTGAGAAGTTATTAGAATTACACCCTTGGTCTGAAGAAGTTAGATATGCTCGGTGTGGCGGTGAAGCAATGACTGTCGCAGTACGTATTGCTCGAGCAGCAACAGGTAAAGATAAAATTGCTTTTAGTGGTTATCATGGATGGCATGATTGGTACTTATCTGCCAATGTTACAAGTGCCAGTAATCTTAACGACCACTTAATTCCTGGCCTTTCACCTAAAGGCGTTCCAAAAGCGCTAGCAGGAACAGCACTCCCTTTTCCTTTTAATGATATCGAAGCGCTAGAGCAGTTAGTTGCTGAAAATGGTGATGAACTTGCTGCTATCGTGATGGAGCCAATGAGAAATTTTGCACCATCTGAAGAGTACTGGCAGCAAGTTGAGGCGATTGCAGCACGATTAAATATCCCATTAATTATTGATGAAATATCTATGGGTTTTAGGATCAACTGTGGTGGTTCGCATTTGAAGCTGGGTATTAATCCTGATATCGCTGTTTTTTCTAAGGCAATGGCTAATGGCTATGCTATGGCTGCCGTCATCGGCAAGTCTAAATGGATGGATGCAGCACAAACTAGTTTTATATCTAGCACTATGTGGACTGAACGAGTAGGGCCTACAGCTGCATTAGCAACGATTAACTATTACGAGCAACACCAAGTCCATGAGCATCTAGCCGCGATAGGTGCAAAAATTAAGGATGGCTGGCTAAGTTTAGCTAAAAAGCATGGCCTTGAAATTCATGTTTCTGGTATTGATGCTCTTTGTCATTTTAGTTTAAAGAATGAAAACTTTTTGACACTTAAATCTTATTTTATTGAGAAAATGTTAGAGCAAGGTGTGTTAGCAACTAATATGTTTTACTGCATGTATGCGCACAAAGAACATCATGTAGAGATTTATCTAAAAGCTGTTGATCAAGCATTTGAACGATTAGCCGCGGCTATAGAAGATGATACTCTATTAGACGGGGTGATACCTTCGACTTCAGGATTTAAAAGGCTTAATTAATATGTTTTTTCATCTTGATGATGGCAAAGAGATGCATCGTTGGGCCCAAGAACTATTTCCTATCAATAGAAGTTTAACCGGGGACGGTGTACGAGAGACTCTCAATTATATTAAGCATCTGTTTCCAGAGCTGAACATCAAAGGGATCCCTTCGGGTACTCAGGTCTTAGATTGGAGTATACCAAAAGAGTGGCGTATTCGTGATGCCTATATTTTAACCCCCAGTAGAAAGAAAATATGTGATTTTAAGGCCAACAATCTCCACGTGATGGGATATTCGACACCTCAGAAAAAGCAGATAGACTTAGATGAGCTGCAAAGGCATTTATATGATATTCCTGATTTACCAACAGCAATCCCCTATGTCACATCTTACTACAGAGAAAACTGGGGCTTTTGTTTAACATCTGAAGAGAGAAAGCAGTTAGAACCTGGTAAATATGAAGTGGTTATAGACTCTGAACTTTTTGACGGTGAAATGAATTATGCTGAACTAATTCTGCCTGGGGAAACAAAGCAAGAAGTTTTTTTATCGACCTATATATGTCACCCATCGATGGCAAATAATGAATTATCAGGTCCCGTGGTGACTATGGGGATAATTAAAAGACTACTAACGCTAAAAAGTAGAAAGTATACATATAGGATTATTTTTGTTCCTGAAACTATAGGTGCAATAAGCTATTTAGCTGAAAACTTATCTCATTTAAAAAAGAATGTAATTGCGGGTTTTGTTGTTAGCTGTATTGGGGATGAAAGAGCATATTCATATTTAGCATCTAGAGATGGCAATACATTAGCTGATAAAGTCGCCAAATGCTCCCTAGAGTATTTTTCTAGAGACTATCTCTCATACAGTTACTTACAAAGAGGTAGCGACGAGAGGCAATATTGTGCCCCAGGTGTTGACTTACCTGTTTGTTCTATTATGAGGACGAAATATGGGGAATATCCCGAATACCATACCTCTTTGGATGATTTAAATTTAGTAACCCCTAAAGGCTTGACTGGCGGAGCTAACGCATTATTTGGTGCTATTTGGCTACTTGAAAACAATGAATATTTGAGAACCACTGTTTTAGGTGAGCCTCAACTCGGAAAGCGAGGCCTATATCCTGATGTGAGTGATATGCAGCAAGATTACTCTTATGTTATGAAAATGACTAATGTATTGAGTTATGCCGACGGTAAAGTAGATTTAATAACGTTAGCTAATACAATAAATGAATCGCCTTTTGCTTTGCAGGGAATCGTTAATACTCTTAAAAAGCATGGTTTATTGGAAGTAGTTGAAGGCGAGGGGTAATGTGAATATCAATTCCTTATTAAACAAAGATTTTTATATAGTTATTCAAGCTAGAATGACGTCATCTCGTTTACCTAAAAAGGTAATGCTACCTCTTGGAACAAAACCTGTATTAGAAGTGATGCTTGAAAGATTAGCCCCTTTTAAAGAGAAGATCATTATCGCGACAACAGATGATGGCACTCAGCGACCGATCACTGAGTTGTGTGAACGACTAGGTGTGAAATATGTTGAAGGTGACACTAACAATGTATTAAGTCGCTATTACCTAGCGGCACAGTCTGTAAATGCAAACTCAGATACTGTGATTGTTCGTTGTACCAGTGATTGTCCTCTCATTGATTTAACTGAAACCGCACGTGTTATAGACCACTTCTATAGTGTGCGCAGTGAGTATGATTATATTTCGGCTGGCCCTCACTGTGGTTTCCCTAATGGCTTTGATACAGAAGTGTTTACTTTTGAAGCGCTTAAATCAGCCTTTGAATGTGCAACAGAAGATTTTGAAAAAGAACATGTGACGCAATATATTTGCAGAAATATGAAAGTGGCTGACTATAAGAACCTTGATGATTTCAGTCATTGGCGTTTAACTTTAGATGAGCCAGCTGATTATGAGTTAATTAAAGCCATTTATAGCTTATTCGATTACCGTACTGATTTCACATTTGATGAATTAAAACAAATGCTAAGCTCTCATCCTGATATACTTAAGATCAATGAGCACGTAGAACAAGTTCAAGTTGGGTAATATGTTTAAGAAAGAATTTAAAATAGCTGATACATGGGTAGGTCACGATCACCCTTGTTATATCATCGCTGAAATGTCAGCTAACCATGGTCAATGTTTAAATAAAGCTAAAGAGTTAGTTCATGCCGCTCATGAAGCCGGTGCTGATGCGATTAAGCTACAAACTTATACCGCAGATACTTTAACCATGGATTGTAAGCTTCCGCACTTTGAAGCGACGGGTCCATGGCAAGGTCAGTACTTACATGATTTATACAAGACAGCTTATATGCCTTGGGATTTTCATGCGGAACTGTTTGAACTATCAGCAAAACTTGGACTTACTTGTTTTTCATCACCATTCGATAAATCGGCAGTCGATTTATTAGCACAATTAGATGCACCAGCCTATAAAATTGCTTCACCTGAACTAATTGACCACCAATTAATTCGTGATGTAGCGGCTACCGGTAAACCCGTAATTATGTCTACAGGTGGTGCGACGTTAGTTGAAATTGCTGAGGCGGTAAAAGTCGCTGAAGATGCGGGTGTTACCGAACTTGCATTGATGAAGTGTACAAGCACTTATCCCGCTCCTGCAGAGACTATTAATTTGCGAACTATCCCACATATGCAACAGGCTTTTGAATGTCCGGTTGGTTTATCTGATCACACACTGGGAAATGATGTGCCACTGGCTTCAGTTGCCGTCGGTGCATGCATGATAGAAAAGCACTTTGTATTAGACAAAAAAGACAATACTGCAGATAGCTTTTTTTCAATGACGCCATCGGAGCTTCAGGCCCTTGTCCATGGTGTGAGACAAATTGAAAAAGCACTGGGTAAAGTTGACTATCCATCCGTTGCTTCAAAAGCACGTCGCTGTGTTTACATTATCAAAGATATTAAAGCTGGAGAGCAGCTGAGCTCTGAGCATTTAAGACAAATGCGTCCTGGGGGCGGCGAAATTATGCCAAAAGAGCTTCCAAACCTTATTGGACGAACAGTTAATAAAGAATTGCGTTGTGGCACTCAATTGTCTTGGAGTGATCTAAAGTGAGCGATATGAAACAAGACTTAATCCATTCGGTTCAGCAATTTTTATTAGAACGCGGCGTATTTGTTGAAGATGCTGACATTGCTGAATATGACTTTGTAGCTGCAGGGGCGTTAGACTCATTTGAAATACTGAGCCTTATAATGAGCTTAGAAACCGAATATGGTATTGCTGTTCCTCCAGAGTTAATGGTCGACAGTGAAAACGCAAAAGTAGGAAATTTAGCGACTGCGTTAGTGAAGTTAAATGATAGCAATTAGAGTCGATACACTATGTGGCTTGGGCCACTTTATGCGTTGCAAATGGCTCGCGTTAGAGTTGCAATGTTTAGGTGAAGAGGTTGTTTTATTAGTCGATACACAATTGTCGGATCATTTAACTAAAGAACTCGGGAATATACATTTATTACCCTATGCAAAAACACAGATAGAAGATGCTGCTAACTGTGTTCAGCTTTTCAACGAGCAACAACTCATCATTGATAAATTACTTGTTGATAGCTATCGTTTTGATATTGAATGGGAATCAGAGATGGCTAAATATGTGCTATCGATTATTGCGGTTGATGATCTTGAAAGAGACCATTTAGCAGAGCTTGTTATCGATAGTAAATGGAATGCTGAAAAGACTTCGTCTCGTTATCAAAGTACAGCACTTGAATCACAAAACTTTTTACTTGGTCCTGATTTTTCGATGCTGTCTAGGGCTTATCGAAACTGCGCGCAAACAGAGCGCTCAAATAAAGAGCTTATGTTTTCTCTCGGCGGTGGTGGCGACTGGAAACAGCTTACTGAAATCATACGATTAATTCTTGAAACAGCGCCAGAGTATAAAGTTAATCTAATTATAGGCCCTAATGCTACATCCGTTACTCAGCTACATGAGTTAGCTTTAGGTAACTCGCAATTAAATTTAATTGAAGCACCTCGTTGTTTAGCCAAATACTATAAAAGCTGCACCTTGTTTGTTGGCGCTTTAGGCACGTCCTTGTATGAGCTGGCCGCGACTAAAACCCCTGCGTTAACGTTCTCAATCGCAAAGAATCAAGAAAATCAACAAAATGCATTAGATGATCTGGGGCATTATTTCCATATCGCAAACTTAATAGACTATCCGCCAGAACAGGTTTTAAAGCTCATTTTAGCAATGCTACAAAATATAGAACGCATACACCTAATGCGTGAAAACGTTGCTGTTAAAATTGATGGCGAAGGTGCAAGTCGTGTTGCCAAGTTAATTACTTCAGAGCTAGCTTCTAGCCAGATTACTCAAGCCAATAGCAACCTAATTGAAAGCCAGCACCAGCATTTAACCGACACAATCACGTTAAGGCGAGTGGTTGATCAGGACATAAATCGCTATTTGGCAGCGAGAAACTTACCGAACAATGCTTGGCGAATGACGATCACAAAAGATATCGATCAACTTGATCATTATTGCTGGTGGTTTGCTAATCGTCGCGACTCTTATGTTATGGAAGTTAAAGGTAAGCCGTTACTTTACGTTTGGCATCAATTGTATGAAATAGAGCAGCAAAATTATTTAATTGGTGGTTGGTTTGCTGCAAGTGACGATGTTAATTTTGCTCATGCTCAACTAGTATTAGATTGGCAACTAAAAGAGACTGAGCAAACATACCCAGATGCAATGTGGGTAGCCGTTATTAATAAAGAAAATAAGTTTGTAAATTTGCTTAATCAGCGAGCAGGATTTAAATCTATTGCAGGGGATGCAAAAAAAATGGCAGTGACCCAACATTTATTTCCAAATGCTTCGATTGATGATTTTAATTTTGTAGGAAAAGGGTGAGTAGGTGGATAAAGGTATTTATGAGTTATTTGCTACGAATGTCGCTAACACTCCCACTAAGGTAGCTGTTGTTTTTCAACAGCAAAGCGTAACGTATGATGAATTAAATCAGCAGGTTATTAAGCTTACTAGCCATTTTTTAAAACAAGGTGTTACGCAAGGCCAACGTGTCGCAATATTTGCACCTAACGGTATTGAATTTATTGTTTCGCTGCTGGCAATCGCTAAATTAGGTTTAGCCGCTGTGCCGTTACCTGTTAGCATAAAAGGGCTTGCTCTGACCATTGCTCTTAAGAAAACCCCCGTTGCTAAGGTGATTGCTTGGCCGACCATTAGCAAATCACTTCTTGCTGATAATCTTATTGAAGCTGAAAATTTAATAACATTAGGCCAAAGTGTTGCTAATGAAACAAATTGGCTTTGTGTTCAACAAGCTGAAGCAGAATGCTTTTTTACTGATGCAATTGATACGCAAGCACCTTACATCTTAACCATGACTTCTGGTTCTACCGGTCAACCTAAGCCAATAGTGTTGAGCCAAGCATGTAAAGTAAATAGGGCATTTGATGCGACCATAAACTACTACGGATTAACGCCCGATGACGTTATTCTCGTAGCGACTCCTATGTACCACTCGCTAGCTCAGCGTGGTGTGCTAATGCCTTTGATGCTTGGTGCAACAACGGTTGTATTACCAAAGTTTAATTTGAAGCTATGGCTACAAGCAATTGAACAGCACCAAGTGAGTTTTCAATTTGCCGTTTCGTCTCAATTAGTAAGCTTAATTCAAAACGGTGTTGAAGGGCATGATTTGAGTTCTTTACGCTGCCTCGTATCCTCTTCGGCGGTATTAGATAAAGAGAGTAAACAAAGCTTACTTTCTTTGCTTAGTTGCCGCTTACACGAGTGTTACGGTGCTTCAGAGGTTGGTGTTGTGACTGATTTCGCGGTATCAGAACATCCTGAATTGAGCGGCAGTGTAGGCAATGCTTTACCATTTGTTACTGTGAAAATTACCGATGAGCATGGCCAAGAATTAGCAGCAACTGAAATTGGAGAAATTTGTTGTAAAACAACAACCGGGTTTAGCGGGTATCATAAATTACCGGAAAAAACTCGAGAAGCTTATTATCTTGGTGATTTTTTCAAAACCGGTGATTTAGGTTACCTTGATGAGCAAGGCTATTTATATTATGTCGGCCGTAAAAAAGAGTTGATCTCAAGCGGGGGGATCAATGTATACCCTCAAGATATTGAAGCAGTGATAAAAATGCATCCAGACATCGAAGATTGTGTGGCTTTTTCAATTCCAGACTCTCAGTTTGGTGAGGTAATAAAAGTTGTTTATACGACGCTCTCGTCGTCAGTAAATGAAACAGAATTAAAGAAACTGTGTTTACAGCAATTGACCGATTATCAACAGCCTAGAGTTATAGAAAGAGTTGAATCCTTGGCAAAAAGTAGTTTAGGTAAAGTCTTAAGACAGTTAGTGAAGGAGTCTTTTGGTGGATAATCTAAGTTTGGTATCACGCATACGTAAAGTTGCCGAGCCAGATAAGGTAGCGCTGATTTATGAACAATCGGCTTATACTTACGATCAACTTTTAGAGCTTGTAGATGATTTTGCAAAAAAGTTAAGTTATTTAGGTGTTAAAAAACAGAGTAAAGTTATTACCTTACTATCAAATAGTGTTGAAATGACAGCTCTTATGTTAGCTATAGCTGATATCGGAGCAGTACTCATTCCATTAAACCCCGAATATAAACAGACTCAAATATCAAAAGCAGCTATTGTGACTAAAGCTGAGTTTGTTATTCACGAAAAGGATTTAGTTTTATCTCAACCAATAAAACAAATAGATTTAAGATGCTTACAGGATACACCATTGAGAGATTATCTAGCTACTAACTCAGCAGATGATTTATATATACTCACAATGACTTCAGGCTCAACGGGTGAGCCAAAACCAATATGCTTTTCACAGCAAACTAAAATAGATAGGGCATTTGGAGCGAAAGAGATATATGGCTTGGACAGCCAAGATATTATCTTATGTGGTACTCCTCAATATCACTCTCTTGCTCAGCGATTAACCTTGCTACCATTACTTTTAGGTGGAACATGCTTACTATTAAAGCAGTTTAGCCCTAAGGCTTGGATAAATGAGATTAAACTTCACAACGTAACTTTTACAATTGCAGTCTCTTCGCAATTAGTCAATGTACTCTCATTACTTGAAAAGGAAAAACTGCAACTTAATTCTTTAAAAAGGATTGTCTCTAGTTCAGCATCAATAGAAGAAGATATTAAGGGTAAATTAATTAAGTTGCTGTCTTGTCCTATCCATGAGTGTTATGGGGCTTCTGAGGTTGGGACTGTTACGGATTTTGATGCTAGTAATGAAATACATAAAGTTGCAAGTGTGGGGAAAGTAGTCCCACAAGCTGATGTTATTATTCGTGATGGTGAGTCTAATCCGGTTAAAAAGAATGAAATCGGAGAGATCACAGTAAAGTCGTCCACTTCATTTCTGGGGTATTTTGAAAAGCCAGAGTTAACAAATGAAGCTATAAAAGATGGTTTTTTCTATACTGGTGATTTAGGTTATATGGATGATGATGGCTATTTATATTTTAAGGGAAGAAAAAAAGACATCATTATTTCAGGTGGGATCAATATTTATCCTGAGGATATAGAGTCCGTTGTAGGTACTTTTAACGATGTTGTAGAGTCAGCGGCATTTCCTATACCGTCTTCACATTTTGGTGAGATTACAGCAGTAGCCTTTGTTGCTAAAACTAAGGTGGCGATTAAAGAAATGAGAAAGTGGTGTTCGAATCACTTAGCTGCGCATCAAGTGCCGGTATTCTTTGTTCAAGTCGAAGAACTTCCTAAAACAGCTTTGGGTAAAATACAGAGAAATCAGTGTCAAAGTATATTTGGCTCGAAATTTGCTGAGAAAGCTAAATCTATTAAACTCTAGGTTTTAAATGAATATACAGAACGGGTCATTTTATCTTTATGGTGCGGGTCTTTTTGGTCAGGCCTTAAGTCGTTATTTTTTATCAACAGGCGTGTCTCCAAAAGCTATTATTGATGCAGCCCCTAAATTGAACTCTTATATGGGTATACCTATTAAAAGTTTAGGTTCCAATGATTTGGATTATGAACTGCCTATTTTAATTAGCATTTTAGGGTACGGTGATATAAAAGGCTCTCTGAAGCGCAGGGGGTTTGTTGAGGCGGTGGATACGCATGATGTTTTTGATTTATTTCCCCAAGGCCTTGTGGAACTGACTGAATGTGGTTTTTTGTGGATGCAAGAGCCTAGAACTAAACAGGTTGATGATAGTAAAGTTTCACAACTGGAAAGTTTACTATCTGATGATATTTCAAAGAAAACGCTATCCCAAATAATTAATTTTAGAAAAAAACCATGTAGAAGTTATTATCCAGAACCTGAAGCTTACGAAATGTACTTCCCATCTGATATTAACAAGCTCTACTCTTGCCCAAAGTTAAAAATACTTGATATTGGTGCATTTGATGGGGATACATTGTATGAATACTCAAAGAGGTGGCCAGAAAAAATTTATAAATACCTAGCTATTGAAGTGAGCCCTAAGAATATATCAGATCTGAATAATAGAGGTATAAACCTACCTCATACAGGTGTGGAGGTTTACCAAGGGGCCGTAGGTTTGCCTGATGAATTTGATTTAGTTCTACGTGGTAATAGCTCAGCAACTTGTGTAGAAGTAATAAGCAAGGGCACAGCTCAAACAGGAGATATAACAGTACCTAAGTTAGACCTTGCTAAGTTACTTCATGAGGAAGATTTTAATATTATTAAGATGGATATCGAAGGTGCTGATTATGCAGCTTTAGTAGAAATGGCCGACTTTATTAAGAATAAATTACCGACCTTATCATTATCTGTCTATCATACTCCTGAAGATGTTTGGCGTATTCCTTTATTTATAAACGAAATAGCTCCTAATTCTTATGACTTTTATTTACGCCAAGAAGGGCATTGGGGACTTGAAACTATTTTTTATGCGGTGCCAAAATAATGAAAAACACTTTAACAGTATTAGTTGATTTATTGCTTGAAAGAGCAGAACTACCTGACTCAAAACAGCCTGAATATCATACTTTTCGTTTTTTGGACGCAGGTATTATCGATTCTTTCAATCTGATGCAATTTATTATGGAAATTGAAGAAGAGTTTGATATTGAGCTAACTCCTGATGACACTCAGTCAGAGGAGTTCCGAACATTAGGTGGTTTAGCATTAATTATTGATAGCAAAAAACAACAAGATGAAGAATAGCTATACAAAAAAAGACATACTTGAAAGTCTTCAAAATTGCGGCATCAAAAAAGGCGATACTGTATTTGTAACGACGTCACTTGGAATGTTTGGTTTTTTAAAAACTGCAAAGAACTTGGATGATATTAATGAGGCTTTTTATTTAAGCCTATGCGAGTGTGTAGGGACAAGTGGTAGTATTATTGTTCCAACATATTCATATACATTTGGTAAACACACCGTAACTGCACCAGCAGTGTATGATGAGGTAAAAACAGGAGCTGAAATAGGCCCTTTCCCTGAGTTTTTTCGACAGCAGGACGGAGTAGTAAGAAGTTGTGATCCCTTTATGTCTGTTGCAATTAAAGGGCCTGCTTCGGCATTAATAGAAAACTTAACCCCTACGTCTTATGGCCACGACTGTCTTTTTGAAAGATTGTTAGGAAATAATGTTATTTGTTTGAATTTAGGTCTAGGGCCAAACTGGACTGCTTTTATTCACTATGCCGATTATTTGGCTAATGTACCGTTTAGGTATGACAAACTTTTTTCTGGGCTTTACTCAGGCTCAAAAAAAATAAAACAATGGCTTTATTCTGTTCCACTTCTTAGTGCTGAAGCAACCGCAAATGCACACTCAGTTGGTTTAGAAGCCGAGAGTGTTGGGATTTGGAGTTACACTACACTGGGTAGGGGGAGATTATATAAAGCTAGTTATGATGATTATTTTATTTTTGTGCTGAAAAAGCTTCAGGAAAACAAGTGGGCCTTGGCTGAAGGGGAAGATTGTGATGTTAAATTGTTAGAACTTAAGCGTTGTAATATCCCCCATAATGATTTTGCCAAATCTGGAGCAATAACGTATTTTATAAATGAATTAGTCACATCGATTTCAGATAAATTTGATTTTGAGTTGCTTGTATTCAACACTGGATTTAATGCATTAGATCACATTATTCCTGAAGCTTGGTATTGCTCCAGTGCTTCAATAACTGATTCTCTTGGTCATAATTTGCCAATCGATACAAATTCAATTCTTCCTTATAGTCAAAGCTTCGAAGGCAAGATCACTGGCTTTAATCTAAAAAAACATATCAATATTAACAGCAAGTTTCCTAGATATATAGAACGTGATTGGGGGTTGGTAATTGAGCAAAGACTCATTCAAGACGATGAAATATATAGTATTAAGATAAATTGTGGGACTTACTTTTCACATGCAAAGGTTGCTTTCAAAAGAGGCTCTTTTAAGTGTGTAAATGTAATTAATGCATCTGATTTTCATCAGAGTAGAGAGTTGTATGATTTAAAGCTAAAAGAATTAAAAGGCTCCCCTTTTTGTACCTTAGTTGTAAGCCATGAGACCGCAATGGTGGCTTGGATTGCCGAACATCGGCAAGAGCTAGAGTTAAATCAAGAAATCAATTTGCTTTGTTCGTCAAAAGACTCTGAATGGTATAGCTGGGATATGTGTGGGTATAACCCAGCTACAAAAGATAGTCTTATTAAACAAAACTATAATTTTAAAAAAGTATTAATTTAAAAATTTTAAGAAACTATACTTCGATCTTTTCCCAAGACCCAGATTCAACAGAGAGTTTTGCAGCTAAGAACAAGTTAAGCCCATGGCTTGCTTGTTCTAACCCAAATACATAGTCTTTATTTTTCCTTTCTCCAGCTTTAAATAATGATAATTCCATATGAATGTCGCTATAAAGATTTGAAAAGGCTTCAACGAATCCTGTAGGGTGCCCAGGTTTCATTCGATTATATCTAAATTGATTAGCGTACTCACATTGCCCAGCTCTATCTAAGATTTCTCTGCGGCCGTCATTGTAGTTTAATTCTAATTCGTCAGGGTTTAGCTGGAACCAACGAGCGCTCCCTTTGTCGCCATATATTCTAATTTGAAGCCCATTGCGGTGGCCAATCGCCGTTTTTGACATCCACATACTGCCCTTTATGTTTCTTGGGTAGTTCAGCAACATATTTACATCATCAATTAAATTAGGATATTGAGAATGGTTAGTAAATTGTGCGATTGTTTCTGTTGGCTCCATTTCAAGTAAGTATGTTGATAAGTGATGTAAATGCACCCCTAAATCCAAGCAAATGGTTGGCACTTCAAAATCTTTTAAACGCCATGCTTGTGGCATTGAAGGTTTACCTGCAATATCTGGCGGCCTTCTGAACCCCTCTTGTGGCATTTCAAGGTGAATTTTTTGAATAGTGCCAAGCACACCTTGCTTTACTAGGTGTTTTAACTCTCTGACCATCGCATAGCCACTGTAGTTGTATGTAACGGCTAGAAAGTGTTTGTTTTTATCGTAGCAGGCTTCAATTTCAGCGACTTCAGCAGGGCCAGTAACAAGGGCTTTTTCGCAAATAATAGGTATATTCGCTTTCAGAAGTTTGGTTATTACTTCAATATGGTGAGGCGTTGGTGTCAGTATAACAAATGCATCAACATGGTTTTTCTCTTGCTCGACAAGCTCTTCCCAATTGTTGTACAAATGCTTCTCTGAAATTCCCCACCTCTGTGCTGTTGCACTATTTTCATCGGGGTTTCTTGAAAAAGCGCCTGCAACAACTGCAAATTTATTATCGAGTTGACTTGCGGCGAAGTGAACATAGCCTACAGCTGAGTTATTGCCACCGCCTATAAAGGCAAGTTTTAATTGTTTTTTGTTGTCATTCATATATGTATCTGCCTTTTTTGATCATAGCCATTTATCGGCAATCAATCATTTTTCTAAACTTTTTATAGTTGCCAATTTGCTGGATTGGTGAGTTTTGGGTCATAAACAGTCATTTCCTTAAGCACGTCTTGAGATATTTTGATGCTGCTCTGATAGGCCTCTAAAATTTGCTCTAACTCAGACTCTGAGTTCACACCAACAACAACTTTAGCTATTTCATCTTCTTTTAAAGCATATGCAAGGCTGAGTGTGAGTGTCGACACACCAAGATGCTGCGCTAACTGATGAAATGATTCTAAATCTTGCTTCCAAGGTTTAAAGTAACTAGCTAACTCATTGATGGGCATTAATAACAAGCCTTGTAAAAAACAAGATCTAGCGTGCACTTGAGTCTTGTTTTTATTTAGTAATGAAAGAGCGCCAGTGTCTTTAAAGTAGGTATCAAATGCATTATAAGGTATTTGCACAAGGTTAATTTCACTCAACTGTGTAAAGCTATCCACCTCTGCACCTGAATACAAAGAAACCCCTTTACTCGCTAATTGATTTTCTAATTGCCGTTGTTTTAAATATGCTAAAACGGGCGCTACACCTTGTTTCTCAATGTCGCTTGCTTGGTGAAATAGGATTGCGTTTAGTTTTTGAGTTTTAAAATCTGAAAAACATTGCTCAATTAATGCAATGTAATTATCTACATCCTTATTAGAGAACTGCTCTTCTTGTAGAGGAGGTAACTTAGTAACTATGTTAAAGCTGTCATTAATCGAAGGATAGGATGCCAACACTTGGTGGCTCTCGCCGTAACCAAGAGCGGTATCTATTGTTGTAATGCCGGCGTCTTTTGCAATATCTAAAATGGCATGAGCCTTGGCAATGCTTGGTTGACCAAGCTTATTACTGACACCGTAATTCAAGCCAAATTGCACTGTACCTAGAGCAAGCTTCATACTAAACCAATCAATGTATTGATAACGAATTGCTGCTCATCTGCTGTCATGGTTGGGTGCAGAGGAATAGTAACAGCCTGTTTGTAGTAGCTTTCTGCATTTGGAAAATCACCGTCCGAAAAGCCTAAAGCTTGATAATAAGGCTGTAAATGGATAGGTATATAATGCAAGTGAGCAATAATTCCTTGCTCGCGCATGCCTGTAATGACTGACTTGTGTTTTTCTACATCACACTGTGTTAAATGAACAATATATAAATGGTAGCTAGAGTAACACTCATTCGATTGTGTTAAATGAGCTAGCGTTGAGTTTGCAAATGCATGGTTATATTTTGTTGCAATGTCGTTTCGCACTGATACAAAGTTGTCTAGCTGCTTTAACTGACTCAGTCCTAAAGCGGCTTGCATATCAGTCATTCTATAATTAAAACCAAGCTCTAACTGTTGATAATACCAAGGGCCGTGACTTGGCTCGGTCATTTCTTCAGGAATATTAGTAATACCATGACTTCGCAAGCGGCTCATTTTTTTGTTGAGCTCAGCGCAGTTGGTAACCGCCATACCCCCTTCAGCAGATGTAATTATCTTGACTGGATGAAAGCTAAACACAGTAATATCTGAATAAACACAGCTGCCAACAGGCTTATCTTTGTACTTCGCGCCAATAGCATGCGAGGCATCTTCAATAACCTTAAAACCATACTCTTTGGCAAGTTCATTGATTGCTGCCATATCGCATGACTGGCCTGCTAAATGAACTGGGATCACAACTTTAGGGAGTTGCTGGTTTTGTTTGGCTATCGCTAGTTTTTCTTTAAGGGCAACAACAGACATATTGCCTGTCTCAAGGTCGATATCAACAAAGTCGACACTTGCGCCACAATACAGTGCGCAGTTACTTGATGCGACGAATGAGATTGGTGATGTCCATACGATGTCACCTTTACCTACGCCTAAAGCAAGGCAAGCAATATGTAACGCTGAAGTCGCACTGTTAGTGGCACAGGCATAGTGAGCACCACAATATTCTGCAATGGCACTTTCAAATGCCGGAACAGCAGGTCCTTGCGTTAACCAGTCAGACTTTAATACATCAATTACAGCGTTGATGTCATCTTGAGAAATACTTTGCTTACCGTAGGGAATTAGCTTATTTGTCATAATAGGTATTACAGTAACGCTTGAACATTGAAGTTTTTAATCTGTTCAATGCTCATATAATCTGGGTTATCTAAAGAGTTATACTCGAAGCCTTGGGCAACTTGCTCACCTTTTTCACCAAGTGCGTTCACCGTAAAATCATTACTACGACTACTAAATGTTATACCCGGGGCGATGACAAAGTGGTCGTTATATTCGTAAGTTTCAAAACATAAATCGGCAGGACACATAACTTCATGTAACTTTTCACCAGGACGAATGCCGATAATTTTAACTGGTAAATCAGGAGCCATGGCTTTGGCAAGATCAGTAATACGAATTGAAGGGATCTTCGGCACGAAAATCTCACCACCCAGCATACGCTCAAAATTAGTTAGAACAAAATCAACACCTTGTTGCAGGCTTATCCAAAAGCGGGTCATTTCTTCATGAGTAATCGGAATATGGTCACGGCCTTGGTCGATAAACTTTTGGAAAATAGGCACTACAGAGCCACGCGAGCACACTACGTTACCGTATCTTACTACTGAAAAGGTTGTTTTATGGCCGCCAGCAATATTGTTAGCGGCAACAAATAGTTTGTCTGATGCAAGCTTCGTTGCGCCATATAAGTTGATTGGGTTCGCTGCTTTATCAGTCGACAGTGCAATGACTTTTTCTACGTTATTATCAAGGGCTGCATCAATGACGTTTTCAGCACCATTAATATTAGTTTTGATACATTCCATTGGGTTGTATTCAGCGGCAGGAACTTGTTTTAATGCTGCTGCGTGAATCACATAGTTCACGCCGCGCATGGCACGGCGAAGTCTTTCTTTATCGCGTACATCACCAATGAAATAACGCATACACGGTTGGTCAAACTCTTGCTGCATTTCAAACTGTTTTAGTTCGTCCCGAGAGAAAATAATGATTTTTTTAGGTTTAAAGCGTTCTAATAACGTTTTGACGTATTTTTTACCGAATGAACCGGTACCACCGGTAATTAAAATTGTTTTATTGTCGAACATAGTGTTACCCGAGTTATTTATCATTGGCGTTTGATACGCAAAGTGAGAATTTTGACACAATTCTCAGTAATTTAACTATTAACTAATACACTAGCAAGTCAGATGCCAAGTTAATTTATCTAAACCATGGTACAAAGTACAAATTTTGGCAAATTAAGCTATAATTTAAGCAATCGGTTTGTCGGAGGCCGCCATGAAAATTCAATCACCCAATACCGGGTTTTTAAATCAGACTCAGCAAACAGGTAATAAGCTTGCTGAGCAATTAGCGTCAGGTAAAAAAGTAAACTCAGCAGCAGATGATGCCGCTGCACTGCAAATTATTGATAGATTAACATCGCAGCAAGATGGTTATAGCCAAGCTATCAACAATGCCTACGATGGTATTTCTTATTCACAAGTTACTGAATCAAACCTATCAGGTGTAAATGATGCAGTATCACGCATTAGAGAGCTGTCTATCCAAGCGGGTAACGGTGCGCTCACAGATACTGACAGAGCAGCACTTCAAGAAGAAGTGTCACAATTGCAAACGCAAATTTCAGAAACATTTGAAAATGCGACATTTGCTGGCAAACCTTTATTTGATGGTGAGCAAGTGTCGTTTCAGGTTGGTCCTGATGCCAACACGACGCAATCAGTAACGCCATCTGATGGCAGTATTGCTTCTGTGATTGCGGGTATTGATATATCTACCCAAGCAGGTGCGCAAGCGGCCATTGATATCAGCGATCAAGCTGCTGAAGAGATTAATAATCAGCGTGCTGAACTTGGTGCTTTTCAAAACACCTTGGCGAGTACGATAAAAGGTTTAGGTAACCAGCGAGAGAACATTGCTGCGAGTCGAAGCCGCATTGAAGATACTGATTACGCAAAAGCAGTGTCTGATCAAGTAGCTAACGATATTTTGTCGCAAGCTTCAATCGCTTTACGTGGTCAAGCGAATCGTTCAGCAGAATCTATCCTAGGTTTGCTTTAATACTTTAGTCTTGTTTTTAGGCGTTAAGTGACTATTTTTTGGCGTTGATGTCAATAAATTGCCGCTTAGCGCTTGCATCCCTCCTAAACTCGCTTACAATTTAACATTAACAAACCCCGTGGTAACTGTGGTTCGCCAATAATGATCTTAATTTTAGACAATAATAATAATCGTGCGATAGGTTTACATGCAGCACTTACCTTCATTGGTGAAACTGCACAATTAGTTGATGAGACTACATTACAGTCTTTTTGTGAAAAACATCAACAGCAAGAATGTATGGTCATTCTTGGTGCTTTACAGCAGCTAAATCACGAGGCTGTGATCAAACAGTTTCCTGCCATTCCGTTTTTATTAATTGGTGAAACACTCAAACCGTTACTAAGCATTGCAAATGTAGTAGGTTTAATTTGTGAGCCATTTAACCATGATGTAACTACTCAGCTATTGCATGATTGTCAGCAATATCAGCGCATGCTACCGGGTGACCATAAACAAGCTAAATCTAACAAATCATTTGATGGTTTAGTAGGTGAAACCGAAGCTGTTAAAGATGTGCGCTTTTTAATTGAGCAAGTAGCAAAAACCGATGCCAATGTGCTGATCTTAGGTGAGTCAGGCACAGGTAAAGAAGTTGTTGCACGCAACGTTCATTTACTATCTAAACGAAATAGCGGGCCATTTGTGCCAGTAAACTGCGGTGCTATTCCTGGTGAATTACTTGAAAGTGAGTTATTTGGTCACGAAAAAGGGGCGTTTACTGGGGCAATTTCAGCGCGAAAAGGGCGTTTTGAATTAGCACAAGGCGGTACACTGTTTTTAGATGAAATTGGTGACATGCCACTGCAAATGCAGGTTAAGCTTTTACGAGTATTACAAGAGCGCAGTTATGAACGAGTAGGTGGGACAAAGCCTATTCAAGCTGATGTACGAATTATTGCTGCAACTCATCGTAATCTTGAAGAAATGATTGAAAAGGGCGACTTCCGCGAAGACCTTTTTTATCGCTTAAACGTGTTTCCAATTGAAAACCCTTCGCTAAGTGAGCGTGCTGACGACATTCCTCTACTTTTAAAAGAGTTAATGCGCCGTGTGAATGAGCAAAGTGGCACAACAGCAAAATTCACCGAACGGGCAATTCAAAGCTTAAAAGAGCATGCATGGCCGGGAAATATCCGTGAGCTAGCCAACTTAGTAGAGCGCATGGTCATTATGTTCCCTGATAAAGTGGTTGATGTGCCAGACCTACCAGCTAAATATCGTTACATTGAGGTCGAAGCCTATGAGCCTGAGTACCCTGAAGAGCTGATGGAACGAGATGCTTTCAACGATATTTTTAGCACAGGCTTTAGTGATTACGAAGACGAAGAGCTTGATACGCCAGCAACAACGGTTGACTCTGGTTTATTACCCGATGAAGGCATTGAGCTGAAAGAGTACCTTGCTGAGCTTGAAATCAGCTTAATTAGCCAAGCATTAGAGCGCTATGATTATGTCGTAGCGCGTGCGGCTGAAATCTTAGGTGTACGCCGTACAACTCTCGTTGAGAAGATGAAAAAGTATAACCTATCGCGAGATTAACTCGCGGTAGGTTTAATGCTCTCTACATAAAGCATGTTTCTGCAGATTTGCGGCTAATATTCACTCACGATTTCGGCTTTTCTAAAACAATCATTACTGTGATCATTCACCATACCGCAGGCCTGCATGTGCGCATACACAGTCGTTGGGCCTAAAAACTTAAAACCACGCTTTTTTAAATCTTTGGCAAATGCTGTGGAGGCTTCAGTAATAGCCGGGTAATCCTCTAGTTTATCTAGGTTGTTTACCAAAGGCTTACCACCTACAAACTGCCATTGGTAGTTTGAGAAACTACCAAACTCTTTTTGAATTTCAATAAAACGCTGCGCGTTATTGATAGTCGCGGCGATCTTGGCTCGATTACGAATAATGCCATCAAACTGCATTAACCGCTCGACGTCGTCCTCAGTCATTTTGGCAACCTCTTCAACAACAAAGTTTTTAAAGGCGCTGCGATAGCCATCACGCTTTTTAAGTATGGTATACCAACTAAGCCCGGCTTGTGCTGACTCTAAGGTTATAAACTCAAACAAACGGTGATCATCATATAATGGCACCCCCCATTCTTGGTCGTGGTAGGCCACATAATCTTCTTTGCTGGTGTCGAGCCACGGGCAGCGACAGTGGTGTTCTTTTTGCATTGTTCCCTCGCAAATGTCATTTTTTTGTCGGTGTTTATTTTGACTTTAATTTATTGAAATAAAACAAAAATAATTATGGTATGAATTGTGCATTTAGCTGTGTAGACACGATTTTTTGAGTATCGATTATGGCCTTGGCACATGTATTAAAACCACAATTTATCACAGCTAATCAATATAACCCATGCTTACAGCAAGAAGAGTATGTTGGCGAGTTGAGTGAGCTTCGCCAGCAAGCTAGTTGGCTAAGTCATTTAGTGCATACTATGCCTGCGGGCGTTGTGGTTTTAGATGGTCGAGGCATGATTGCAAAAGCAAATCAAATTGCTATTGATATGCTGGGTGAACCGCTTGAAGGTGAAAAATGGTTTAGCGTTATTCAGCGCTCATTTCGACCAAAGCAAGATGATGGTCATGAGGTATCACTCAAAGATGGGCGTTTAATAAAGCTTGATATTACTGCGCTTGCACCTGAGCCAGGGCAGTTAATTTTAATGACAGATTTAACGGAAACTAGGCGTTTACAAAAGCGAGTAGCACATATGCAGCGCTTAAGTGCGCTTGGTAAAATGGTTGCTTCGCTTGCTCATCAGGTCAGAACGCCGTTGTCAGCCGCCATGCTTTATGCCGCAAACTTGGGTTCAAAGCGTTTACCAGAAAGCTCGCGTGGTAATTTTCATACTAAATTAATGTCACGTTTAAAAGATTTAGAAACCCAAGTAAATGACATGCTGTTATTTGCAAAAAGTGGCGAACAGCAAGTTGTTGAAAGTGTCTCGATGCAACAGTTACTCAATGAAGTAAAAGCGGGGGCGGATGCAATGGTTGCACAAAACCAAAGTACCTTAGCTGTTAACTTGCCAGAACCAGACATTGAGATTGTGGGTAATAAAACCGCACTTGCCAGTGCGATTCAAAACTTAATTCATAACAGTATTCAAATAATTGGCAAACATGCAGAAGTATCGCTTAGTGCTGAGCGCGACACCGCAAATGATAACAGTGTTCGCATCAGTGTAAGTGACAACGGTCCAGGCGTAGATATGAGTCAGGCCGAGAAATTATTTGAACCTTTCTTTACTACAAAAAGCCAAGGCACAGGCCTTGGACTTGCTGTTGTGAGTTCAGTCGCTAATGCGCACCAAGGACGGGTTGAAGTGACTAATAATGCCCATGGGGGGGCATGTTTTAGCTTGATCCTGCCAATAAGTGCAGAATTTACGTCAGCGGAGGCAAAATGAATACGAACGCAATTTTAGTCGTTGAAGACGACGCAGGCTTACGAGAAGCTTTGATTGATACACTCGAAATGTCAGGAATTGATTGCATCGCAGCAGATAGTGCTGAGCAAGCAATGGTGCTGTTAAAACAAGGCACGTATTCATTAGTGGTCAGCGATGTACAAATGGGCGCGATGAGCGGTCTTGACCTATTACGCAGTATTAAGCTCAACTACCCTGAACTACCTGTACTTATGATGACAGCCTATGCCACTATTGATGATGCTGTAGAGGCAATGCGCTTAGGTGCGATTGATTACATGGCAAAACCATTTGCCCCAGAAGTATTGCTTAATATGGTCAGTCGTTATTTACCCGAAAAGGAAAAAGAAACAGACGGGCCAATTGTTGCTGATCCATCGAGTATTAAGTTACTCGAACTTGCGAGCAAAGTAGCGCGTTCAGATGCCAGTGTTATGGTACTTGGCCCAAGTGGCTCAGGTAAAGAAGTGTTAGCCCGCTATATTCATGATAAATCGAATCGTGCAGATGCTCCCTTTGTTGCCATTAACTGTGCCGCTATTCCTGAAAATATGCTTGAAGCAACCTTATTTGGTTACGAAAAAGGCGCGTTTACCGGTGCCATCCAGGCCTGCCCTGGTAAATTTGAACAAGCACAAGGCGGTACCATCTTACTTGATGAGATCACCGAGATGGATTTAGGTCTGCAAGCAAAATTACTGCGTGTACTACAAGAGCGTGAAGTAGAGCGCTTAGGCGGCCGTAAAACGATTGAGCTTGATGTTCGTGTCTTAGCTACGAGTAACCGTGATTTAAAAGAAGCGGTTAGTGAAAATCTATTTAGAGAAGATTTATATTATCGCTTAAATGTGTTCCCGCTGATGTGGAAACCATTAGCAGAACGCCCGGGCGACATTGTTGTATTGGCAGAGCATTTAATTGAGCGCCATTGTCTGAAAAGTAAAGAACCCATTGCTATGTTGACCGAGTCAGCTAAGCAAAAGCTGCTAACACATGCTTGGCCGGGTAATGTGCGAGAGCTTGATAATGTTATTCAACGTGCGCTGATATTATGTGATGGTAACAGCATTCATGAAGATGATGTCTTCATTGAAGAGTTACTAACGGTAGAGATAAAGTCAGTTGCTACGCCACCGCACAATGCACCAGTGTATCAAGAGCAACCCGTTGAAGTTAATTTAGATACAGTGCCACAGGTGAGTGAGCAAGGTAATTACAAAGACGAGCTTAAAGACAAAGAGCATCGTATTATTTTAGAAACCCTCGCACGCTGTAATGGTAAGCGAAAAGAGGTGGCTGAGACCTTAGGTATTAGCCCCCGCACCTTGCGATATAAGCTAGCGCAGATGCGCGATCTTGGGATTGCACTGCCAGCCTAATCCCCCTTCCAAAACAGTGTCAAACAAGCTCACAGCATGTGGGCTTGTTTGCTGTCAAAACTCTGACAAGCAAAATAAACGGTGTAAGCCATTGAAAATGTTGGTTTTATTTTGTGGCACGGTTTGTGCTTTATCAGTTTATAAGTAAACTGTATTGTCAGAGAGTATTATGAAAGTTCAAAACAGCGCATTATTTCAAGAAATGCAATCTATGGCCCTTGAAGCTAGCCGTAGTAACTCAATTACAAATTTACCAACTCAGACACAGCCTACATCAACGGCACAATTTGGTGATCTACTTACCAATGCATTAGATACAGTGAATGGCTTGCAACAAGAAGCCAAGCAAAAAGTGACGGCTCTTGAAATGGGTGATCGCAGTGTATCGCTTGCAGATGTGATGATTGCTTCACAAAAATCATCAGTTGCATTCGAAGCAACGGTACAGGTTCGTAATAAACTTGTTGAAGCATATAAAGAAATCATGAACATGCCTGTGTAACTAGGTAGTGGAGAATTATCGTGGCGCAATCTAATCAATCAACTGATCTAGCCCTAGCAGGCGGCGGTATCGATTCTACCGATACTGATGATCAACAAGAGCAAAAGTCAGGCTACTTAAGTGCCTTAAACGGTGTAGATGTTTTACGCCAGGTTACTTTAGTGATTGCTTTGGCAATTTGTTTGGCTATCGCAATTTTTATTATCATTTGGGCACGTCAGCCAGATATGCGTCCGCTTGGTAAAATGCCAACGGAAGAGCTTATTCAAACGCTAGACTTTTTAGACGCGCAAAAGATTGATTACGAACTCGATGGTAATGTCATCTCTGTTGAAGAAGGTGAATACCAAAACATTAAGCTATTGATGGCTCGTGAAGGCCTTGAGCAAGCGCCAAGCTCAGGCACTGACATCATCATGCAAGATATGGGCTTTGGTGTAAGCCAACGCCTAGAACGTGAACGTTTAAAACATGGTCGTGAGCAACAACTTGCTCGCACTATCGAAGAGCTAAAAAATGTTACTCGCGCCAAAGTACTTTTAGCTATTCCAAAAGAAAACGTATTTGCTCGTCGCGAAAAACAACCTTCAGCTACAGTGGTTTTAACACTTAAACGCGGCCGTACGCTTGATGGTGAAGAAGTTGACTCAGTGGTTGATATTGTTGCCTCAGCGGTACAAGGTTTATCGCCAGAGCGTGTTACTGTTACCGATCAAAATGGTCGCTTACTAAACTCAGGCTCACAAAACTCACTCGCTGCACGTTCTCGTAAAGAGTATGAAATAGAGCGCAAGCGTGAAGAAGAGTACTTAAATAAAATCGACAGCATTCTCATTCCAGTGGTTGGTTTAGGTAACTACACTGCGCAAGTTGATTTAAATATGGACTTTAGTGCAGTAGAAGAAACTCAAAAACGCTATAACCCTGATTTACCAGCAGTGCGAAGCGAAACGACTTTCGAAGAAAATAACATCGGCGGTCTTGCTGTAGGTATTCCTGGTGCGCTTACAAATCAGCCACCTGCAAACTCGAATATTCCTGAAATTGCAGGTCAAGGCAGTGCAGGCTCAGCGACTAACCCTAGCCGTTCTCACAAAGAAGCAACACGCAACTACGAGTTAGATACCACGATTTCTCATAAGCGTCAGCAAACAGGTGTTATTCGTCGTATTAGCGTATCAGTCGCTGTTGATTACGTACCAGAAGTTGGTGAAAACGGTGAAACGACTATGGTGCCTCGTTCTGTCGAAGCATTGTCAAATATTCGTCGTTTACTACAAGGTGGTGTAGGCTTTGATATGCAACGTGGTGATGCACTTGAAGTAGTCACAGTTCCGTTTGTTCGTGAAAACACAGAAATGGCGATTGAAGTGCCGCTGTGGGAACAAGACTGGTTCATGAAAATGCTTCGCTTAGCGTTAGGTGCCTTGGTTATTATCGTACTTATCTTGGCTGTTGTTAAACCAATGCTGAAACGCTTAATCTACCCAGACGATACACTTGAAGAGTATGATGAAGATGCGTTAAGTGCGGGTGTAGATATTGGTGATAGCACGCTAGATATGCTAAATAAAGACTTTGACTCTGCTGCTGTAGGATTCTCAAGTGATGGTACACTACAGCTGCCAGATTTACATGGCGATGAAGATTTACTCAAAGCAGTTCGTGCATTGGTTGCTAATGAACCAGAACTGTCTTCTCAAGTGGTGAAAGCGTGGTTAACTGAAGATGACTGATCAAGAACAAAAACAACTACCACCGGCGTTTGATGTTGATAAATTAGACGGTGTCGATAAAGCAGCTATTTTATTGCTGAGTTTATCGGAAGAAGATGCTGCGCAAATTCTAAAACATTTAGAGCCTAAGCAAGTACAGAAAGTAGGTATGGCGATGGCGGCGCTGGATGATTTATCACAAGCGAAAATTAGCGCTGTTCACAACTTGTTTATTGAGCAAATTCAAAGCTTCAGCACCATAGGTTTCCAATCTGAAGACTTTATCAAAAAAGCGCTTACAGCGGCACTTGGTGAAGATAAGGCTGCCAGCCTTATTGACCAAATTGTTATGGGCTCTGGCGCCAAAGGCCTTGATTCACTGAAGTGGATGGACTCAAAGCAGGTAGCGAATATTATTCGTAATGAGCACCCGCAGATCCAAACTATTGTTTTATCATATTTAGAGCCTGAGCAATCAGCTGAAATCTTGTCGCAATTTCCTGAAAAAGTGCGCTTAGATTTAACCATGCGTATCGCTAACCTTGAAGAAGTTCAACCAGCAGCACTCCAAGAGCTAAACGAAATCATGGAGAAACAGTTCGCAGGTCAAGCAGGTGCGCAAGCTGCGAAAATGGGCGGCTTGAAAGCAGCGGCAGATATCATGAACTACCTAGATACCAATATTGAAGGTCAGTTGATGGATTCGATCCGAGAGCATGACGAAGAAATGTCGCAACAAATCCAAGATCTCATGTTTGTATTTGAAAACTTAATGGATGTTGAAGACCGAGGCATTCAAGCAATTCTTCGTGAAGTACAACAAGATGTACTTATGAAAGCAATTAAAGGAACAGATGAAGCACTGAAAGAGAAGATTTTAAGTAACATGTCGAAACGTGCTGCTGAGCTATTAGCAGATGACCTTGAGGCGATGGGACCTGTGCGTATTAGTGAAGTTGAAGCTGCACAAAAAGAAATCTTGTCGACAGCACGTCGTTTAGCTGACTCAGGCGAAATAATGCTTGGCGGCGGCGGTGGTGAGGAGTTCCTATAAACCATGTCTAAACCTTCTTTACATAAAGGTCGGCCAATTCACCCTAGTGAAGCAGTGGATGAACTTCTTGAAAACTGGCCAATTCCTGATGTTGCACAAGACACCAGAAAGTTGGCTGGACGTTCAACTGCCTATGGTACGCCTTTAGCTGACATGTACCGCAAGGAGCGTCAAAAACAAGCGGTAGAAGAACAGCCCGAAGAGCCGGAAATTCCTGCTCTGACCATGGCAGAGCTTGAAAAAATTCGCCAAGATGCTTACGAAGAAGGGCTTAAGCAAGGTCATGAGCAAGGTTATATTGATGGCTTTGAAAAAGGGGCTCATGAAGGCAAAGAAGCAGGCTTTAAAGAAGGCGTTGAACTAGGTAAAGAGCAAGGTCAAGAAGAAATAAAGCCAATTTTAGAAGAGCAGTTAACCACACTGAGAAGTTTGCTTGATAGCTTATCTCAACCATTAGCAAAAGTTGATGAAAGTGCAGAGAAGCAGTTGGTGCAGTTAGCGGTCATGCTAACTGAGGTATTAGTTTACCAAGAAATTAAAACCTCACCAGAAGTCATCTTGCATGCATTAAAGCAGGCCATTGACGCATTAGGCGAAGAACAAGCGAAAGTACGTATTCACTTACATCCTGATGACATAGCATTAATTACACAAAGCTATGGCGAACAAACTATTGCAGATAATCATTGGCAGTTAGTTGCAGAGCCAACCTTAGAACGTGGTGGTTGTGAAATCAAAACCCCGCAGTCATCTTTGGATATGACAGTTAAAACCCGCGTCAAAGAAACGTTGGAAAACTTTTTGCATAGCAGTGGTATATAACATTTATTAGGCTCTTTATGAGTACTCACGCAATGACCCTTAGCGATCGCTTAAAACGCTACGAAAAACATATCAAAGCCCCAAAACCAGCTGTTGCTGGTATTTTGACGCGTGTTGTTGGTTTAACACTCGAAGCGAAAGGGCTCAGAGCGCCGGTTGGCAGTCAATGTAAAATTGAGACGATAAATGGCTTTGTTGATGCAGAAGTGGTTGGCTTTAACGACCAAACTTTGTATTTAATGCCCAATGACCATATTTCTGGTGTACTGCCTGGGGCACGAGTGATCCCACAGATGAATGAAACTGGTTTACCTGTGGGTATGAGTTTGCTTGGGCGTGTCGTTGATGGTCTTGGTCGTCCACTCGATGGTTTAGGGGCGATTAATGCTGAGCACCATCTTAAATTTGCTCAAAATTCCATAAACCCCCTTGCAAGACGTCCAATTAGCCAGCCTATGGATGTAGGTGTACGGGCTATCAACTCTGTTATTACCGTAGGTCAAGGTCAGCGTATGGGGCTATTTGCAGGCTCTGGTGTTGGTAAGTCAGTGCTACTTGGGATGATGACACGTGGCTCTGAGGCTGATGTGATTGTGGTCGGTTTGGTGGGTGAACGCGGCCGCGAGGTAAAAGAATTTATTGAAGAGATTTTAGGTGTTGAAGGTCGTAAACGTTCAGTTGTAGTAGCTGCACCGGCCGATGCTTCACCTTTAATGCGTTTAAAAGGTTGCGAAAGTGCAGTAACCATTGCTGAATATTTTCGTGATCAAGGCCTTAATGTTTTGTTGTTACTGGACTCTGTTACCCGTTATGCCATGGCACAACGTGAAATCGCTTTAGCGGTTGGCGAGCCGCCTGCAACCAAAGGTTACCCGCCTTCAGTATTTGCTAAACTGCCTGCGCTGGTGGAGCGTGCTGGTAATGGTGGTGAAGGGCAAGGTGCGATTACGGCATTTTTCACCGTGCTCAGTGAGGGCGATGATATGCAAGACCCAATCGCTGACTCTGCCCGCGCTATTTTAGATGGTCACATTGTTTTATCTCGGGATTTAGCCGACAGCGGTCATTACCCGGCTATTGATATCGAAAAATCAATTTCCCGTGTTATGCCGCAAGTGGTCTCTGAAGCGCATATGCAACAAGCGCGAGTGCTTAAGCAAGTGTATTCAATGTATCAACAGAACAAAGACATGATCACGTTAGGGGCCTATCAAAAAGGCACCGACCCTATGCTCGATCAAGCAATCAATATGATGCCGCGAGTCAATCAATTCCTTCAGCAAGGCATGAAAGACGTTATTAGTTATGATGATGGTCTGCAAGGTCTAGCGCAGTTATTAGGACAAGGTTAATGGCTAAAAGTAAACTTGATTTATTGTTAAAGCTTGAGAGTGATAAAGAAGAGTCTTTACGCATGGATTACTTAAAAGCGCAGCAGCACTTACAAAGTAATCAACAAAAACTGCAAGGGCTGAATAACTTTCGCATGGAGTATTCTCAGCAGTTACATTTGAAAGGGCGCTCAGGTTTGTCTAGCGCTGGGTTTAGCCAATACCATGCCTTTATTGCCAAAATAGAAGAAGCGATTCGCCAGCAAGCAAGCACTGTTAATACTGCTAAGCAAGTTGTTACGCAGCGCAAAGCCTTGTGGTTAAAACAGCAAGTGAAAGCAAAAGCGGTGGCAAAGTTAATTGAGAAACAAGCTGAAAAGCAAGCGATGCTAGTGGCGAAAGCGGAGCAAAAAATGTTGGACGAATTTGCTTCAAATCAGTTTTATCAACGTCAGCTTAAAAACGCACTTCTCTAAAATCCTTACCTTTTTAGGCATGTTAATTGCATTTACTTAATCAGAAGCATTAATTTTGGCACTTGCGGCGGCAAATTGCCTCTTTCTTTTTAGGTGAATTATGGCGATCAGTGATATCAATTTGCAGGTTAAAACTGAGCAAGGTACTGGTTTTTCTAGCAAAGAGACGGAGTCTTACGATACAGCTTCAGGGTTGCGCTTTTTAACGTCATTAACAGAAGCAAGTGAAGCGGCAAATGCCCAAACAACCTCTCAATCTAAAAATGACAACGAGTATTCTCGTCTTGAAAAAAGTGAGCAAGAGTCTGAAGAGCTGACTGTCGATACAGACTATGACCACGAATCAGCCACAGCAGATGAAAGCGATAGCAAAAAGAATACGAGTGAGACTGTAACAAAAGAGCAAGATGAGTCACAAACAGACTCAAGCCTAAATGAAGAAAACTCATTACTTTCGCAAATTAATGCAGCCCAAGCGATGAGTACACGGGTTAATAAACTTATTGAAGATAATGAGTTAGGTGATGATGTAACTGCTAAAAAGCCAGTCTCTGGTGATTCTGTTACCCCAATAAT
The DNA here is from genome assembly GCF_049257215.1 of Pseudoalteromonas thalassia. Taxonomy (NCBI): domain Bacteria; kingdom Pseudomonadati; phylum Pseudomonadota; class Gammaproteobacteria; order Alteromonadales; family Pseudoalteromonadaceae; genus Pseudoalteromonas; species Pseudoalteromonas thalassia. The sequence continues at coordinate 195,835 of NZ_JBMMUE010000001.1, forward strand.
TCCATCACCAATGAACTCTATGTCTGATGCTGATAAGTCTGCTGGCAATTCTGATATCAACAATACTGCTGCGAGCGTATTACATAAATCAAAAGTTGCGACAGCTGTCGATAATCAGTTAAAAGCTGGTACTGAAATACCGCAGAAAGATGCAAAAACGTCTGATAGTGATAGCCCATTAATTGATAAAAAACTAACTGTTTCTGCAGCTGATACGCCAAATACAGTGCCGCAACAGTCCGAATCAGCTAAAGAGACAAAAGCAAACCTCTCGGAAAAAAATAGCCTTAATAGTCTGTTAAAGGCTACGGGAGAGGCTGATGCTCAAAAACCAACATCAGCACAGCTCGCCGCTCAAAATAACCAAGCTAGTGTCGCCAGTTCAGTGGTTGCAGAAGTCACTAATGCCAAAACTGTTTCCTCTACAGAGCAAAACCTTGATTCACCTAAAGTTAACCAAGGGGTAGAAAATTCTGTAACAGATAAATCAATTATCAGTTTGTTTGCTAAGGTGCAAAGCGGTGATGGTAAAGCTGTTAGTGAATTTGCAAAAGGTTTATCACTTACCCACGAGGAGCAACAACAGCTTGAACAACAAATTAATCAGTTAAAGACAGATCACAAGTTAGACTCAAAAGACGCTGAAACTATTAAAAACTTGCTTACAGAATTGATGAACAAAACTACGCCGTTGCAAGTCACGCAAAATCAAGCCTCACAATTAACGGCTGATGAGTCGCAAATACAGCAAGGTGTTAAGTTATCTGAGCAAAAAACAAGTGACTTTAAATTGCCTGTAGGTGTTGAAAAGCAACTGGCTGCATTGACAAAAGATGAGCAACAAGCGCTGTTGAACAAGGTTAATGCACAACTACAAATAGTCACAGCTGGTACTAGCCAATTTGAAAAACTAACAGCAGCTAAGGCTTGGCTTTCAGAGGCTGTTAACACTAACGAGAAAACAAATCTAACTACGCCGGTTACTTCAGCCAATGCAAGCGCGGTAGAAAATAGTAATACAACACCTACGCGAGCTGAAAAGTTAGCCCCTGCGGTAGGTAACGTAAATAATTCTGAAGAGTCATCAGCTGAGCGAGATATTAAGCTTAATGCTGAACGGTCGCAGGAGGTTAGTACCCCGCGAGTTACTCAGTTATTAAATCAGTTAACGTCGCCTGTGGCGACGTCGATTCAGCCAACAGCACATGATATTGCTCAGCATCATCATGAAAATGCTTTAGATGCGCATATTATGCAGACGCAAACAACTCAGCAAGCACAGAGCAAATCGGTGAGTGTAGATCCTGGGGTTATGCAAGCGATTAATATCATTAAAAGTGATGCCGCGAAAATGCTTCAGGAACGAGTCAGTGCTTTGTTAAATATTAATAATAAAGAAGCTGAAATCCGTCTTGATCCGCCTGAAATGGGCAGTATGCAAATACGTATCCGCAGTGACGCAGAGCAGGCACAAATAAACTTTGTAGTACAAAACCAGCAAGCTAAAGAAGCGCTTGAACAATCTATGCCGCGACTACGCGAAATGCTTGCTCAGCAGGGAATAGAGCTAGGTGAAAGTAGTATTCAGCAGGGTAGCCCTGAGCAGCAGGATGGAGAGCCTGGTCAAGGCCAGTTAGCTGGTAATCAACACAATGAAGAGCAGCAACAAGAGGTAACAGCACAAAGTGCAGAAACTTCTCGACAACAATCTTCATCATCAATAGATTACTATGCATAAGTCCTGCTATTATAAGAAATAAAATAGTTACAATGAGTATATTTCCTAATTGTTGTAACGCTTAAGGAAGTGACAATGGCCGAAGAAGCAAATTTAGAAATAGAAGATACAGGTAAAGGTAAAAAGAAGCTCATAATTATCATTGCTGCGGTCGTTGTGATAGTGGCTGCTGCAGCAGGCTACTTTTTATTTATGGGTGGTGAAGAACCAGTAGAAAGTCTTGCCGACGAAACAACGGCAGCAGAAGCCGCGGCACCTTCAAGTTCTGCTGAAATTGGCTCTGCTTTGTATGTTGCTATGCCTCGTCCTTTTGTTTTCAATGTACCGGGCGCTAGTCGTGACCGTATTGTGCAAATTAAAGTGCAGCTTTTAGTACGTGGCGAAGTAAATGAAGAAACGGCTAAAAAGCATATTCCACTCATTGAAAGTACCTTATTAAGCGTACTGTCAACTACGACAGCGGATGAGCTAGGTACCAGTGAAGGTAAAGAGTCTGTTCGTGTTGCAGCACTTGAAAAAGTGCAATCTGCTTTAAATGATGTGGAAGGCAGCAAAGTGATCGAGCGGGTACTGTTTACCGGCTTTGTGATGCAATAAGGGGTCAGCGTGAGCGATTTATTATCTCAAGACGAAATTGATGCGCTCTTACATGGTGTTGATGAAGTCGATGAGGAAGATATTCACGAAGGTGATGACTTAGACAGTAATACACTGCAATATGATTTTTCTTCACAAGATCGTATCGTACGTGGTCGAATGCCGACGCTGGAAATCGTGAATGAACGTTTTGCGCGTCACATGCGCATTAGCTTATTCAATATGATGCGCCGCACCGCTGAAGTCTCGATTAACGGCGTACAAATGATCAAATTCGGTGAATATATTCATACCTTATTTGTTCCTACAAGCTTGAATATGGTGCGTTTTCGTCCGTTAAAAGGCACAGGGCTTATCACCATGGAAGCACGCTTGGTGTTTATTTTGGTTGATAACTTCTTTGGGGGTGATGGTCGTTACCATGCCAAAATTGAAGGCCGCGAATTTACCCCAACAGAACGCCGTATCGTGCAAATGCTGCTAAAAATTATCTTCGAAGATTATAAAGAAGCATGGGCGCCGGTAATGGATGTGTCGTTTGAGTATTTAGACTCAGAAGTAAACCCAGCCATGGCCAATATCGTTAGCCCAACAGAAGTGGTTGTTATCAGTTCATTTCACATTGAACTTGATGGCGGTGGTGGTGATTTTCACATCGCATTGCCTTACTCAATGCTTGAACCTATCCGTGAATTACTTGATGCCGGTGTGCAATCAGATACAGAAGATACTGATTTACGCTGGAGTAAAGCGCTGCGCGACGAAATTATGGATGTTGAGGTTGACTTATCAACACAGCTTCTCGAAATAGATTTAACGCTACAGCAGATTATGGAGCTTAAAGCGGGTGATATTATTCCGGTTGAAATGCCAGAGCATATCACTGTGTTTGTTGAAGAGTTACCGACATTTAGAGCAAAAATGGGCCGCTCTAGAGATAATGTTGCTCTACAAATTAGCGAAAAAATTAAACGCCCTGAATCAGTTAAGTCTGAGCTTCATGTGTTCACAAAAGGTGGCAAAAAACTGGATTCAGATGCAGAATTAGCAGAACTAGAAGAAGATCTACACCTTTCTGATGGTGTCGATTTAGACTGGTAGTCGATTTATAAGGTTAAATATAATGAGTGATGATCAAGATACAATGGACGAATGGGCTGCGGCCTTAGCCGAAGCTGAGGAAGCCGAAAATGCCACAAGTGATGCTTCTGTGGCAGAGCTTGATGAATTAAAAGATGAAAGGCATGAGCTCTCAAGTGACGAAAAACGAAAGCTTGATACCATCTTAGACATTCCGGTGACTATTTCGATGGAGGTCGGTCGTTCAAAAATCAATATTCGTAACTTATTGCAATTAAACCAAGGTTCTGTGGTTGAACTTGATCGGGTTGCAGGTGAACCGCTTGATGTGTTGGTTAATGGTACGCTAATTGCGCATGGTGAAGTGGTCGTTGTAAACGACAAGTTTGGTATTCGCTTAACGGATGTGATTAGCCAAGTAGAGCGTATTAAAAAGTTACGATGAACGCACTTATCGCTTTATCGAGTGCGTCGAGCACTGTGTTTCCAACGGCATCACCGACGGCAGATCTTCTGTCTATGGTGATGTCTTTGCTTTTGGTGTTGGTTGTTATTATTGGATTGGCCTTTTTTGTAAAAAAGCTTAATCCGAATCTCGCTAACAGTGATGAGTTTAAAGTTGTCCGAAGTTTACCGTTAGGCTCACGTGAGCGATTAATGGTGATTGAAATTGATAACGCTCAACACTTAATTGGTGTGACACCTCACAGTATTAATTACTTACATAAGCTTGAAACACCCTTAAAAGAAAAAGAATTGCCAGAACTAGCAAAACGATTTGGCAAACTATTAAACCCACAATCACCTTCTAATAAAAAGAATTAACGCTATGATCAAGTGGCTCGTTATTTTAGCAAGTGTGTTGTTTTTACCTTCCGTCAATGCAGAAGGTGTCGAAGCGCTCACTATCACCACTAACCCTGATGGCTCGCAAGATTACTCGGTAACGCTGCAAGTGTTAGCGATCATGACTGCGCTGAGCTTCATTCCTGCCGCAGTCATCATGATGACCTCATTTACACGTATCATAGTTGTACTTGCTATTTTGCGTCAGGCTATTGGTTTACAACAAACACCATCGAATCAAATATTGCTTGGTATGTCATTGTTCTTAAGTGTTTTTATAATGGCTCCTATCTACCAGCAGGTAAACGAACGTGCAATTGAGCCTTATTTAAATGAACAGGTTACTTCTACACAAGCATTGGAGCTTGCAAAAGAGCCAATGAAAGCTTTTATGCTCTCGCAAGTTCGCATAAAAGATTTAGAAACCTTCGCAAAAATTGCCGGCTACGATAAATTAGATTCACCAGAAGATACTCCGCTAATTGTTTTAATTCCTGCGTTTGTTACCAGCGAATTACAAACGGCCTTTATCATTGGTTTTATGTTTTTCATCCCGTTTTTGATAGTTGATTTAGTTGTCGCCTCGGTATTAATGGCCATGGGTATGATGATGCTCTCACCTATGATTGTATCCTTACCCTTTAAGATTATGCTGTTTGTGCTAGTAGATGGTTGGAGCCTTGTGATGGGCACACTGGCGAAGAGCTTTGGGCTTGGGGTGTAGCCATGCAATTACAAGCACATAATTAGGTAGGAGAGACAAAATGGAACCAGAAATTTTTGTCGATATACTCAGTGACGCGCTGTTTTTAGTCATAAAGTTAGTGTCTGCAATCGTGGTGCCAGGCTTATTAGTTGGTCTTGTAGTGGCAGTTTTCCAAGCGGCAACATCAATCAATGAGCAAACCTTAAGCTTTTTACCGCGTTTGTTAATTACCATAAGTGCACTTATTATCGGGGGCCATTGGTTTACTCAAGAGCTTATGGATTACTTTACGCGTTTAGTGATGTCGATACCGGAGATTGCAGGCTAAATGGAGTTTCCATTTGCAGTCATAATTCAATGGCTCAGTGATTTTCTACTGCCGTTGGTCCGCATAAGCTCAATGATCATGATTATGGCTGGTCTTGGCGCGAAAAACGTTCCCACACGAATTAAACTAGGTTTAGCTATTGTAGTAACGTTTGTTGCTGTACCTATGTTGCCGCAGGCAAGCTTTAATAATCTTTTCTCATTTGAAATGATATTAGTCGTGATACAGCAAATGCTGATTGGTGTTGCGATTGGCTTTGCTTCAGTCTTACTGCTCAATACCTTTGTTCTTGCCGGACAAATACTAGCAATGCAAACCGGTCTTGGTTTTGCGTCGGTCGTTGACCCGTCAAACGGTATGAATGTTCCAGCAGTGGGCCAGTTTTATCTCATTTTGGCTACTTTGCTGTTTTTTGTGTTTAACGGTCATTTGATGATGATTCAAATGGTTATTCATAGCTTTGAGGTATTGCCAATCGATGGTAATTGGTGGGCGGTGGATCATTACTGGGATATCGTTACTTGGGGCGGTTGGATGTTTACCACAGCCTTAGTACTTGCCTTGGCGCCACTAACAGCTATGCTGGTTATTAACATGTCGTTTGGTGTAATGACCCGTGCAGCACCGCAACTTAATATCTTTTCCATAGGTTTCCCGTTTACTCTTGTAGCTGGTCTTGTGATTATTTGGGCAACGCTTGGTAACTTTATGACTCAGTTTGAGTTTCAGTGGTTAAAAATGGTTGAGTTAATGTGCAGCCTTGTTGGTTGTACACCTTAGGAGCGAGCCATGGCTGAAGATTCAGGTCAAGAAAAAACCGAAGAACCCACCGGGAAAAAAATAGAAGATGCCAAGAAAAAAGGCCAAGTAGCGCGCTCAAAAGAGCTCGGCACTATGTTTGTACTTATTTTCTCAGCAATTTCGTTACTAATTTATGGTCCTGAAATCGGCAAAGGTTTGTACAACATTATGGGCCGATTATTGAGCCTGAACCGCAATGAAACCTACGACACCACTAAAATGTTCTCTGTGTGGGGAATTGTTGCTGATGCGTTGATTTTCCCTATGGCGATGTTCGTTTTTATCATTGTCATTGCTGGTTTTATAGGAAATACCTTGCTAGGCGGATTTAATTTTAGCTGGGAAGCCGCAGCACCAAAAGCGAGTAAAATGTCGCCTGCAAAAGGTATTAAACGTATGCTTGGCCCTCAAGCTGGCGTAGAGCTTGTTAAATCCATTTTGAAGTTTGCAGTGGTTGCAGGCTTTGCGGTGTTTTTAATTAATACCTTTTTTGATGAAATACTTCATTTGAGCCAAGAAAGCGCACCCAGTAATTTTATTCATGCGCTTGAGATCCTCTCTTGGATGTTTTTAGGATTGACCTGCACGTTGATAATCATCGCAGCGATTGATGCTCCATATCAAAGCCACAAGCATCATAAAGAGCTGAAGATGACCCTACAAGAAGTAAAAGACGAATACAAAAACTCAGAGGGTGACCCACAAATTAAAGCGCGTATTCGCCGTACGCAGCGTGAAATGTCGCAAAGGCGCATGATGCAAGATGTCCCCGATGCCGATGTTATTGTTACCAACCCGACTCATTACTCTGTGGCGCTAAAATATGATACAGCCAAAGCGGGTGCGCCTATTGTGCTTGCTAAAGGGGTTGATGAACTTGCTATGCAAATTCGTAAGGTTGGTAAAGGAAACGATGTGCCTATTGTTGAGTCTCCAATGCTTACTCGTGCGCTTTATCACACCACCGATGTGGGCCAGCAAATTCCGGATCAGCTGTTCACTGCAGTTGCTCAGGTTCTCGCTTATGTATTCCAGTTAAAACGCTTCCAAAAAGGACGTGGTAAACGGCCTGTTCCACTCGACAAAAAGTTACCGATTCCAGATGGTTACAAATATTAATTCCTAGCCATATAACTTGGAATAGTTATTGCAAATTCCGTGTAGTGTCAATTTTTTGAAATTGTTGAATTATGGAATTTAAAGCGGTATTACAACAACTTAACAGAGATAAAAAAGAATATGCTAAGGGTGTCGGTACGCCACTGCTGGTACTTGCAGCCTTGGGTATGGTTATTTTACCCCTGCCTCCATTTCTTTTAGATATTCTTTTTTCGTTTAATATCGCGTTAGCTCTAGTGGTGTTACTTGTTACTGTGTACACCATGAAACCGCTTGAGTTTGGTATGTTCCCAGCGGTACTTCTGATTGCAACCATCATGCGCTTAGCACTGAATGTAGCCAGTACCCGTGTGGTATTGCTTGAAGGTCATAATGGTGGGGACGCTGCGGGTAAAGTAATCGAGGCCTTTGGCTCGGTGGTTATCGGTGGTAACTATGCGGTTGGTTTAGTCGTCTTCCTTATTCTTATCATCATTAACTTTGTGGTTATCACCAAAGGTGCTGGCCGTATTTCTGAAGTGTCAGCTCGTTTCACCCTTGACGCAATGCCAGGTAAACAAATGGCAATTGATGCTGACTTAAACGCTGGTTTTATTAGTGCTGAGCAAGCCCGTGAACGTCGTGAAGAAGTAACTCGCGAAGCCGATTTCTATGGCTCGATGGATGGTGCGAGTAAATTCGTAAAAGGTGATGCGATTGCTGGTATTGTCATCTTGGTTATTAACATTGTTGGTGGTTTATTTGTTGGTATGATCCAGCATGATCTTACTTTTGGTCGTGCAATGGAAGTTTACACTCTTCTAACCATTGGTGATGGTCTTGTTGCGCAATTACCTTCGCTATTATTATCAATCGGCACCGCGATTGTTGTAACCCGTCAAAATGAATCGCACAACATGGGCGATCAGTTTAAAACGCAATTGGGTAATGAAAAATCGTTATTCATTGCCTCTGGTATCCTAATCATTATGGGCTTAGTACCGGGCATGCCACATATTGCATTTTTAAGCTTAGGTGCATTGTTAGGTTATTTAGCGTATTACACGCAACAACAAAAACTTAAAGCTGCAGCTGAGAAAGCAGAGCAAGAAGCTAATGGCGGTGCAACGGGTACAGGTGTTGCTAACAAACAAGAACAAAAAGAACTTGGCTGGGATGATGTACAGCAAGTTGATGTGATTGGTTTAGAAGTAGGTTATCGCTTAATTCCACTTGTTGACCAATCTCAAGGTGGTGAACTGTTAAATCGTATCAAAGGTGTGCGTAAAAAGCTGTCTCAGGAACTTGGCTTCTTGGTACCTCCTGTGCACATTCGCGATAACTTAGAACTTGACCCTAACGCTTACAGAATCACGATGATGGGTGTTTCAAGCGGCGAGGGCGAGCTTAAGCATGGCGATGAGCTCGCGATCAATCCTGGTCAAGTATTTGGCCCAATCAAAGGCTTGGCTACTAAAGACCCTGCATTTGGTTTAGATGCGGTATGGATCAAACCAGATCAAAAAGATGAAGCGCAATCATTAGGCTACACCGTAGTCGACTCAGCAACTGTTGTTGCGACTCATATTAGTCAGTTACTTACTAATAGTGCAGCGTTACTACTTGGCCATGAAGAAGTGCAAAACTTATTAGATATGTTAGCGAAGAGTCATCCTCGTTTGGTTGAAGGACTGGTTCCTGAAGTATTACCACTCACAACAATCGTAAAAGTGCTACAAAATTTACTAAACGAAGGGGTGGCAATTCGCGATATGCGCTCAATTGTACAGACCCTTGTTGAATATGGCCCACGTAGCCAAGACCCTGATGTACTAACGGCTGCAGTGCGAATTTCACTGCGCAGACTAATCGTTCAAGACGCCGTTGGTATGTCTTCAGAAATCCCTGTCATAACCTTGGCGCCTGAGTTGGAACAGATGTTGCATCAGTCACTTCAGAATGCAGGTGACGAAGGTGCCGGAATTGAGCCAGGCCTTGCAGAGCGACTTCAACAATCATTGAACGAAGCGCATCAAAACCAAGAAATGGCCGGTGAACCTTCGATACTGTTAACGTCAGGAATGTTACGTACTGTGTTATCTCGCTTCGTTAAGTACACCATCCCAGGTTTAAGGGTGATGTCTTACCAAGAGGTACCAGACGAAAGACAGATTAAGATTGTCAGCTCAGTAGGCCAACAATAGGATAGTAAAGGGGTTGAACCATGAAAATTAAACGTTTTTTTGCCAAAGATATGCGCACAGCACTCAAGGAAGTGAAAGACGAGTTAGGTGTTGATGCGGTAATTATGTCAAACAAAAAGCTAGCCAACGGCGTTGAAATCGTTGCAGCTGTTGATTATGACAAAGCAGCCCCGAAAGCAGAAGCAAACCCAGCGCCAGTGCAATCAGCACCTGCGCCACAGCATAACTTTATCAAACCAGAGCCAATGCGTGCCAAGCCTGAGCCGCAAGCAAAAGTTGCCGATAGCTTACAAGCGTTACTAGAGCGTCAAGCCCCACGCCCTCGTTCGCCAGAGCTGGCGTCAATGTTCAGTCAGTCTGGTATTGATACGAGTGAACACTATCAACCTAAAGAGCAAAGTTATGACCAACCTCGTCCTGAATATGCTCCAAAACCACGCTATCAAGAGCAAGCTGCTCCACGTATGCAAACACAAGCGCACAGTTTAGGTTTTGATGATGACTTAGACTCAGGGTTTGATGATCTAGATACACCTACAGAGCGCAAACAAGCAGCGCCGGCAAACCAATCTGAAATTGCGACAATGCGCGAAGAAATGAATGCCATTCGTCAATTACTTGAACATCAAGTATCAGGCTTAATGCAACAAGATATGGCGCGTCGCGATCCGACTCGTGCGTGTATGATTGACCGTTTAGCTGGTATGGGTATTGAGCGTGACGTTGCAGAGCAAATGGCCTGTTTTATTCCTGACGATGTATCACGTCAACAAGCTTGGCAAGCACTTCTGCAAATGGTTGAAAACCAAATGCATACAACGAATAACGAAATCCTGCGTCAAGGTGGTGTATTCGCTTTAGTTGGCCCTACGGGTGTTGGTAAAACAACCACTGTTGCAAAACTCGCAGCACTTGGTGCACAAAAATATGGTGCCGATAAAGTGGCGCTTATTACGACTGATACTTACCGTATTGGTGCCTACGAGCAACTTGCAACTTATGGCCGTATTATTGGTTGTGGTGTGAAGCAAGTAAAAGATGCCAATGAATTGGCTGAAGTGCTATACCATTTACGAAATAAGCGTCTAGTATTAATAGACACTGCAGGTATGAGCCAACGTGATTTACGCTTAACTGAGCAACTTAATACCTTAATGCGTAATCAGCGAGTTGATATTCGTAGTTATTTAGTGTTGAGTGCTACAGCACAAATTAATGTGCTACAAGAAACCGTAAGACACTTTAAAAAGGTTCAGCTAAGTGGCTGTATCTTCACTAAATTGGATGAATCGTTGAGTTTAGGTGAGATTATTAGCATAGCGATTCAAAATCGTCTGCCAATAGGGTATCTTACTAATGGTCAGCGTGTTCCAGAAGATATTCGCGTAGCGAATGCTGAAAAACTAGTGAAAAAAGCTGAACAATTGTATTTAAAACGAGCAAAAGCACAACATTCACGACGTCAAGCAGTAGCGTCGAACACAGTAGGGATGTATGATTAACACAGTATTAGATCAAGCAAGCGGCCTGCGCAAAATGAATCAAAATAATAATAGTGGCGTTAAAGTTATCGCTGTTACTGGCGGCAAAGGTGGTGTGGGCAAAACGAATGTATCACTCAACACTGCAATTGCATTAGGTCAGCAAGGAAACCGCGTATTAGTATTGGATGCCGATTTAGGATTGGCAAACTGCGACGTGATGCTTGGTTTACGTGTTGAACGTAATTTATCTCATGTTTTATCTGGCGAATGTGAGCTTGATGAAATTCTTGTAGAAGGCCCTGCTGGTATTAAAATTGTGCCAGCAACGTCTGGCTCGCAAAGCATGGTTGAGTTAACTCCTTCTGAGCATGCAGGCCTTATTCGCGCTTTTAGCGAATTAAACACCGAGTTTGATATTTTAATTGTCGATACCGCCGCAGGTATTTCGGACATGGTATTAAGCTTTTCACGTGCAGCACAAGATGTCGTTGTGGTTGTATGTGATGAACCTACCTCAATTACAGATGCCTACGCGCTTATTAAAGTGTTAAGCCGAGAGCATGGTGTATATAAATTTAAAATTGTTGCCAACATGGTGCGTAGCATGCGTGAAGGGCAAGAATTATTTGCTAAACTTTCAAAAGTAACGGATCGTTTTTTAGATGTTTCTATGGAATTAGTCGCAACGATTCCCTATGACGAAAATATGCGTAAATCTACGCGACGTCAAAAGGTTATCGTTGAGTTATTTCCAAACTCACCAGCAGCGGTGGCGTTTAAAACATTAGCAACGAAAGCAGTTAAGTGGCCGATCCCTAACCAACCGTCTGGTCACTTAGAATTTTTTATTGAGAAACTAGTAAACGGCTAACTATGACAACATCGGTGAATAAAGCGATGGGATATCAATCAGCACAGAATTTAAATGCGATTGTTGAAAAGCACGCCTCTTTAGTCAAAAAAGTGGCGTGTCATTTGATTGCTCGTTTACCTGCTAGTGTTCAGCTCGATGATTTAATTCAGTCAGGCATGATCGGCCTTATTGAGGCGTCAAAAAACTTCGACGCTAGTAAAGGTGCAAGTTTTGAAACCTTTGCAGGTATCAGAATTCGCGGTGCAATGCTTGATGAAATCCGTCGAGGCGATTGGGCACCACGCTCTGTGCATCGAAATGCACGTCTAGTCGCAGAAACAATTGCTGAATTAGAAAGTACCCTAAACCGCGAGCCCAAAGACACAGAAGTTGCTGAAAAACTTGATATTACACTAGATGAGTACCATCATATTCTACATGACGTTAATTCTAGTAAAGTATTAGGTATCGAGGATTTAGGTGTTGATGAAGACGTAATAACACCAATGGGTCATGATTTAGCACTAGACAAACCGTTTAATAACGTTAAAAATGAGCGGTTTAACCAGTCTCTATTAACGGCTATCCAATCGTTACCAGAAAGAGATGCCCTTGTTTTGTCTTTGTATTACAACGATGAAATGAACTTGAAAGAAATAGGACACATACTCGATGTTAGCGAGTCGCGTGTGAGTCAAATACATGGTCAGGCGATGATTAAGCTCAAAGCAAAAATCAATGACTGGATTAATTAGTAGTAAGTAAATATAGGTTCAAACCTCACCGGAGGATGTTTTGGATAAAAACATGAAGATTCTTGTTGTTGACGATTTTTCTACAATGAGACGTATCATTAAAAATCTATTAAGGGATTTAGGTTTTACCAATGTGCAGGAAGCTGATGATGGTTCAACAGCATTACCAATGCTACAAAATCAAGAATTTGATTTTGTTGTAACAGATTGGAATATGCCTGGCATGCAAGGTATTGACTTGTTACGTGCTATACGTGCCGATGATAGCCTTAAACACATTCCTGTTTTAATGGTAACAGCTGAAGCGAAAAAAGAACAAATTGTTGCTGCTGCTCAAGCAGGTGTTAATGGCTACATTGTTAAACCATTTACTGCTGCGACACTTAAAACCAAATTGGAAAAAGTGTTTGAACGTTTAGGTTAATCTAAGGGGAGAGGCTTATGTCAGCACCTGCTGCGCCTCATATAAGTTTAGAGCAAGCTCGTCAACTTGTTGAGTATCTTGAAAAAGGTGAACAAGAGAAGGCAGATAAGCTAATTCTTGAAGCCGCATCAAAAGAACAATCAGAGTTGTTTGCCGAAGTCGGTAAATTGACGCGTCAATTGCATGAAGCGTTAAAGAACTTTGATCTTGATACTCGTCTCGCCGATTTAACTACCGATGCGATACCCGACGCTAAACAGCGATTAAACTATGTCATGGAAATGACAGAAAATGCAGCAAATAAAACCATGGATGCTGTTGAGGCAAGTTTACCTATTGCACAACAACTTGCTGATGAAATTGCAACAATCAAGCCCACGTGGGATCGATTGATGAACAGAGAAATTGAGCTTGGTGAGTTTAAAACCTTATGCCATAGCTTAGATAAGTTCATGAACAACTCTCATACTAAAACTGATGAATTACAAGGCTTGATGACCAATGTGCTTATGGCACAAGACTACCAAGATTTAACTGGTCAGGTAATTCGCCGTGTTATTGAACTAGTACGAGAAGTTGAAGACAGTTTAATTAATCTCTTAACTGTATTCGGCAGTCAAGAAGATGGTCAGCAAAAACAAGAAAAACAGGCCACAGAACAAGCACCTGCAACAAGCGATACGCTAGCAGGTCCTGAAGGGCCAATTATTGATGCAGAGTCACGTGATGATGTTGTCTCAGGACAAGATGAAGTTGATGACCTATTATCAAGTTTGGGCTTCTAAGAGGAGAGTAACTGCATGAGCTTTGAAGTCGATGAAGATATTTTACAGGATTTCCTTGTTGAAGCAGGGGAAATTCTAGAGCTTTTGTCAGAACAATTGGTTCAGCTTGAGAACAACCCAGAAGACAAAGACTTACTTAACGCAATTTTTAGAGGTTTCCACACTGTAAAAGGTGGGGCAGGTTTCTTGAGTATGACAGAGCTTGTTGACGCTTGTCATGGTGCAGAAAATGTCTTCGATTTACTTCGCCAAGGTGTGCGTAGTGTAACACCTGAATTAATGGATGTTATTCTTCAAGCTCTTGATACCATCAACGAAATGTTCTCAACTATTCAAAATCGTGAGCAACCAGAGCCAGCCGATCCTGCTCTACTTGATGTACTTCACAAGTTAAGTCAGCCACCAACAGCAGAAGAGCTTGCAGGAGAAGACACAAGTGTTATTGAAGACACAACCCCTGCACCTGAAGAGCCAGTAGTAGAAGAACCTGTTGTTGATACTGCTGATGTAACAGCCGACATAAACACTGATAATATTGATGAAAGCGACCCGTTTGCTTTTGATATGCTATTTGATGGTGGTGGTTTAGCCCAAGAGAGTGCTTCACAGAATATTGATGAAATCACTGAAGACGAATTTGAAAGTTTACTTGATGAGTTACATGGTAAAGGTCAAGGACCTGCAGCTGCAACTCTCGATTCAAGCAGCAATGATAGTGATGACATTACCGACGATGAGTTTGATAGCTTATTAGACGAACTTCATGGTGTGGGCAGTTTTGGTGAAGTTAAACAACCCGATACCCCTCAACCTGAAGCTCCAAAACCTGCTGCTCCTAGCACCACCAGTGTAAGTAGTGATGGTGATGACGAGATCAGTGATGATGAATTTGAAGCATTACTTGACGAATTACATGGCAAAGGGAGTGCACCAAAGTCACTTGAAAGCACCCCAACAGCCGCACCGAACGTAGAGCCAGAGAAACCAACGCAAGCAGAGAAACCTGTTGCTAAAGCTGCGCCACAACAAGCTGCACCGAGTAAACCAGCAGCACCAAGTAAAGCGACTCCTGCACCAGCTAAAGCGCCTGAGTCTGCTGCTGCACCGAAAAAAGCGCCGCCACCTCAGGCCGAAACCACTGTACGTGTTGATACAAAACGCCTAGATGAAATTATGAACATGGTGGGCGAGCTTGTATTAGTGCGCAATCGATTAGTGAGCCTTGCTAATAACACAAACAGTGAGTCAATGGGCAAAGCTATTTCAAACCTTGATGTGGTTACAGCAGACTTGCAAGGTGCGGTAATGAAAACCCGCATGCAACCAATTAAAAAGGTATTTGGTCGCTTCCCTCGCGTAGTACGAGACTTAGCACGTAGCTTGAAAAAAGATATTAATCTGCAGTTGGTTGGTGAAGAAACAGATTTAGATAAAAACCTTGTAGAAGCGTTAGCAGATCCATTGGTGCACTTAGTGCGTAACTCTGTTGACCATGGTATTGAAATGCCAGAAGTGCGTGAAGCTGCGGGTAAACCTCGCACAGGTACTGTCACTTTATCGGCATCTCAAGAAGGTGACCATATCTTACTGACCATTCGTGATGATGGTGCAGGTATGGATGCTGAAAAGCTGAAGAAAATAGCGATTAGCAAAGGGGTTATTGACCATGATCAAGCAAGTCGTTTATCTGACACCGAGGCTTATAATCTAATTTTTGCACCGGGTTTCTCAACGAAAGAAGAGATCTCTGACATTTCAGGCCGTGGTGTCGGCATGGATGTAGTAAAAACGAAGATCACCCAGCTTAATGGCTCGGTTAATATCCAGTCAGAATTGGGAGTAGGTACTGCGCTTGAAATCAAGGTGCCATTAACACTGGCTATCTTACCGACCCTTATGGTTGTGGTAGGTGAGCAAACTTTCGCATTACCACTTGCAGGTGTTAGCGAAATTTTCCATCTTGATTTAACTAAAACTAACGTTGTTGATGGTCAGCTAACAATTATTGTGCGTAAAAAAGCGATTCCGCTTTTCTATTTACAACACTGGTTAGTGAAAGGAGCCAACCGCCAAGAGCGAAAAGCAGAAGGTCACGTGGTGATTGTGCAAATTGGTACCAAGCAAGTAGGGTTTGTTGTTGACTCATTGATTGGTCAAGAAGAGGTCGTAATTAAACCTCTTGATGCATTACTTCAAGGTACACCTGGTATGGCTGGTGCAACAATCACATCAGATGGTGGCATTGCGTTAATTTTAGATGTACCGAGTATGCTCAAGCACTACGTTGGCTAATAAGAAATAGTAATTTGCAGCCAATAGGCTGCATTAAATACGATAAATAACAAGAGAGTGCCAATGGCAGTCAAAGTATTAGTTGTTGATGATTCAAGCTTTTTTCGCCGTAGAGTGAGCGAAATATTAGAGCAAGACAGCAATATTCAGGTAATAGGGTTTGCAGTAAATGGGCGCGAAGCGGTTGATAAGGCCCGAGAACTAAAGCCTGATGTAATTACCATGGATGTGGAAATGCCTGTACTTGATGGCATAAGTGCCGTTAAAGAAATTATGGCAGCCACACCCACGCCTATTTTAATGTTTTCATCGCTTACTCGTGATGGTGCAACAGCCACTCTTGATGCATTAGATGCCGGTGCGCTTGATTTCTTACCAAAGAAATTTGAAGACATTGCACGTAATAATGAAGATGCAATTGCATTATTACAAAATAAAGTAAAAGAGATTGGCCGTCGTAGAATCTCTCGATTTACCCGCCCAGCACCTATTGTAAGACCGTCAACTTCTACCAGTTCACGCAGCAGCGGTATTGTACAGCCAGATCGCAGTTTTAGTCGTTCAACACCGACTGCGGGCTCTTCATCGCCATCTGCTGCAAGTAACATTCGGGCTTCAGGTAAACAATATCAGTTGGTCGCAATTGGTACGTCAACGGGTGGTCCTGTGGCATTGCAAACTATTTTGACGCAATTACCAGCTAATTTTCCGCATCCTATTTTACTTATCCAACATATGCCTGCGGCGTTTACTCCGGCATTTGCTGCACGGCTAAACGGCTTGTGTAAAATTAACGTAAAAGAAGCACAGCAAGGCGATAGACTGGTTGCTGGCACAGCTTATTTAGCTCCGGGTGGTCAGCAAATGCTGGTAGAAGGACGTGGCAGCTCACGTACGCTACGCGTGTTTGAAGACGATAGTCCTCGTATTACTTATAAACCAAGTGTTGATGTTACTTTTGCCAGTGCAGCCAAAGCGTACGGGGCAGATGTATTAGCTGTCGTGTTAACGGGAATGGGGGCTGATGGCCGAGATGGTGCCCGCATGCTCAAGCAAGCAGGTGCGACAATTTGGGCTCAAGACGAAAAAACGAGTGTCGTATATGGTATGCCTCAAGCTGTTGCTAATGCAGGCCTTGCCAGTGAAAGTCTTGCATTAAATGATGTTGCGGCTCGTTTAACGCGAGAGACTGGCTGTGGATAAGCTTTCCTTTCTTGGTTTAATCGTTGCTGTCAGCGCAATTGCCTTTGGTTATGCGCTAGAAGGAGGAGTGGTAACAGCCTTATTCAACGGGCCTGCGCTAGTCATCGTACTTGGCGGTACCTTAGGTGCTGTGATGCTGCAAACCCCAGGCAGTGTTTTTGCAAAAACACTTAAAATTAGTCATTGGGTTTTTTTTCCTCCATATCATGATATCGATGCCGCCATTGAGCAAGTAAAACGCTGGTCACATAAAGCGAGGCAAGAGGGCTATTTATCATTAGAGTCTGAAGCACTTGCTCATTCAGACCCCTACGCGGCAAAAGGGTTGAACTTATTAGTTGACGGTATTGATGAGAATAGACTTAGAGATACGCTAGAAATCGACTTAATGCTTGAACGTGAGCGCTTGCTTGAAGTTAGCAGAGTGTATGAAGCGATGGGGGGGTACAGCCCGACAATCGGTATTTTAGGTGCCGTATTAGGCCTAATACAAGCAATGCAATTTATTACTGATCCTGAAAAACTAGGTGCGGGTGTAGCAACCGCCTTTATCGCTACCATTTATGGTGTTGGCTTAGCAAACCTGTTGTTTTTACCTATGGCGAATAAGCTGAAGCAGCAAATTGAGCAAAAAATGCTTTATCATGAGTTACTTGCTGAAGGTATTATTGCAATCTCTCAAGGCGAAAGCCCACTAAATATTGAACTTAAACTTGAGGCGTACCGTGTTGATCGCCCAAGTTTAGTTGACGAGTAATATCATGTTGCGCCGTCGCTTGCGTCAAAACACTCAAAAAAGTCAGCATACTGAACGTTGGTTGGTTTCATACGCAGATTATATGACTATTATGTTTGCGTTTTTTGTGGTGATGTACGCGATCGCAATTAGTAAAAATGAAGATTTCCAAATCCTCTCAGATTCTCTTGAACAAGTTTTTGAAAAATCAGCCCGTCAGCAGCAGCAAGTTGGAACTGGTGTCAACGGTACGGGGATTTTGACTGACCGAGTCAGTCCCGAAAATGATATTTTATACGGAGAAAGCATCCGTAAAGATGAACAAGGCCCAGAGCTACTTGATGGGCAAAGTGAGACCAGTAATATAGATAAGAAGCATCTAGGTAAACCACTCGATAGCCTTCTTACCAAGTTACAGTCTGCGCTGATAGATGAAATTCGCGATGGTGAGGCAAGTCTTGAGTTACATCAAGATTGGCTAATTATAGAATTGAGTTCGGGTATGCTGTTCTCTTCTGGAAGTGCGGTTGCTCAGCAACGAGCCAAGCAAGTTGTAAGCTTAGTCAAAGATATAATTGCCCCTGTAGATAACTATATTCGTGTACGTGGTTATACCGATAACGAAGGTATTCGCAATGAAATGTTTCGTTCTAACTGGGAATTGTCGGTTGCACGTGCCACTTCAGTGTTAGTTGAACTTGAAAACTTAGGTATCAACCCTGCACGTATGGCGATTGAAGGCTACGGACAATATTCACCGTTTGCGAGTAACGATACAGAACAAGGCCGAGCTGAAAACCGTAAAGTGGTGGTTGCGCTTTCTAAATATGGTTTACCACCAGAACCGACAACCCCTAGTGATGAAGACACTGAAAAGCCGCAGCAACAAGCTCCTGAAATTGAGTTGCCAAGCAATGATAACACCATTAAAGTGATTCAATTACCTCATGGTGGTATTCGAATAACCACGCGCAATGAACAATAATAAGGTGTGATGTGAAAGTTTGGACAGTAGCAAATCAAAAAGGTGGCGTAGGGAAAACAACTACAGCTGTCAGCCTTGCGGGTATTCTTGCATTACAAGGTAAGCGCGTTTTACTTATTGATACCGATCCACATGCATCTTTAACTTATTATTTTGGTATTGATTCTGAAGAGCTTGAGGTTAGCGTATATGATATTTTTGCACGCGGCAACAGCATGGCAAGTGAAGAAATTTTGCAAGCGTTATGCCCTTCAACATTAGAAAACCTTGATATTTTACCTGCCACTATGGCAATTGCGACACTTGATAGAAGCATGGGTAATAAAAATGGTATGGGCTTAATTCTTAAGAAAGCGCTGGCAAAAATTAGTGACCATTATGACTATGCAATTATTGACTGCCCACCAGTACTAGGGGTGTTGATGGTTAACGCCTTGGCAGCCAGCGAGCGTATTTTGGTGCCAGTACAGACTGAGTTTTTGGCTCTTAAAGGCCTTGACCGAATGATGCGGACGATGGAATTAATGCAAACATCGCAGTCAAAGCAGTATCAATATACTATTATTCCTACAATGTACGACAAACGGACTAAAGCATCACTTGAAGCGTATAAAACTCTGCAGGATAATTACAAAGACAAAGTATGGTCGGGTGTTGTTCCTGTCGATACAAAATTTAGAGATGCTAGTTTAGCACAACAAGTGCCGATTCAATTTTGCCCTCGTTCTCGAGGTGTATTTGCCTATCGCGCCTTGCTTGATTATTTAGTTGCACAAGGTTAATGATGAGTAAGCATTTATTTGCTAATGAAAAAGTGATGACCCAATATTTGGGTGCTTTGCTGTGTGAAGATGAACCTAGCGAGCAGAATCTTGAACCCGTAGCTAAATTACTCGAGCAGGTTAATGAGTCTGAACAAAAGCAAGAAGAAAAGATTACCTCCACAGTAATTGCTACTGAACCGCCTTTACCGAGTGTTGAGTCAACTAAAGAGCTTGAGAAAACCGAGAACCAAGCTAATATCAAAGATATAGTTGCAGAATCTAATGCAGATATTATTGCTAAGACATCGTCTGAGCGCCAAGAAGATTACTTTGATGGCGAGTTTCAGGCACTGTTTTTTGAAGTTGCAGGTTTAACCTTAGCAGTACCACTAAAAGCATTAGGGGGAATTCATCAACTGACAGAGGTTAACCAATTGTTTGGTAAACCAAAATGGTTTAAAGGCGTAATGCTTAACCGAGATGAAAAACTCAATGTTGTTGATACTGCACGTTGGGTTATGCCAGAAAAATATGATGAAAGATTAGAACAAGCATTAAATTATCAGTATTTAATCACCTTAGGTGATAGTCAATGGGGATTATTGGCAGAAAAGCTCGTAAATAATATTACGCTTCAAAAAGAAGATGTAAAATGGCGAGCAAAATCAGGTAAGCGGCCATGGTTAGCCGGTGTTATCAAAGAGAAAATGTGCGCCTTGATTGACGTTGAAAATTTATATCAATTGCTAGAGCAGGGCTTAGACAGCCGTGAGCAGTAACTATTTTTACGGAGTAATAGCATGAGTGAAGAAAGACTACTGTCAGCTAATAAAAATGCTGATAGCAACGATGAAGTGTTACAGTGGGTAACCTTTAAGCTTGAAGAAGAAACGTACGGCATTAACGTAATGCAAGTACAAGAGGTGCTTCGCTATACCGAGATTGCTCCTGTTCCAGGCGCACCTTCGTATGTGTTGGGTATTATTAACCTTCGCGGTAATGTTGTAACAGTGATCGACACCCGTGCACGTTTTGGTTTGATGGGCGCAGAAGTTACCGACAACTCACGTATTGTCATCATCGAAGCTGAAAAACAAGTCATTGGTATTTTAGTTGATAGTGTCGCTGAAGTGGTTTATTTGCGTAGCTCAGAAATTGACAGTGCGCCAAATATTGGCACAGAAGAAAGTGCTAAGTTTATTCAAGGTGTATCAAACCGTGATGGTGAGTTATTGATCTTGGTAGACCTTAACAAGCTTTTAAATGACGATGAGTGGGACGAGCTGAGCGCACTATAAACGCTTGGAAACTATATGCTGTTATACTCTTTGTTTGTTGCCTCAATCTTACTAGTTTTAGTGTGTTTGGGGCTTATTTTTGTCAATAACAATAAACAAGCTGCCGCAATTCAGGCTAAGCAAAAACAGCTGCAAGATGCTCAACAACAATTGAGTATATTACGCAGTGAAGTTGCAGAAATGCGTGCAGGAATGCTCAGTATTGGCAAACGTGTTGTAGCTGTTGAAGAAAAAAGTAGAGAACTTGAGCAACTACAAGACGCACAAAAATATGATGATCCGAATGCGAAAATCTATTCGCGAGCGGTTAAAATGGTTGAGCTAGGTGCTGATTTAGAAGAAATAATTCGTGAATGCGAGTTACCCAGAGCCGAAGCTGAACTTCTTATGTCTCTTCATAAACAAAAAGGCGCCCAATGAGGCGCTTTTTTATTGGAGCACTTCTGAGCCCTAAGCTTGAATGTTGAGCTTACCCTGAAAATCTTGCCAACCCGGTGGAAATTTACCACGCAATACATACGAAAATGCAATTAATTCAGCAATGACATAGTAAAGCTCTTTTGGTATTTCTTCACCTAACTCAAGGTGCGATAAGGTTTGTGCTAAGTCAGCGTCTTGATGTATTAAAATGCCTTTTTGTTCGGCAAGTTTAACAATTTCGTCAGCAAGTTCACCAAAGCCTTTACTGGTTATTCGAGGCGAACTGCCCGCTTCGTAGAGTAGGCCAATAGCAGATTTATGTTGATATTGTTCGCTCATAAAATTTAGACCTTGATGTTAATAATTGCATGTGACTTGTAAAAGGCTTGATGACTTGGCGTACCTTGTTGCAAATTAAGCTCGCCAACATTTAGACCATGGCTTGCTAGTTTATGACGCAGCGTTTCTAAATGCGGATGTGCAAGAGCCGTGACCTCTTGTGAAGAGGCTAATAATTGGCAATCTACCGCTGTGTCCATAACCTCTGCGGTAACTTGTAATTTACCAAGCTGCGCATAGTCAAAGTTTAGCCTAACAAACCATACATTTTTACTTTCAAGCTTGTTTTTGCTCGGCTTTTTGTATTGACCTAAGCTGATTTCTGTTTGCCCTGCCTCTGCTGGAAGTTTCATCGGTAAGAAAAATTGTGCAAGCGGGTTACTATCTTGCTGTTGGTTTATCGGTGTCGTTTGTACTTGAGTGAGAGTATTCTTTACTTGGCTTAACTCACCCGCTAAGGCTTGCAAATTGGGTTGTTGTAATTGCTCCAGTAACTTACTGCCATTAACGGCTTTAAAATTGGGTACTAGCACTTGCAATAAGGCATCAAGACCTGTTTGGTTGTTAA
Source organism: Pseudoalteromonas thalassia (assembly GCF_049257215.1). Classification (NCBI taxonomy): domain Bacteria; kingdom Pseudomonadati; phylum Pseudomonadota; class Gammaproteobacteria; order Alteromonadales; family Pseudoalteromonadaceae; genus Pseudoalteromonas; species Pseudoalteromonas thalassia. The sequence continues at coordinate 218,139 of NZ_JBMMUE010000001.1, forward strand.
AGCTTAAATTAGTGGGAGCCTGATTAATAATAGGTGCAGCCAAAGCGGTTACTGCTAGTTGCTCTAGACCTTGATTAAAGCTTGCTTGTTGGTTTTGTGGTGTTAAAGATGCTGGTCTAAGTATACTTAGTAGTTCACGCTCGATCGTTGCTGGGTGTATGTTTTGACTTGAAATCATGCGGTTAAATGCTTGATTAACTAACCTATTTAGATCAACAGAAGAAGACGTACTTTGCTCACTAAGAGCGACTAACTTTTCACTTAACTGCACAGGTAGTGGCGTGCTTGTGGGCTTTTGACTCTGTGGCATTGGCACTAACTTGGCTATTAGTGCAGCTTCAATAGGCCTAATAGCGAGTAGGGGTTGGCGTAAATTAGGCTCTTTTGCTGCTAAAAAAGGAGCGAGAGAAGAAACTTGGCTTGTTATTGGTGCAGGCAGTTCCGCTTTAACTTTTACATGATTTGTCGTTTGCTCTGTAATTGCACCCTTTGTTCCCGCTAAGGATTGCAACTGATCACCACTCACAGTTTGTTTAATCGCCTTAGTTGCAAGCGCTGGATTGTCTTTCGATACTGCGTTATCAATATTAGTGGCGATGTTTGAAGCTTGAGCGGGTATAGAGTTCGCCTTATTTATAGCATTTGCCGCTGAAGTTGTAGGAGGCTTTTCGGCTATTTGAGCGCTACTAATGAGTGCTGCTTTGTCATTGATTGCGGGCGTATTTATTAATGGTTCAAGACTTACTTTAAGTTGCTGAAACAATTGAATTAGCGGCGCCGACTTATTAAAGCTGACAGGCAACATAGGTTGTTCGCCAGCAGACTTTGTGGCGGGCAACTGCACATTGTTATTGATGGTAGGCAAAAGTGGGCCCGGCTGTTGTTTTAAAGGCGAGTTAGAGGTCATTAACCTCGACCAATTTGGGTCTAAAGACGCGAGCTTAATTATATTGATTTGTTTAGCATTATACCCTAGCTGGCTTACACTGTTGCTTGCGCCCGGCGTTTGACTAACAGATAAGTTAGCTGTTGATTTTGTTGTTGCTGGTAAACGCTCAAAGTAACGCACTGCATCACTAATACGGGTTTTCAAATCGGCAAAACTGTCTTTTAACCAAGAGCGTATTGGTGAATCATTACTACTTGATGGAGCCAAAGGCGTTGTCTTACTGTCAAGTGGTTGGCTTTTAAGAGCATGTGTAAATGTATCTGAGAGTGAGTTTTTTAATAACAAATGTTGTATTGGCGCTTTGTTGACAAGTTCAATGGTCTCTTTTACGCGCTGTGATAGCAGTTTTAGCGTATGAGGATTAAATTGCCAATGCGCTTGAATTTGTTTTGCTTGTTTTGGGGGGATTGCTGCAAGTGGCAGCGTTAACTCGCTATTTTGTTTGGTTGCTAAACTCAATTGTAGCTGTTGGCCGGTGAGTTTTAAGTCTATTTCTGGGACTAGTTTAGCGACTAAATCAGCGACTTTTTGTTGGCTAACACTTTGTTGATGCAGTGAATCCCCAAAGCGATTAATGATGTTTAAGTTAAAACTATTTTGCTGATTTGTAGCTGGCAACAAGATTGCTTTGAGTGGCGCTTCAGTTTTTAACAGTGTTGCCAAGGTATTGTTAAGGGCAAACTCTGTTTTCAATGATGGCAGTTGCAGCATTGGCTGATTGCTGGCAATAGTTGCCGGGTAGGGCGTGTTTGTATTTGCATTCCCCTGTGTGAACAAGTTAAGAAGTGCTTGCATTTGCTGACTTTTACCCAGTGTAATTGTGATAGGCAGAGGTGTAATAGTGAGCCCTTTGCCATCATTACTTAATTGGATGTTTGCCGATAAGAATCGTTCAGTTTTGGGATTTTCTTGCTCAGTAGATAAACGCAATGTTTGCCATGCATTGTTGATTAATACATCCATCTGCACACTGTGTTTGCTAATCACGATATTACGGGCAGTTAGACTCTGATCAGCGAGCATTTTTAATGCCTCGCTTGATGAATGTTGTGAAGCACTGCTAATACTTTTAGGGTCAATATTAAGCTGGGTGCTGAGAGTCAACTGGCTTTGTTTATTCATTATTTTAGATCAAATATAAGTTAATCGTTTTAAAGCAATATTCGTATTACCCTATCATTATGGTAGACTAACGCCTAATTTTGGGTATAGAGAATCGTCATCTTGTTACACATTAAGGCCGTCACCTGCATCAAGCAAGATCGTTGTTTGTTTGCGGATCTTAATTTCAGCTTAAAATCTGGGCAAATTATGCAGTTAGCTGGTCCAAATGGGGCTGGTAAAACATCATTATTGCGTATTATCGCAGGCTTCGCTATGCCTGATGAAGGTGAGGTATTATGGCAACAACGTTCTATCGCAAAATACTATGATGAATTTGCTGATGAGTTATTATTTATCGGTCATAAGACCGGTGTAAATAGTCAACTTACGGCACTTGAGAACCTTGCTTTTTGGCTGAAAATAAACGGCTATGATAGCAAGCAAGACTTATATCCGGTCTTAGCTAAGATAGGTCTAGTGGGTCTTGAAGACGTACCTGTGCGCATGTTATCAGCAGGACAACAGCGTCGTGTTGCATTGGTTCGTCTTTGGTTAAATAACGCCAAACTGTGGATATTAGACGAGCCTTTTACTGCGCTTGATAAAAGTGGGGTGGCGTTTTTGCAAGAGCGATTTGTTGAGCATCTTAATGCGGGTGGAGCTATTTTATTAACCACCCACCAAGATTTAACGGCACATTTTAGTGACCTTAAAACAGTGACTTTGGAGTATCGCCACTGATGGTAAAGCAGCACTCGTATTGGCAACTATTCTCTGCGGTTTTTTCTAAAGATCTTAAATTAGCGTTTCGTCAGCGTGCTGAAATCGTTAACCCTATCTTGTTTTTTCTTATTGTAATTACACTTTTTCCGTTAGCAATTGGCCCTGAGCCCGGTCTACTTGCTCGTATGGCGCCAGGCATTATTTGGGTCGCAGCATTACTCTCGACCATGTTAGGTTTAGATAAGTTATTTCGTGATGATTATCACGACGGAACATTAGAGCAGTTAATCGCTTCGGCATACCCATTACCACTAACCGTTCTTGCTAAAGTTGCGGCTCATTGGGTTATTACGGGGCTGCCTCTTGTGCTTATGACTCCGGTATTTGCTTTATTAATGAATTTAGAAAGTTCAGCGCTGTTAGCAACCGTTCTGACGTTATTGTTAGGGACGCCATTGCTGAGTTTCATTGGCGCAATTGGTGCTGGACTGACTGTGGGATTACAAAAAGGTGGCATTTTAATGAGTTTACTTGTTTTGCCTTTGTATATCCCTGTACTAATTTTTGCAACCTCGGCTATCGATACCAGCTCTATGGAGCTTGCCTATAGCGGACAGCTTGCAATCCTTGGTGCCATGCTAATCGTAGCGATTATAGCGGCGCCAATTGCCATATCGTCAGCATTGAAAGTGAGTGTAAGTTAATATGTGGAAGTGGTTACATCCCTACGCAAAAGCAGATCGTGCTTACCAATTGTGTAACACCTTACTGCCTTATTTCGCCGTCGTTACGGTGGTCTGTATGATTGTTGGATGGGTCTGGGGGCTTGCTTATGCCCCAGCCGATTACCAACAAAAAGACAGCTACCGAATTATTTTTATCCATGTGCCTTCAGCTATTTTATCTATGGGCGCTTACTCTTCTATGGCGATTGCTGCAGTGATCGCACTAGTATGGCAATTACGTAATGCAGAACTCGCAGTGATTGCAATTGCACCTGTTGGGGCATGTGTGACAGCGATAGCATTAATTACCGGTGCTGCATGGGGTAAACCTATGTGGGGCGCCTGGTGGGTGTGGGATGCACGCCTAACCTCTGAGCTTATTCTGTTATTTTTATACCTTGGTGTGTTATCGCTTTATCATGCTTTTGAAGATAAAAAAGCGGCGGGTCGGGCAGCCTGTATTTTAGCGATTGTCGGGGTGATCAATTTACCGATTATTCACTTCTCGGTTGAGTGGTGGAACACCTTGCATCAAGGTGCAACCATTACAAAGTTTGATACTAAAGCCATTGATCCAAGCATGTTTTGGCCACTGATGGTGAATATTGTGGCATTCGCAGCGTTCGTCGGTACGGTGACGTTAATACGTCTTAAGAACGAAATTTTACAACGTGAAAAGCACCGCCCTTGGGTGCGTGATATGCTTGAGCGAGGTTAATCATGCAGTTTGATTCTTTTGCAGATTTTATTGCCATGGGTGGCTATGGCTTTTATGTTTGGCTGTCGTTTGGGAGCTGTGCATTAATTTTACTTGGTATTTTATTTAGTTCGTTAAACGACACAAAACGTATTTTCTCTTCAGTAAAGCAGCAAGCACAACGTGAAGAGCGCATTAAGAAAGCGAAGCAAGAGGCAGGGCAATGAATCCAAGACGTAAAAAGCGTTTATTAGCGGTTGTAGCCATTATTTTTGGTGTGGGTGCAACGATTGGTTTAGTGCTGTATGCACTGCAAGAAAACATTAATTTATTCTATACACCAAGTGAATTGGTTGATGGAAAAGGGCCTAATAAAGAAAAACCGCATATTGGGCAAAAACTACGTATCGGCGGCATGGTTGTGCCAGGCTCAGTTGTCCGTGACGAATCAAGCTTAAAGGTAAGCTTTAAGTTAATCGATACGGGCCCTATGGTGACAATTAATTATCAAGGAATTTTGCCGGACTTATTCCGTGAAGGCCAAGGGATTGTGGCACAGGGCGTGTTAGTGAAAGCGAATGAAATTGATGCCTTTGAGGTACTTGCAAAGCATGATGAAGAATACATGCCAGCAGAAGTCGCAGAAGCTGTGAAGGGTATCAAACACGAAAAACCGACCTATAACTTAGATAACGGCAATTAATATGATCCCAGAACTCGGTTATTTTTCTTTAACACTGGCCATGGTGCTCAGTGTTCTACTGTGTATTTTTCCTTTGTGGGGGGCGCATACCGGCAATTTAAGGTTAATGCGTGCAGCCCCATCACTGGCAATTGGTCAGTTCGTATTCGTACTTTTATCTTTTGCAGCACTTATTTATGCCAGTTTAACCGACGACTTTACCGTTTCGTATGTTGCTTATCACTCAAGTAGCACCTTACCTTGGTACTACAAAATAACCTCAACATGGGGTGGCCATGAAGGAGCAATTTTACTTTGGTTAGTGATGCAAGCAGGTTGGACAGCGGTTGTTGCTATGCGCTCACAATCATTACCTTGGGTATTACGTGCTCGTGTATTGGGCGTGCTAGGCTTTTTAGGTGTTGGCTTTATGCTATACACCTTATTAATGTCGAGCCCATTTGAGCGCTTATTACCGTATTTCCCTGTTGAAGGTCGCGATTTAAACCCATTACTGCAAGACCCAGGTATGATAATTCACCCGCCTTTGCTCTATATGGGCTATGTTGGGTTATCTGTGTCGTTCTCATTCGCCATTGCGGCGTTACTTACAGGCAAACTTGATAATACTTGGGCAAAGTGGTCTCGTCCTTGGACAATGACTGCATGGGGCTTTTTAACACTTGGTATTACCATTGGTAGTTGGTGGGCATACTCAGAACTCGGCTGGGGTGGCTGGTGGTTCTGGGATCCCGTTGAAAACGCATCACTAATGCCTTGGCTTGTGGCAACCGCGTTGTTGCACTCATTATCAACCACAGAAAAACGTGGTGTATTTAAGTCTTGGACCGTATTACTAGCTATAGCAGCATTCTCGTTAAGCTTACTGGGTACCTTTATTGTTCGTTCGGGCATTATTGTATCTGTGCATGCTTTTGCGTCAGACCCTAATCGCGGCATGTTTATTTTAGCTTTCTTGGCCATTGTCGTTGGCGGTGGTTTATCGCTTTATGCACTGCGTGTTTCGCAGGTTAAAAGTGAGGGGCGCTATAAGTTTGCTTCACGTGAAGTAGCGCTTTGGTTAAATAATATTTTCTTAGTTGTGGCAACACTGATTGTTTTACTGGGCACTTTATTGCCAATGATCCACAAAGAACTTGGCTTAGGCAGCATCTCGATAGGTGAACCATTCTTCAATAAGATGTTTGCTATTTTACTCGTGCCATTTGCTATCTTAATGGGGATAGGTCCGCTGTTACGCTGGAAGCAAAACAAGTGGTCAATGCTACAGAACAAGCTGTTATTATCGGCTGTGGTCAGTGTGGTTGTTACCGGTGCATGGTTATATTCAAGCTACGACGTAATTGCGCCAATTACCTTTATTGCAACCGCATTAGCAGTATGGATTTTTGTTACTACACTGATAGATTTAGCTGCAAAAGTAACTATTCATAAAACCATAGGTGAAGGCTTTAAGCGATTAGGTCTAAGCTATTGGGCAATGGTTTTAGGTCACATTGGTTTAGCGTTTGTAATTGCAGGTGTCACGTTAACCTCTGCTTACTCGGTTGAGCGTGATGTATCAATGAAACCGGGTGACACAGTGGCTTTAAATGAATACCAGTATCGCTTTGACGGTGTTAAGTCTATTCGCGGGGCTAACTACAGTGGCCATGCTGGGGTTGTCACCGTACTGAAAAATGATAAACAAGTGACGGTTTTACATGCTGAAAAACGCCGTTATGACATTGGCATGCAGTTTATGACAGAAGCAGCTGTTGATGCAGGCTTCACCCGTGACTTGTATCTAGCGCTAGGTGAGCAATTAAGCCAAGGTGCGTGGTCGTTACGTATTTACCATAAACCATATGTTCGTTGGATGTGGCTCGGTGGCATCTTGATTTCACTGGCAGGCTTTTTAGTGCTTGGTGATAAACGCTATCGCCAGAAATCGACTAAGCAGGAGGCTTCAGCATGAACCGCAAATTGTTAGCGCTAGCGCCATTGTTGATTTTCGTTTTGTTGTGTGTGTTTTTATATCAAGGCTTGTTTGCAAACCCGCGTGAGCTGCAAACAGGGCGTATTGGTCAGACTATGCCAACATTTAACCTACCTGATTTGATGGATGAGTCAAAGCGTTGGACTGATGCTGATCTGAAAGGCGAAGTATACCTGCTGAATGTGTGGGGCACATGGTGCCCGACCTGTTTAGCTGAGTTAGGTTATTTAACAGAGCTTAGAGAGCAGGGCGTTAAGATTATTGGCTTATATTACGAGCAAGGTTATGACCCTGACTTTGATGGCCAGTTTGATATTAATGCGTTACGTGAAGATGTAACCAGCATGCTAAATCGCGCTGGCGACCCTTATCAGTTCAATATTTTGGATTTAAAGCGTACATTAGCCCTTGATTTAGGGGTATCTGGTGCGCCTGAAACGTTTTTAGTTGATAAGCAGGGCACAATTTTGCTTCATCACACCGGTGATATTAATCCACGTGTTTGGCGTGCTAAATTTGCACCGTTAATGCAGGAATTACAGCAATGAGATTCGTTATTCTTCTAGCAAGCTTGCTGATCGCCTTTAGTGCAATTGCAGAGCAAGACAAGTACCAGTTCGATGACAAAGAGCAAGCTACGCGTTTTAGTGAATTAACTAAAGAGTTACGCTGCCCTAAATGTCAAAATCAGAATATTGCCGACTCAGACGCCGTTGTTGCTAAAGACTTGCGCGATAAAGTATTAGCCTTAGTAAAAGAAGGCAAAACAAAAGACGAAGTGATTGACTATATGATTGACCGCTACGGTTACTTCGTTCATTACGATCCGCCTGTCACTCCAGCAACACTTGTGCTTTGGGTATTACCAGTGCTCATTGTGGTGCTTGGCTTTGGCTTTATTGTATTGCGTCAGCGTAAAGCATCAGTGAAGCAAACATGGACTGAGCAAGACGAGAAATTACTTGCAAAACTAATTGAACAAAATCAACGTCAGGAGCAAAGCTAAATGGCATTAATGTGGGCTTCTTTTGTTTTACTCACACTGATTGCATTGCTGTTTGTTGTCGTGCCGTTTTTTAAACGCGAACGTATTCAACGCCTTGATCACAATGCAAACTCGGAATTGATCCGAATTTATTACCAACGTTTAGATGAGCTTAAAGACGATCTTGAAAATCAACGTATCGATGCACAAATGCATGACGAGGCAGTTGTTGAGCAAAAGCGTCGTTTACTTAATGAGTTATCACCAGAAAAAGCCTTAAACAGCAAAGGTAACAATCGTATATTTGCTTTAACAGGAGCAGGCTTTTTAATCGTTTTAACAGCTATTTTCTATGGCTACACTGGCAGTCAGCAGCAAATAAAAGGCTGGCATGATGCAATGGCAAATCTAAAGTCATACGGTGAGCGAGCTGTGATGCAAAATGGTGAGCCGTTGACTGCAAATGAACTTCAAGCATTTGCATTAGCGCTGCGTACTAAACTTGATCAAAGTGGTGATGACGAAGTAGCTTGGATGCTACTTGGACGTGTTGCGATGTCGTTAAATGAATTTGATATGGCAAAGCAGTCATTTGATAAAGTATTGAAAATGAATCCGGATAACAAGCAAGTGCTGATCAGCTACTCGCAAGTTCTGCTAATGGAAGGCAATGACGCGAACATGTCTCAGGCTGCGACTATGCTTTCAAAAGTGTTAAAAGCAGAGCCAACCAATATTGATGCAATCTCATTGTTGGCCCTAATTGCCTACGAGCGTAAAGATTGGCTGCAAGCTAAAACCGCGTTTGAAGTACTGCTAGCGAGCATGGAGCAAAACGACCCTCGTTATAGCATGATTGCAGAGCGTATTGCTGAAATTGATGCCCATTTAAATAATGAGCAAGTCACAAATACAGAAGTAGCTGATGCTTCAAACAGTGAAATTAGCATCACAGTTGATTTGGACCCTGCACTTGCTGACTCACAGCCACAAAACGGCACGTTATTTGTTTTTGCAAAAGCAGCCAGTGGTCCGCAAATGCCATTAGCTGTAGTAAAAATGACAGAATATAGCTTTCCACTAACCGTGACGTTAAGTGATGCTAACGCAATGGTTGATGGCCTGAATTTATCGAGTGTTGAGCAAATTATTTTAACCGCGCGTTTATCGAAAGATGCAACTGTGGTAACTTCTAGCGGCGAGTTGGAAGGCAAGTCGGATGTCTTGGAGCGTACTAACGTTAAAGAATATTCGTTGCTAATTAATGAGTTAATACCTTAAGGATAGCCAATGTTTAGGCATAGTATATTTTTAATTTTTTTTGCTGTACTTGCAGGATGCGCACAAGTACCCGAAGAAAAAGCGGATGAACGAGATCCATTGCAGTCATTCAATCGTCCTATGTATGACTTTAACATGGACGTGCTTGATGCTTATATTCTCCGCCCGGCTGCGGTGGGCTATGTTACAGTGACACCTATGCCTGTTAGGCGCAGTATTGTTAACTTTACTGATAATATTACTGCACCAACTGATATGGTTAACGCTGGTTTGCAGGGCAAACCAGGGAATATGGGGATCAGCCTTGCGCGTTTCTTAGTGAACTCGACGGTTGGCTTATTTGGCTTTTTCGATGTGGCCTCTTCATTAGGGCTAGAGATCGTTGATGAAGATTTTGGCCAAACGCTAGGTGTGTGGGGAGTAGGAGATGGTGCCTACTTGATGATACCTGGCATGGGGCCAAGTACAGTACGAAATTTAACGGGTGATGTAGTTGATAACATAGTATTACCTGAAATAGCGTTAACAACACCTCAAACCATTTTAGTCTTTGCACTGAAAGCGGTTGAAGCGCGTGCTTCTTTGATACCTCAAGAAAGTCTATTAAATGAGTCACTTGACCCGTACATATTTGTTAAAGATATCTATTTCCAGCGTCAATTATATGAGCTTCATGATGGCAATCCGCCAATGGAAAAAGAGCCAGACGATTTTGATGAAGACTTCTTAGAAAACCTTTAATAGCGTTGACCACAACGAAAAAATGCCAGCAATATTGCTGGCATTTTTGTATTTACATTTCGAACATTAGTCGCCGAATACAGACATTTGTTCATTCGACCAGTTCAATGCATCGTGATATGCATCGGGCACCTCTTCAGGTTTGAGGCCGAGTTGTTGTTGGATCTCTTTGGCACTTTCCCAGTCAGCTTGCTCGTAAAACTTCACAAGGCGTAAATACGTTGCTAATAAACCTTCGTCATGAAGAAGGGCACCTTTAATTTCATTTGTTAGCGGTAATTTGCCCATTACGCTTGGCATATCTTCATCTAAGATTGCATCCATAAGCGACATCATACCGGTCAAAAATGCCATTCCAGTATCGCGTAATTGCCCATGACTGATAGCTAACAGCTCAGCAAAGCGAGCTCGCGTGAGTGATAAGCGGATGAGTTCAGCAGGCTTATCTGCAGCCACTTGTGCGGCGAATAACAGCGATAAGAAACGTTTAATTTCTTCGCTACCTAAAACGATAAGTGCCTGTTTGATGGTGCTGATTTCAGCACGACGTTTAAATGCTGCAGAGTTTGAATAACGCAGTAACTTGTAAGATAAGTTAACATCTCTTTCAAATACATCGGTGATTTTTTTAAGATTTAAGTCCATACTCGATGTTTCATACAAAAGCTCAGCTAATGCCATCTCAGACGGTGGTAAAGTTTTGCTTTGCACCATCTCAGGTTTTGAAAAGAAGAAGCCTTGAAAGTAGCTAAAACCCATATCGAGGGCCAGTTGGTACTTCTCATGGGTCTCAACTTTTTCTGCCAACAACTTAATGTGTGGGTGAGGCTTTATAGCTTCAATCACCGTCTGCAGAGATTCAGGTGTACAGGTTAGAAAATCGATTTTTATAAGATCAATATACGGGTAAAAATGACGCCAAACTGGTTGGTGAATATAATCATCAAGTGCTAGCGTATAGCCTCTTTCTTTCAAATCTTTGACGAGAGCCAGTAATCGCTTACCAGGTTGAATAGTTTCAAGAATTTCAACTACAACATTGTCTTTACCTAATAATAACGGGTAACCCTTTTGTAATGTTTCTAACGTAAAGTTTATATAAGCAGGTTTGTTGTCTGTTAAGTCTTCCAAACCAAAGTTAAATTGGCTGCCTTCAATGAGCCGTGACGTTGCTTCATCGCCATCAATATCTGGAAACACATTATCTACTCCATCCCTAAAGAGGAGTTCGTAGCCGACTAGTTTCTTTTCCTTATCTAAAATCGGTTGGCGCGCAGCGTAAAAATACATAGTCCAAGCTTGTCCACATCAGTTATTTCATTATCCCCTCGCAATATATGCCATTGTATCTAAAATAGCATTAATAAAATGACAAGATATGGGGATAAATTATGATTTTATCTTAACGTTAAGACTAGGATAAATCGTAATGAAATTCTATAAGTTATGATTAAATATCACAATTTTGTTAGCGTATCGTTGTAAATGTAAACTTAGTTGGTTATCGGCACTATTGGAGTTATAGTGGCGAAGCGTGGTATAGTCATGAGTGATATCGGTTTTTACCCCAATAATGTCTTATAATTAAATAACTTGCGAGTCATTATTCGGATTAAAAGCCAACATTAACTAATTTTTGGAGGCTAATTTGGAAACAGGAATGATAATTTCGTTAGCATTATACTTCATCGTAATGTTGGGTATAGGGCTATATGCCTATAAGCAATCAACAGATGATGTGTCAGGTTATATGCTAGGTGGACGTAACTTATCTCCAAGTGTTGCGGCGCTTTCAGCGGGTGCATCAGACATGAGTGGTTGGTTATTAATGGGCTTACCAGGTGCAATGTACTTATTTGGCCTAAGCAAGGTTTGGATTGCAATCGGTTTAGTGCTTGGTGCATGGGCTAACTACTTTTTAGTGGCACCTCGGTTACGTGTTTACACCGAAAAAGCCAATGATTCGATAACTATCCCTGATTACTTTGCAAACCGTTTTGAAGATAATAAAAATATCTTACGTGTTATTTCTGCAGTCGTTATCATTGTATTCTTTACTCTATATACCTCATCAGGAGTTGTAGCGGGCGGCAAGCTGTTCGAAAACTCATTTAATATGAGTTATGAAATGGGCTTGTACATTACTACGGGTGTTGTTGTGCTTTACACCTTATTTGGTGGCTTTTTAGCAGTGAGCTTAACTGACTTCGTGCAAGGCTGTATCATGTTTATCTCGCTGTTAGCGGTGCCTATTGCAACCTACACTATGCTTGATCAACCATTTATGGATACGCTTGCAAATGCACGCTATGACTTATTATTAAGTTCTCCTAAAGAAACAGAAATACATGCACTTAACATGATGGACTGGTTCGCTGGTGGTTCAACAATTGCCATTATTTCTGCAATGGCATGGGGCTTAGGCTATTTTGGTCAGCCACATATTATTGTTCGTTTCATGTCAGTTCGCTCTGTTAAAGATATGCCAACGATGCGTCGTGTAGGGATGTCGTGGATGACGCTTTCAGCTATTGGTGCCGTATTTACAGGCTTATTTGGCGCAGCGTACATGCTCGAAAATCAAATGCCAATCGATGATAAAGAAACGATTTTCTTGGTGTTATCTGAGCTTATTTTCCATCCACTTATTGCGGGTTTCTTATTGGCTGCTATTTTAGCGGCGATCATGAGTACTATCTCGTCGCAACTATTAGTATGTTCAAGTTCACTAACAGAAGATTTCTATAAGATTTATTTAAATCGTAGCGCTTCACAAAAAGAGCTAGTGTTAGTGGGTCGTATCAGTGTTATTTTGGTTGCTTTATTTGCTATTTATCTTGCGTATGACCGTGACAGCTCAATCCTTGATTTAGTAAGTAATGCATGGGCTGGTTTTGGTGCTGCATTTGGTCCGCTTGTGCTAATTAGTTTGTACTGGAAGCGCATGAATTTACAAGGAGCAATCAGTGGCATGGTTGTTGGTGCAGCAACAGTGTTGTTTTGGATTTACGCGCCAATCACTATTGACGGCCAAGCTCTAAGTGCAATCATCTATGAGATTGTCCCTGGCTTTATTTTATCAACGATAGCGATTGTTGTTGTAAGCCTTATGACAGCCGAGCCGAAAAAGGAAATTACAGACTTATTTGATGAAGTTGAATCATCACTGTAATTTTTGATTAAACACAAAAAAGGGCAACAGATGTTGCCCTTTTTTAATTTTATAGCGAATGGTTAGCTTGCAGCTTTCTCTTTTATATCTGCAACGTTATCGTCTGACTTTGCTTTTTTAGGCTTCGCAGGTGCTTCTTTTGCACCTTTGAGTACAGCCATAAATTGGTCTTTTTCTTTTGCCATTTCAAGCGCCAGTGACTCAATTTGTTGCTCGCTTAATGGTACATCAACTTTTTCAAGCATTAGTTCCAATGACTCAGCAATGTCGAGCATTTTGTCATACGCATCAGCTTCTTTTTTAGTAGTAAACGTCATGCGCTCGACTCCGTTTCTTTCTACAACATATTTAACAACAACAGCCATGATCTCTCCTGCATTTAAGCGTGGCATTTGTAGCGTAAAATCGCCATCTTGATTACTGTTTTTATATACAGTAATGTGTTGTGGCATTATTTGCAAGTAGCAACTTACATTTTTCTTTCTATCATTTGACAAAGAAAGCGAAATTAGCTTAATTTAAATTGTTACCTAAAATCTATCCAAGCATCGGAAAACTGCTAGGCCTATAATTTTAAGAACACAAGCGATGGAGCGAGTGTTTGGTAACAAAGGAAATTAGTTGTCCAAGTAAGGACATCATGGAGGAAAATATGAAATTATTATCAAGTCTATTGTTAGCTTCAAGCCTTGCGCTTTTGCCCGCCACAGCTGCACTTGCAGCGAAACCTGTTGATGTTGCAGATGTTAAGCTACAAAAAGTAAGTTTGAATAAAGCCACGTTAGAGCAGCTTACTCAATTACCAGGTATTGGTGAAGCAAAGGCCAAAGCAATTATTGAATATCGTAAGAGCCAAGGTAACTTTAAAACTGTCGAACAGCTAAAAGAGGTTAAGGGGATTGGTGAGAAACTCTACCAAAAATTAAAGGGACAAATTACGCTTTAGAAAGCCACTCTATCAAACAGGGCCTAACAGCCCTGTTTGTATTCTTTAATAGCGGTTTGCAGATGTGGCAATGCAAATATATTTTCGAGTGGTGTGGTTAAAAGCGGATAGCTTACCCCCGCTAACAGTAACCAGGGCAGAAGCATCCATCCTTCAAAATACGCGAGCCCTAAAAATAGTGATGCCAAAAAAGCAAGTTTACAGACAGATAAAGTGATTTTGTGCATAGGGCTCAAATGGCTAAGTGCAAGGGCAATGATTTGCTGGCGCTGCCTCACTTTAAAGGCCTTTAATTCAGGTATTTGACTGGTAAAAAAATATATCATTACAGTGACTTTTTGCATACAAGGCGGCTAATTATAACCACTAAAAATACGACAGAGAACGCAGCGAAGATCACTTCCATCCAAGCTGGCATACTCAGCGATGCAAACTGCCAATCTATATTGCCGCAATCACCAGTAGCAGCAAAGAAACTTGGGATCCACTCATGAAGAGGCATAAAGCTCGGAAAGTTTGGTTCAAAAGCACAGCTAAATGCAAAAGGATCAGTGTTGTTTTGCATTGCAATGTGTTCTTTGGCGATAAAATAACCCCAAATTGCTGATATACCCCAACTGACAAATGCTAATACTCTGCATACCATCGCCTGCGGGTTAATCGCACCTATAACACCTGCAGCAAGTAAGCCTAATACTGCTGTACGTTGATAAATACACATGATGCATGGCTCAAGACCCATATTGTATTGAAAAAACAATGCGGTGATTTCAAATGCTAAGGATATCACGGCTAATAATAGCCAAGGTGTTCTTTTAGTTGCTAATTCTGCTAACCAATTCATGTATGTTCCAGTTTAAAAATGTTTTCAAGATTATGCTTACACTGGGAAGGGGGTGCAAGTCTCTGCGATAAAATTAAACAAAAAGGAGCCTGTTGGCTCCTTTATTTAACTAATAGAATAAGGTGGATTAAACGCTTACTGCTTGTAATGATTCACTTTGATAACAGCCTAATACACGGGTGTACTGGGTGTGTTCTTTTAGCTCTTCGAGCGCTTGTTTAACATGTAAGTCATCAAGGTTCGCTTCAAGGTCTACATAAAACACTTCTTCCCATGGGTTACCAGGTACAGGGCGAGATTCAAGCTTTACGAGATTGATCTGATGGTGTTTGAAAATCATCAGTGCATCTGCCAAAGAACCGGCTTGTTGTTTTGTAGCCATAATTAAACTGGTTTTGGTCGGAATTTGCTTTGAAACTTGTAACGGCTTACGTGCTACAACGATAAAGCGGCTATGATTTTCACTTTGGTTAGCAAGACCTGACTTAACAACCTCTAGGCCAACATTTTTACCGGCTTGTGCTGAACCAATTGCGGCACTGTTAGGTGTTTCAACAGCTGATTTTAAGGCGTGATAGGTTGAGTCGCAGGTTTCATGCTGAATATCTCCCAAACCTTGGATAAAGCGGCTGCATTGAGCAAAAGGCTGAGGGTGAGCAAACACTTTGTTGATGTGAGAAAGCTCCGTGCCAGGCATCGCTAATAGGCAATGTTCAACACTGTGTGTCACTTCACCGACAATGGATACTTGCGCATGTTGTAATAAATCAAACACCTCATTAATACTGCCAGAGCTGGTATTTTCAATAGGCAATAAGCCAAAGTCTGCCTGACCACTTTCTACTTTACCTGTGATTTGATCAAAACTAGTACAGCCCATTTCAATTACTTTACCTGGGCGACGGCTAAAATATTTATGGCAAGCTAGTTGGCTATATGAGCCTTGTCCACCTAAGTATGCTACGCGATGTGTTTCGCTCATTGCTTCAGGGTTGAGGTTCTTTTGCAACATGGCTTGCTGATTTAAAACTGAGTCTTCAAGAATAGTCTGAAAGACATTGTTTATGTAGTAGGCGTCTAGGCCAAGTGATTTACCATAGCTTATTAGCTTTTCGAGTAACGCTTGCTCACGTGCTTCATCTCGTATTGGTTTATTGTTAGCAATCTTATACTCAACAACGCTATGGCTTATTCGGCGTCTTTTGGCCAGTAAGACTAATAAATCTGAATCTATTTCATTGATATCGTGTCGTAATGCATTTAATACATCATTGCTCATGTTGGTTTCCTCATTCCAAAACAGTGCACAAACAAAAAAGCCTCCCAAGAGGGAGGCTTTAGCTATTCGGTGAATTTATCTCGCAAACAGTTAAGCCTCCTCTATCTAAAGAAGCTAAAAAACGAAAAACGTGTGCGAGAAATAATTTTATTCATTGCTTTAATGTAAAAACACTTGTACACAAAGTCAACTGCATATCGCAGTAATTTATAAATGAGTACACTGATTAGGAAAATTCATTAATCTTCATAAAAAATTTATAAATATAAAAATGAATCTGGTATATTTGTTTTTGCATAATAAATAATAACAATTATTAATAAGGTAGTCCTGTGGTGTATCGACGACCGCCATCACGGTTTGGTGTGAATTCATTAAGTATGAAATTGTCGCTGCTGATCTCTGCGATTTGTTTAATTGCGGGTATTTGTGCAGCGGCTTTAATGCTCAAATCCGAAGAGAAGCAACTCGTGTTTGAAGAGCATGATCTCTTAAAGCACTCAAGTGAACGCTTAACAAAGCAGTTTAATCATTTAATCAACACTAAAATTAATATTGCGGAACAGGCTAATTCTGTTGTTAGTAGTCAGTTGCTACAAAGCGACTCTCATTTGCAAAGTAATTTTAACTCAGAAATTAAATTTGCTGTAGACGGCAGTATTCGTAGCACTTCTGCTGATGGGTTATCAGCTGCATTTATACCACAAGAAAATTACTCACCGTTTTACAAACAATTAATTAATGATTCCGAGTCATTATGGAAAATTATTTCACCTACCTTAATCCAAGACTTTTTCAATTTCTATCTGATCACAAAAGACAATTTTATTCGTATTGCGCCGCCTAACTGGGCGCTAAATGTTCCGGGCGATTTTAATTTTACGACTGGTAAAACCTTTAACTACGCTAAAGAAGCTACCAACCCAAGTCGTGAAGCTGTTTGGTCAAATGTTTATTACGATAATATATGGCACAAATGGGTTGTGAGTGTGCTCGTTCCTATTTATCGTGGAAATGAGTTTTTTGGTGTAACAGGAAGTGATATTGCACTTGAAACACTGCTTTCTCAATTACCGATTGGCGATCGCGAACAAAACCTATTTGTTTTTGATGCGAATGGTCAATTATTGGCGCACCCTGATTTAGATAAGAAAACATTAGAAAAATACGGGCGTGATGGGAAAAAATTAGCGACTCAAGATTTTGTGAATGCTGACTTGCAAAAGCTAGTCTCTGAAACCATTCGTCTTAGGTTGCCTGAGTCGGCAAATTCATTTGTACAAGATGGTGAAACTCACATTATCAATATCCGCAAAGTTGAACAGCTCGACTGGTATATTGGTATTTATAAAAAGCGTTCATCGGCATTATCTGCGTTAGAAGAGCTGAAAGTTAAATTTTTTGGCTTATTTATTTTGTACGCTATTTTAGTTGCACTGTTACTTCATCAAGCACTTTATCAATTAGTGTTACGCCGTATTCACTCTTTGGTTAATGCTGTGGTGAGCTTTGGTAAAGGGCAATTGCAAACAGAGTTTCCCAAAGAAAATAAAGATGAAATCGGTACCTTGAATGGTTCTTTCAGAGATATGGCCGTTGAGATCCGTAAATTGATAGATGGTTTAAATCAGCGTATCAGTGAAAAGGAAATTGCAGAAAAAGCGGCAAATCGATTATCTAAGGCTGTTGCATTTTCCGGAACAGGGGTGGTCATTACAGATGAAGAGTTTGAAGTAAAATACGTCAACCCAAAAATGGTTGAGATGACAGGCTTTGAAGAACGTCACTTTATAGGCTCTCCTTTACTGAGCATTATTTCACAAGAAATGGCAATATTAGTTGATGATATTGATATTGACCTGCGAAGCCGAAATTATTGGCGCGGTGATACCTTATTACAAGCAAATGATCGTCAATCTGTTTGGGTTTCTTTAAGTATTTCACCAATTCGTGAAGACAGTGGTGAGATAACCAGTTACGTGGCATCAGCTCAAGATATTTCTTTTGTAAAAGAAAGCCAACGTAAGATGGAGCAACTTGCTTATTTTGATACCTTGACGGGGCTTGCAAATCGTACTTTCTTTAGAATGCAATTGCGTAAGTCTATGGCCTTAGCAGAGCGTGGTCATTATGCCTTTGCTTTGTTCTATTTTGATTTAGATGAATTCAAGCGTATCAATGATACGTTAGGCCATGACGCTGGTGACCAATTACTGGTTGAAGTAGCCAATCGCTTGAAAAAACGTTTACGCACAGAAGATACCATAGCCCGTTTAGGCGGTGATGAGTTTGCGGTTTTACTTAGTGGTATTGAGCATCAAACTCATGCGACAGAAGTTGCTAATACCATCCAACGTACGCTTAATGAGCCAATTAAGTTAGGTAACAATGAAGTGATCATTAGTGCCAGTATTGGTATTACAATGGCACCATTTGATAGCCAAGAAGAAGACCAATTACTCAAACATGCTGATCTTGCAATGTATGAAGCGAAAGCAAAGGGACGAAACACCTATCACTTCTATAGCCAAGAATTAAATGCTGCTGCGAATGAACGATTATTCATTGAAAATGAGTTACGTACAGGTATTCGTGAAGGCCAATTCAGAGTGTACTACCAACCTCAAGTTGATTGTCGTAACAACCAAGTTGTTGGGTACGAAGCGCTGATACGTTGGTTCCATCCGGAAGAGGGGATGATCCCACCGACAAAATTTATTCCTATTGCTGAAGCAACTGGATTAATTGTTGAGTTAGGAGCCTGGATTTTAAAAGAAGCCTGTGAGTTTGCAGCTCGATTAGCAGATCAGAATTTAAAAAATAATATCTCGATTAACTTATCTGCTCGACAGTTTAAAGATGCCAACCTAGTATCGACGCTTGATAACATTATTAAGCAAACCGGTGTGGAGCCAAAGCGACTGCACTTAGAGCTCACAGAAAGTATGCTGATGGGGCATGTAGAAGCTGCTATCTTGCAACTACATCAACTGAAAGCATTGGGCGTGTCGATTTCGATTGACGACTTTGGTACAGGCTATTCATCATTAAGCTATTTGAAGCGTTTCCCGGTTGATATTTTGAAAGTTGACCGCTCGTTTGTTAAAGATATTCCTGAGGATAGCAACGACATGGAAATCACGGCTGCAATTATCGCGATGGCGCAAAAGCTTAAACTAAACGTGGTTGCTGAAGGGGTTGAAACGATTGAGCAAATAGAATTTTTGCAAAATAACAATTGTTATATTGTGCAGGGCTTCTATTACAGTAAACCAGTCCCAGAAGATGAGTTACCAGCGCTTTATGAGCACCTAAGCTCAATGAAGTCATAAGGAGTGAGGGGGCTGACTAGCCCCCTGCAATTTTTACTTTAAATTTAAGCCCTTCGAGAATAGCTTTGAGTTTTTCTCTGTCGTCACCTTGCACCTCAATGATGCCTTCTTTAACGGCGCCACCTTGACCCATTTTACTTTTAATGGTTTTAGCCAGCTTTTTTAAGTCATGTTGCTCACTGTCAATACCAACAACTAGCATGACGCCTTTGCCTTTGCGGCCTTTTGTTTGACGCTCAATACGTAAAAAGCCATCTTTAAACGTTTTGCTTTGGGTTGGCTTTGTTTCTTTAGGTTGTTCAATACGGCCAGTCGCTGTTGAATAAACTAGATTATTGTCGCTCATAGTGGATCTCATTGTGAAAGCTTGCCCAAATAATAACAAATTTCATTCTAAGTGTTTTAATTTTTGGCTTATTTCTTTTAAGCAGTTATATTTAGATAATTCTGAGGAAGGAATTGTTTGTTAGGAGTTTATTATGAGTTTAACGTGCAGTACATCTGCAGATGGCGAAATTTTAACCGTTCAGATCAAAGGAAAGTTTGATTTTAATCTAGTGCAAACTTTTCGTCAGGCTTATGCTGACTTAAACGATAATATTAACAAAGTTGTTATTGACCTAAGAGAAACAGACTATATGGATAGCTCTGCACTAGGTATGCTGCTTAACATGAAAAAAAACCTTTCTGGTAAGGTCGACACAATTCAAATCAGTAACTGTCAGCCACAGCTAAAGAAAATTCTGCAAATTTCTCGTTTTGACAAAAAGTTTGATATTGATTGATGCTAAATATATTGGTTGTTGATGATTTAGAGTTAAATCGCCGTCTATTAACAGTGATGTTAGAGCAACAAGGTTATCGTGTTTTTACTGCCGATAATGGCTTGAATGCATTAAAGCTATTAGAAGAGAATAAAATCGACATCGTGTTACTTGATGTCATCATGCCAGTTATGGATGGCTTTGAAACTGCATCGATAATCAAAAAGCGCTTCAGCCAAGTTTACCTGCCAATTATTTTTATTACCTCATTAGAAGATGAGGCAAGTTTTGAGCGTTGTTTAGCTGTTGGGGGAGATGACTTCTTACAAAAACCATTTCAAGAAGTGATTCTAAACGCCAAGATAAAAGCACATAGCCGAATTAGAAACCTAAGCCAAAAAGCCCATGATCAGAATTTGCAACTTGAGTACCATCAAAATCAAGTTGAAAGAGAGCATGAGATTGTTGAGCATATCTTTAATAACGCATTAGAAAACCAGCAAGCATTTCCTGCTCATTTAGACTTCCATTTATCTCCTGCCGCCATGTTTAATGGTGATATGTTTCTTGTGGCACAAAGCCCTATTGGCAGTTTATATTGCATGTTAGGAGACTTTACAGGTCACGGCTTAGCTGCAGCGGTTGGAGCATTACCCGCTTCACGCGTGTTTTATACCATGGTAAGTAAAGGTATGTCGGTCAGTGATATTGCGGCTGAAATTAATACTGTACTGGGCAATTTACTGCCAGGCCATATGTTTTGTGCTGCGACTATTTTAGAGTTGAGTAAATCTGGAAGAAGTGCTTCAGCATGGTTAGGTGGTTTACCTGACATTTATGTTATTAATGAAAAAGGCAACATAACCCGAACGCTAGAATCACAGCATATGGCGCTGGGTATTCTTGAGCCTGAAGAGTTTGAACGTGGTTTAATTCACATCGAAGTTGAGCCATCATCGCGAATCGTGATGGCAACAGATGGCATTATTGAAACAACTAACCTCAATGATGAGTACTTTGGTGAACAACGATTTAAAAAAGTATTAGCGTCAAAATCGTATATAAGTACAGAACAAATAATTGAGCGTGTTAATCGTTTTGCGCGTGGTAATCAACAACAAGATGACTTGAGCTTAGTGTTGTTAAATTGTTTGCCGGTTCCTTCACCAGAACAGACATATGAGCAATTTTCGCCTTTACCTTTTCATATCTCAATGAGTTTAAACGCAAAGCAAATTAAAAGTACCGACCCCGTTTTAGAAGTGATCGAACTGCTTAGCAAAATTGGTGGCTTAAATGATCATCGGGCTAATATATTTTTGATGTTATCTGAGGCTTATAATAATGCACTTGATCATGGTGTTCTTGGGCTTGACTCAGAGATAAAAAACCAAGAAGACGGTTTTTTAATCTATTATCAACAGCGAGAAGAAGCTCTGGCTTCGTTAAGCGAAGCATTAATCATTATAGATATTCAATATAGTCCCGAAACATTAGAATTAGACTTTACGATTTGTGACTCAGGGAATGGATTTTCAAAAACAGGGCAGAGTCAGCAAAACCTAGTTAGAGAACATGGTCGAGGTCTATGTTTACTTTCTGAGATAGCTTCTAAAGTCTCATTTAATAGCGCTGGCAACCAAGTCGAAATTAATTATAAATTAACTGCAAGCAAAGCTAGCTCACACTAAAATCGCATGTTATCATTTCGGCATTATAGATGTTTGGATGGCTAAATGATTTCTACTTACTTATCTGTTGCCCAACTAGATTTACCTGAAAACCTTGTTGCGGAGCAATTATCAAACCTTGAGCAATATCTTGCAGAGTCAGCATTACCTTCAGTGCGCTGGCAGTACCAAATCCCTGAGCTAGGCGAGGGTGGTGCGTGTAGCTTATTTGGTTATTTGCAAGATGAACCATTCAAATTAAACGACTATGTTGCAGACAATGCTGTAAACACTGAAAAGCTGGCTAAGCTTCAACAAATCATCGATTTTGTCGTAGCCCAGACGCAAGTAGATTGGTTTGGTATTTATCAAGCAACAAATACAGACGAAGGCCCACAGTTATTGAAGCTGGTTTACCATGGCGCGCCAAGTCGTCCGTTATTTCCTCTAACAGACGCATTCGCTAAGGGTAGCAATAATGTACAGGTTGCACTATCTAAGCAAGGGCGTGTGATCAATAACGTTGCTGATTACCTTGCTCAAGGTGGTGAGTACTATACTTGCGATCCTAAAGTGAAAGCAGAGACCTGTTTACCATTACTTTCAGACAAAAACGAATGCTTAGGTATTATAGATGCAGAAGCATTTAATACTGATTTCTTTGATCAACAAACCCTTGCATTACTTGTGGCATGTTGTATTAAAATTCCTCAACTCTTGGTCTAATTTAACTAGTAATTAGGCTGGGTTTTTATGTTAAGCTAGTGGCAACGCTAACCCCTATAAAAAGAGATAGTCAATGTTCTCAGAATTAAAACCATTACCAACAGATCCTATTCTTGGCCTAATGGCGGCCTTTAAACAAGATACAAACCCGAAGAAAATCGATTTGGGTGTAGGTGTTTATAAGGATGAGCAAGGCAATACGCCTATATTAAAAGCGGTTAAAAAAGCGGAAGCGTTTCGTTTAGAAAACGAAACCAGTAAATCGTACATTGGCTTGGCGGGTAACTTAGATTACTGCCAAAAAATGGAAAACTTATTACTGGGTGAGCATCCTGCGTTATTAGCAAACCGTGTTCGCACTGCACAAGCACCAGGTGGTACAGGTGCACTTCGTGTTGCAGCTGAATTCATCAAGCGTTGCAATAAAGATGCAACGGTATGGGTTACTACGCCAACGTGGGCAAACCACATCAGCTTATTCGAAGCGGCAGGCTTAACAGTAAAAGAGTACCCTTACTACGATTACGAAAATAAAGACCTATTGTTTGATGACATGATAAACACCCTAAAGCAAGTGCCTAAAGGTGATGTTGTGTTATTCCACGCATGTTGTCACAACCCAAGCGGTATGGATTTAAATGCTGAGCAATGGAGCACCGTTGCTGATCTTGCTGTTGAAGTTGGTTTTACGCCACTTGTTGATATTGCTTACCAAGGTTTTGGTTCAAGCCTTGAAGAAGACGCTGCGGGTCTACGTAAACTAGCAGCAGCGGTAGATGAGCTAATCATCTGTTCTTCATGTTCGAAAAACTTCGGTCTATACCGCGAGCGTATCGGTGCGTGTTCAATTATTGCAAAAGATGCTGCAACTGCTGATATCTCTAACTCTGTATTATTAAGCGTTGTACGTAGTATTTATTCAATGCCGCCTGCACACGGTGCTGATATTGTTAGCACGATTTTAGGCAGCACTGAGCTTACGCAAATGTGGCACGATGAGCTTGATGAAATGCGTAACCGTATTAATGGTTTACGTACTTTAATCAAAGAAAGCTTAGCAGCGAAAGGGATTGAACAAGATTTCTCATTTATTGACCGTCAAAATGGTATGTTCTCATTCCTAGGTATTAATAAAGAGCAAATCGAACGCTTACAAAAAGAGTACTCAATCTACATTGTTGGTTCTAGCCGTGTAAACGTTGCTGGTATCAGTGATGCAAACATTGATTACTTTGCTAATGCAGTAGCAGACGTTTGTAAATAATCGGCTCTATAGCGATAAAAAAACCGCAGTCACACTGCGGTTTTTTTGTATCTAAATTTTATTTGCGGACAGGGCTAATGTAACCAGCGTATCGCATCATTTAGCATTGCATTATAGCTATCAAGCGGTGCATCAAGGCTGGCTATCAGTATCGTATCAGCTTGTTTTCCGCGGTTTATATGCCCAGCAAAACGTTCATCACTGAAATCTTCTGAGCCAGTACCAAAAGGTTGTTCGTCAGCAGGGACGATAAAGACAGTCATTGGGCCAAAGTCAGATTCAAATACCAAGTGCAGGCCTTTTTTCCCCTGAAAATTACAAAACATTAAATAAGTAACTTTACCGGGTAGCTCATCTAAATGTCCGCCAATTGTTGCAAACTTTTCGTTCACATAGGCAAGGTCAATTGGCTCATGTTTATTGAGCGAGTCAATTTCATGATACAAATGAGTAAAAGCATGCTCACCAACACTGTATAACGTATGCTGTTTGTTAGTGACGAAGAACACACTAATTGCCACTAAAAACGACGCTGCAGCCGCTAAATAAAGGCGATTAAAGGCAAAGCGCGACTTAGCCTCAATAATAGTGTCTAACGGCTGCTCAGAGAGCTGTTCTTCTGCTGCATAAGTATTATCAATAATTCGCTTTGCTAGATTTTCAGGCACGGGTATGTTGAGTGCTTTGCTTAGCTCATCATCTAAGGCACGTACATCATCGATAAACGCCTGTTTATCTTCGTCCTGCTCGGCAAACGCGTCAAGCTCCTTATCAGTCGTGCTTGGCTCGGCGAGGATGCGGCGGCGAAACTCGAGTTCATCCATTAATTTGATGCTCCTCTAAGTTGATCATCATCACTGCTTAAAGCCTCTTTAAGCTGGTTTCTGGCACGGAAAAGACGTGTCATTACCGTGTTTTTATTTAAATCGAGTATCTCGGCAATTTCATCACCCGAACACCCCATTACTACTTGTAACAGCAGTGGCTCGCGATACTCTTGTGATAACTTTCCAATTTGTCGTTGAATCACTGTTTGTTCCATTTCAGCATCAAGCGTCGTGCTTTTTTCATCTACAAGTGTGTCATTTTCAACATCGGCGTAATCAAATTGTTTGCGTTCGAATCGCCGAGCATTTTCTCGTCGTAATATAGTGAGTAACCAAGGTTTGGCTGCTTGCTGATCTTGCAGTGAATCCAAGGCACGCCAAGCCCTCAGGAAGGTTTCCTGCACTAAGTCTTCTGCAATACTCTGATCACGACATAACCAATATGCAAAGCGAAAAAGCTCACTGTGGTAGATATGAACCAGTGCTTCATATCGCTTTTGTTTTTCTGTCATAGTAAATAAGACCCGCCCACCAGAAAAAAACTTTCTGAATTTATATTATTTTTATATAAAAAACGGCTAATTGTAGATTAGCCGTTTAAATTCAACGTATTAATATTAATCGTATAGATTCTTTAATACATCTTCTTGGTTTGTCGACTTAACGTGCTTAGTGGCTTGGCTAAGCAAAGCCACAATCTTTGCTAAATCAGAATGCTCGTCTGCTGAACTATAGAGTTTAGCGCGTAATTTAGCAATTTCCTCATTGAGGGCTTGATTGTTAAGTGTTGCTTGCAGGTGCTCAATTGGTCGTGTTGTTTGACCGGTTTGCTGTTTAGCGTAGGCCATTAATGTGCTGTAGAAGAGAGCATTGTTGCGTTGTTTAGCGACCTTCTTAAGCTCATCAAGTGATGTTGAAGAAGCAGCTACTGATTGTGGTGCGACTTCACGTACTGTTGGGCGTTTTTTAATATACAGAACCAAAGTGACTAACCACAGGCCATAGCCTACAGCTGCAACAATTACGAGCCAAGCTGGTGTGCTGACTTGAGTGACAGTTTGCACAGCCGGTGGCATATCTGTCACAGCGGCAGAGTTGTCAGTTTGGGGCTGTGTAAGCGTCGCTGGTGGCGGGGTTAATGGGTTAGTACTTGGTATCACCGTAATTGTGCGTGCAGGAAGTGTGGCATAACTGATACGGTTTATTTTAGTATTAAACCAAGGCAGTTTGATTTCAGGTAAAGTGTACGTTCCTGGTGTTTGAGGTAATAACGCATAAGAGGCTGTTTGCTGAGAAATAACGCGACCATCACGCACTAAGTGGTTATTCTCTTTTTGATCAGGGTAACTTCTAAAACCTTGTACTTGTGGCATCTCGATATCAGGCAGCTGTTCTTTAGTGACACCAAGCGCGGTGAGTTTGATAGTACGTGTAATTGGCGTACCTACCTCTACCGTGTCATCTTTTGGTTGCCATTGCTCATCAAGGTTGACTAATTCACTTGGCAGCCAAGCACCTGTGTAGTTATCAGGAATTGGTTTTATGTCTACATCAACATTTTCACCCATAGCTGAAATTGCCATTTGGCGATAGTTTTGACGGATACGGCCATTAAAGACAGGGGCTGTAATGGTATTAATGCCGCTTTTTTGTGGTTGCACTAGGTATTCGCGAGTGATCACCAAATAACGCTTTCCATCAATCAGCTCATAGCTTTCTGATTGTTTATTGATGGCGGTTAATTCGGCATTTTCCATTTCTGGTGTCGTAAGGTTGCCATCAAGTAGCTCTTTATTGTTGTCTATGTATAGCTTAACTGTATAAACACCGGCTTCTTGCACATACAAACTTTGCGGTTTAATACTGGTTTTGATAAATGCATCTTGGCTTTGTTCAGAGTTTTGACTCCGTTTGCTAACCGTTAACTCAATTGGCTGCGAAGTTGCACCAGCAACGGTAAATGCTGGGATTGTGTAAGTCCCTTCTTTGCGAGTCATTAATTTTACAGACCAACTCGTTTGCTTACTGATTTCACCATTAATAATGTTGGTGCGGGTACTAACGCTCGTTGGTCCAACAACAAAGTCTTTTAATAGTACAGAGGTATCAGGTTGCTCGCTGTTGATGGTGTCGTCAGCGGTAATAGTTAATATGAAAAACTCACCTGCAAGGACTGGGTTTTTATCAACACTTGCCTGTAGTTGGGTGGCAGCCCAAAGCGGCGCTGCCGCGATTAGCAATAAACAACATAATAATCGCATTACCATGATTTTTCGGCTCCTCGTGGACGACGTTGATAGTTTCGTTTTTGTGATTCTAGTTGCATTTTATTTCTTAATAAGATCGCAGGATCATCAGGGACTTTACGAAGTAACTGATTAAGCTGTTGTGCTTTTTCTTTCTCTTCATTAGTCAGTTCAGCTGCTTGTGCCTGCATAGCTTGTTGCTCTGCTTGCTGTTTAGCTTGTTCATCGCTTTGCGATGGCTCTGGTTTTGCATCTTGTTGCTCGGGGGACTGCTCTGGCTTTTGTTCACCTGATTGTGGTGACTGTTGTGCTTCAGATTCCATTTCAGGTTTGTTTTGCTGGCCACTTTCAGACTCGCTTTGCTCACCTTTTTGATCTGATTGTTCACCTTGCTCAGAGGGCTGTTGCCCCTCTTGCTGCTCACTTTGCTCAGAGTTTTCGCCTTGCTGGGAATTCTCGCCCTGTTGCTTTTGCTGGTTATCTTGCTGGCCATCGCTGTTTTGTTGATCATTGTTTTGCTGTTGATCTTGTTGCTGCTGTTGTTGCTCTTGCTGCTGCAATAACTGTTCAACGAGGGCTTGGTTTTCTTTTGCTTCAGTAAAATCATTTTTAAGTTGCTGGGCTTGTTTATAAGCCTCTATGGCTTGCTCTAGCTCACCAGCCTTGGCAAGAGCATTACCATAGTTATACAAACCAGTAGCTGACTTATCTTCGCTAAAGGCGTCCATGGCCGCTTGGTAATTACCTTGCTGATAAAGGGCTGCGCCTTTTAGTTGCGCGTTTTCTGCTTGTGCGGCTTTTTCAAATTGATTCTGCTGATAGGCATCAAGGGCGCGTTGGTCTTGGTTTTTAAACACCTCTGGTAACTCAGCGGCGTAAACTTGTTGCTGAGGCAGTAGCATAACAAACAAAACCCCAAGCACTAGGCTGCTTCGGCGAATCAAAAAAAGTGCTAACGGTAGTAAAATAATCAGGCCATAAATGCCCGCATCAACACGCCATAAAGCTTGGCTTTGTTTTTCATCTTTAAGCACTTCAGCATTGGCACTAGGCGCGAATGTTTTAATATCTTGATTACTGGTTTGATAGAGCGCAAATTTGCCACCACTATTACGTGCAAGTGCATTTAAGCGACTCACATTTAATTTTGGAATAACAATTTGTCCTTGCATGTCTTTCAAAAAACCACCTTCAGGAAGCTTGATTGGCGCACCTTGCTCAGTGCCTACACCATAAATATTTAAGCGATAATCCGATTCACTTGTAAAGCGAGCAATATCTTCTTGGTCAAGTTGGTCAACACCATCCGTTACTAAAATAATATCGCCTTCAAGGTAACCCGCTTGTTTAAGTAACTCATTTGCTTTTTCTAAACCATCAATCACATTTGAGCCTTTGCTTGGCATGATATCAGGGCTTAGGCTTGGGATAAGATTAGCCAACGTGCTGGCGTCATTGGTTAGCGGCGAAATAGTAAATGCAGAGCCTGCATAAGCAACCAATGCTGTATCACCTTCTTTGAAAAGCTCAATCATATCAAGTGCTTTAAAGCGAGCTTGAACTAACCGGCTTGGCGCAATGTCGGTACTGAACATAGAGTACGACATATCCATCACAATGACTCGAGCGTTTTTTGCCTGAAACACTGGCACTTGTTTTTTCTCAAAGCTTGGGCCAGCAGAAAACACAATAGCTAATAAGGTAAACAGCGCAACTAACCAAAGTGGTTGGCTTTGTTTTTTGTGGTTGTCGCTCATTACAAACTGTGCCAAATGGGGGGCTATTAAATCAGCTGGGGCGCTTTTTTTATTGCGCACTAACAACACACTAAAAATAATCAATGTTGGGATTAATAACCAAAGTAGGGCAGGGCGAATAAATTCAAAATCCATACTAGCTCTCCTGCTTAAATTGGCGGATAAAACTGACTAGCATTGCTAAGCTTATTAAGCCAAGCGCTATAAGCAGTGGAATATAAAACAAAGAAATTTGCGGGCGGAACGTTTGCTCATCGCTACTAATAGGCTCAAGTTTATCAAGCTCTTGATAAATTTGTTGTAAACCAGCCACATCTTTTGCTCTAAAGTATAAGCCGCCGGTTTGCTCTGCAATACGCTTTAATAAGCTTTCATCAAGGTTACCACCATTCATGCCACCCATATTAAATAGGCTAAAACCACGTGGGTTATCTGAGCCAACGCCAATGGTATATACTTTGATACCTTCTTCGCGGGCTAACAGTAGCG
Organism: Pseudoalteromonas thalassia; assembly: GCF_049257215.1. Classification (NCBI taxonomy): domain Bacteria; kingdom Pseudomonadati; phylum Pseudomonadota; class Gammaproteobacteria; order Alteromonadales; family Pseudoalteromonadaceae; genus Pseudoalteromonas; species Pseudoalteromonas thalassia. The sequence goes on from NZ_JBMMUE010000001.1 coordinate 247,341, forward strand.
CATCTTCTGGATCAAGGTTACCAGCGGTGTTTTGTCCATCAGTTAATAGCACAACAATACGATTACTTTCATCTTTGTTGGCAAAGCGTTTTACCGATAAACCTAATGCATCACCGATGGCTGTTGCTCGGCCAACTAGGCCTATTTGTGCTTCGCTTAGCATTTGGCTCACAGTTTTAACATCACGTGTAAGTGGCGTTTGTAAAAATGCCGTATCGCCAAATAAAATAAGACCAAGGCGGTCACCCTGACGTTGCTCAATAAAGTCACTTAATACAGCTTTTACCATGGTTAGCCTATCGACATATTGATTCTGATAGGCCATATCTTGCTCGGTCATTGAGCCAGATAAATCCACTGCAAGCATAATGTCGCGGCCTTCATTAGGTAGTGTGATAGGCTCATCAAGCCAAGTTGGGTTTGCAATTGCAACAACCAGTGAACCCCATACTGCCCATTCGAGTAATGAAACTTTACGGCTATGTTGCTGCACTGTTTGATTATTCAAGCCAAGCTTAGCAAAGCCTGGGATACGTAAACGTAACTGCCCTTGCTGCTTTAGCGGCATAAAGCGGCTTAATAACCAAGGAAGTGGTAAAAGTACAAAACACCATGGCCAACTAAACTCAAACATTGATTGGCTCCTTGAGTTTAAAGTTGTGGATGGCGCTGCGTAATTTAGCCCCAAGCTCGGCATTATTCGTTTGCTGTTGATAAAGTGGCATTAGTTCATCGTAACTAAAGTTGTCGCCACTAAGCTTAGACAAGCTTTCTGACCACTTTGCTAAAGGCTGAGAGGCAAGCTGGTTGTTGTAATAATGACGAGTTAAACGTTTTAAAATAATGTGTAGCTGTTGTGCGTCATCATCAGCCACTGTTTTACTTAATTTAATGGCTTGTTTTTTGGCTTTTTTAAACTGCTGGTTTTTATATAAAAGCACTAAGCCGACAATTAATAACGAACCAACTAAGGCGATGATAAGCCACCAAATTGGAGCAAGTGGCCACCATGCAACCTCGGTTGGTGCAATGACATCATGTAAGCCATCTAGCGGATTTTTTTGCATTGTTACTTTCTCACTAATTGCAGCTCAAGTGGGGTGGCTGCACTGAATGAAATTAAACTAAGCCCAGATTTTTGTAAGCGTTTTAATCTATAAGAAAACGACTCTTCAGCAGACTTAGCAAAACGCTCGCGAAATTGCTTATCCATTAACGGTAAAGCCAGCTCTTGACCATTAGCCGACACGGTCACAGTTTGCTTAAAAGCCGGTAACTGATGCTCGAATGGGTCGCTAATATGGCAGCCAATTAACTCACAGTGTCTGCTTAGCATCTCAAGCTGTTTGAAGCTTGCTTCATCAAGGGCACTGAAATCAGAGACGATATAAACCAAGCTTCCTGGTTTTGCTAAATGATTAAGGCGTTTAAGGTTTTCGCTAAATAAGTTGGTGGTTGTTTGATCTATATTAGTCAGTGCTTGGCTGTGAATATCACATAAATTGTGACAAAGCTTTAGCACTGCTTTTTCGCGCGATGTAGGCTTTAATTCGTGATGGCTATGCTGATTAAACACCAGACCACCGATGCGATCACCGCGTTGACATGCTGACCATGCAACCAATGCACTAATGTGTGCTGCTTGCACTGACTTTAATAATAACTTTGAGCCGAACAGCATTGAGTTTGAAAAGTCAGTAAATACGAAAACAGGGCGTTCTTTTTCTTCTTGAAACAGCTTAGTGTGGGTTTCGCCAGTACGTGCGGTAACACGCCAGTCGATAGAGCGTATGTCATCACCGGCTTGGTAATGCCGTACCTCGGCAAACTCCATACCGCGGCCTTTATGAGGCGCAAGGTATTGCCCAGCTAAACTGTTTTTGATTTTTACTTTGGGCGCAAGTTCTAGCAAGCGAGCTTTGGCTTTGTAATACATCAACTCTTTGAGTGATAAATTTACGCCTTGACTATGGCTTGCCGCTAACCACGCCGCTGTATCAAATTGGCTCGACATAGCTTATGGTACTGCCACCAATTCTAAAATACGGCTGATCACATCGTCTTTACTAATGCCATCGGCCTGCGCTTCGTAGCTCAATATAATACGATGACGTAACACATTGTGAAGCACTGCTTGGATATCATCAGGGGCTACAAAATCACGACCTTCAAGCCAAGCATGAGCACGCGCACACTTATCAAGGGCAATCGTTGCACGTGGGCTTGCACCATATTCAATCCAGCGGCCAAGTTGCTCATCAAGTTCAGACGCTTCACGGGTGGCAACAATTAATTGTACTAGGTACTTCTCTAGTGGTTCAGCTAAGTACAAACCCAAAATGGCTTTACGGGCAGCAAAAAGCTCACTTTGACTAATTTGTTGCGTCGTTGCTTGCTTATCAGAGATAGCTTCACCTCGGGTTAGACGTAAAATGTCTAATTCGTGTTCAGCACCCGGGTAATCAATGCTTAAATGCAGTAAGAAGCGGTCAAGCTGGGCCTCTGGCAGTGGGTAAGTGCCTTCTTGCTCGAGCGGATTCTGCGTTGCCATAACCATAAATAGGTCAGACAGTGGATAGGTGTTTTTACCAACAGTTACTTGACGTTCAGCCATGGCTTCAAGAAGTGCTGATTGTACTTTAGCTGGAGCACGGTTAATTTCGTCAGCCAAAATTAGGTTATGAAATAACGGGCCTTTTTCAAATACGAACTCACTGGTTTGCTGACGATAAATATCGGTACCGGTGACATCCGCAGGTAGTAAGTCAGGGGTAAATTGAACTCGTTGGAAGCTGCCTTCAACGCCTTTTGCTAATGCATTTACAGCACGGGTTTTTGCAAGACCCGGAGGGCCCTCAACTAATAAGTGGCCATCAGCCAAAATTGCGATTAACAGTGCTTGAGTTAATTGGGGTTGGCCGATAATTTGCGTGTCTAAGTATGTTTTTAATTGTGAAAATGCGTTAACTGCCATAATAAAAAGACTGTCCTAAAAGCGTGAGTCAAAAATTGTTTTTATACCGCACAAACGTGAAACGTTCAGTGCTTATCAATTGTGTTTACGCTACCGTGAATGGGGCGCTATCAACAAGTTATAAGGATTCAAAAGTTATAACACAAGTGTTAGACAGAAAATCCTCAAATAGTTCGTTATTTTTTAAGGAATTTTATCCTAGCCTATAAAAATTTTAGCCTACCATATAAATACAGTGTTTTTTTGTAAATCGGTCGAAAAAAGCCTATGGTTGAAAACTTACTATTGGCATTCGTACACGGGTTGTTTTAGAATCAGGAAAAACAAACAGGTCAGACCTGTCAGCGGGAGAGCATAAATGTCTGAGCAAAATATACTTAAAACAGCAAAAGGCGATCGTATCGCAATCGTTAGCGGCCTACGAACGCCGTTTGCAAAGCAAGCCACAGCATTCCACCATGTACCAGCCCTTGATATGGGTAAGTTAGTTGTCAACGAAATGCTTGAGCGACTAAATTTCGATAAATCTGAAATCGACCAACTGGTATTTGGTCAAGTAGTACAAATGCCAGAAGCGCCAAATATTGCCCGTGAAATCGTATTAGGTACGGGTATGCCTGTATCTGTTGATGCTTATTCTGTATCGCGTGCGTGTGCGACAAGTTTCCAAGCCATTGCTAACGTGGCTGAGTCAATTATGGCAGGCTCAGTGCAAGTTGGTATCGCGGGCGGTGCTGACTCATCATCTGTATTACCTATTGGTGTTAGCAAAAAATTAGCGGGTAGCCTTGTTGATTTAAACAAAGCACGCACTCTTGGTCAGCGATTAAAGATTTTCTCAAAACTGCGTCTTAAAGACTTACTGCCTGTACCGCCAGCGGTCGCTGAGTACTCTACTGGCTTATCTATGGGTCAAACAGCTGAGCAAATGGCGAAAACGCATAACATTAGCCGCGAAGATCAAGATGCTTTAGCACACCGTTCTCACACTCTTGCAAGCCAAGCGTGGGCTGATGGTAAACTGAAAGACGAAGTGATGACTGCCCATGTTGCACCTTATAAGAGCTTTATTGAGCAAGACAATAACATCCGTCATAACTCAACAGTTGAAGGCTACGCCAAATTAAAACCAGTATTTGACCGTCAACACGGCTCAGTTACCGCAGCTAACGCTACACCATTAACAGATGGTGCAGCAGCGGTATTAATGATGAGTGAGAGCAAAGCAAAAGCATTGGGTTACAACATTTTAGGTTATGTACGCAGTTTTGCTTTCTCTGCAATTGGTGTACATGAAGACATGCTAATGGGTCCGGCGCACTCAACGCCAATTGCCTTAGATAGAGCTGGTATCACATTAGCTGATTTAGATTTAATCGAAATGCACGAAGCATTTGCAGCGCAAACACTTGCCAACATGAAGATGTTTGCGTCAGATAAATTTGCACAAGAAAAGCTAGGTCGTAGTAAAGCGATCGGCGAAATTAACATGGACAAGTTCAATGTATTAGGTGGCTCTCTTGCATACGGCCACCCATTTGCGGCAACAGGCGCGCGCCTGATCACGCAAAGCTTACATGAACTTAATCGTCGCGGTGGCGGCTTAGCGCTTACGACTGCGTGTGCAGCGGGTGGCTTAGGCGCAGCCTTTGTATTGGAGAGTGCGTAATGACAGATTCAGTATTTAGTTTATCAGTGGCTGATGACGGCGTAGCCGTTGTAACTATTGATGTGCCGGGTGAAAAAATGAACACCCTGCGTAGTAGTTTTGCAGAAGATTTAAAAACCTTACTTAAAGACGCACAAGAAAAAGCGGTAAAAGGCATGGTATTTATCAGTGGTAAAAGCGATAACTTTATCGCTGGTGCTGATATTAAAATGCTTGATAGCGCCAATAGCCGTGAAGATGCATTAGCGTTAAGCGAAATGTGCCAGCAAGCATTTTTCGATATGAAAAAGCTGCCTTTCCCAACGGTTAGTGCCATACACGGTGCAGCATTAGGTGGTGGTTTAGAGTTTGCTTTAGCTTGTGATTATCGCGTGTGTTCAGACAGCGATATCACTAAGCTTGGTTTACCTGAAGTACAGTTAGGCTTATTACCAGGGGGTGGTGGTACACAACGTTTACCTAAATTAGTTGGTTTGCAAAAAGCACTTGAGTGGATGCTTACAGGTAAACAAGTGCGTGCAAAGCAAGCGAAGAAAACAGGCTTAGTAAATGATTGTGTCCCGCACAGTGTATTACTAGATGTTGCTAAAGAGTTTGCACTCAAAGGGAAGGCTAAGGTTACTAAACCTAAGCTAGACCGATTAAGCCAATTACTTGAGTCAAACCCATTTGGTCGTAATATTATTTTCAAAAAAGCACAAGAAAATGTGCTGAAGAAAACAGGCGGTCACTACCCAGCTCCTTTAGCGATTATTAAAGCGGTTCGTGCAAGTGTTGAGCTTGATCAGTTAAAAGCATACAAAACTGAAGCTGAAGGTTTTGCCACGCTAGTTATGAGCGATGAGTCAAAAGCATTGCGCGGTATTTTCTTTGCAACCACAGAAATGAAAAAAGAGTGGCGCAATGATGACGCACCAGCAATCGCTAAAGCAGCAGTATTAGGCGGCGGCCTAATGGGCGCGGGTATTGCTCATGTTAGTGCCGTAAAAGCCGGTGTTCCAGTGCGCATTAAAGATGTGGCTGAAAAGGGCATTAGCAATGCAATGAACTACAGCTATAAAATTTTAGATAAAAAGCAAAAGCGTCGTATTTTATCTAAAGCAGAACTACAACAAACCATGAACCGTATCACCGGTACCACCGATTACAGTGGCTTTAAGCACATCGATATCGTTATCGAAGCGGTGTTTGAAGATCTTGCTTTAAAGCAAGGTATGGTGGCTGATGTAGAACGTGAGTGCCAAGACAATACGATTTTTGCAAGTAATACCTCATCATTACCTATTGCGCAAATCGCTGCTGATGCAGCACGTCCAGAAAATGTAATTGGTCTGCATTACTTCTCACCTGTTGAGAAAATGCCACTTGTTGAGATTATTCCACACGCTGGTACATCTGAAGAAACTATCGCACGCGTGGTTAACTTTGCCCGTAAGCAAGGTAAAACTCCAATTGTGGTTAAAGACATGGCTGGTTTCTATGTAAACCGTATCTTAGCGCCTTATGTCAATGAAGCGGCTAATTTACTGCTTGCAGGTGAGCCAATTGAAAAGATTGACCAAGCACTTGTTGAGTTTGGTTTCCCGGTAGGGCCTTTAGCGTTACTTGATGAAGTAGGGATTGATATCGGTTCTAAAATTGCGCCAATCCTTGAAAAAGAATTGGGCGAGCGCTTTAAAGCCCCGGATGCCTTTAATCGCTTAATTGACTCTAAGCGCTTAGGTCGTAAGACTGGCCGTGGTTTTTATCTTTACGACAAGAAAGATAAAAAAGTGGATGAGTCAGTTTACGAGCTACTGGGTGTTACGCCATCACCTCGTTTAAACAAGAGCGAAATTGCTAAACGTTGTGTTGCGCAAATGCTGAACGAAGCGGTGCGCTGTTTAGATGATGGCATTATTGCAAGCCCGCGTGACGGTGATATTGGTGCTATTTTTGGTATCGGTTTCCCACCATTCTTAGGCGGTCCATTTAGCTATATGGATAAACTTGGTGCCGCACAAGTGAGCTCAGAAATGGCGACTTTTGCTAACTACAACCCAATTTTCACACCTTGTGATACGTTAAAAGCAATGGCTGAAAAGGGTGGTCGTTTTTACCAAGCAGAAAGCGAAGAGCCGGCAGTTGAAGAAGCTGCGCCTGTCGATCCGGTTGAAGTAACCAAAGAAGTGGTCGAAGACGAGCAAGCCTCAGAAGAAGCTGATACCGAAACAACTAAAAGCTAGTATTTTAATTAATTAGCTAATTTAAAAGCCCTGCTCACATTGAGCGGGGCTTTTTGCTTCGATATTGGCCATAAGTGGTATTTAACTCGCCATGTCGGTTTGTTATAACTAGGTTTATTTACTAATTGATTAATCACCATGACTCTCACCACTGAGCGATTAACATTACGGCTGTTAAATGCCGATGACTGGCCATTGTTTTATACTTTGCATAATGATGCCCAAGTAATAGCGAAATGCTTTGATAAGCCGTCAGAAGCGCAGCTACGCGCTAAGTTTAATGAACGTTTAAAGCCTTGGCAGCCAAATTCGAATACACCACTGTGTTTAGTGATTGTTGAAACCAGCACAGGAAAAGAAGTTGGCGTGACTGGGTTTACCTCATCAACTGTCCCTGAGATACAAGAAGTTGGTTATTTGCTGTTGCCTAACTTTCATGGTCGAGGCTATGCCACTGAGTCTTTGCAAGCGGTGCTCGATTATGCCGCATCAGAACATGCTGTACGTGAATTTAAAGCGGTTGTTACCGAAGGTAATATCGGTTCAGAAAAAGTACTTGAGAAGTGTGGCTTTCAGCTGATTGAAAAGCAACCTGATTCCTATGCAATTGGTGGTATTTTGTATGCCGATCATCATTATCATTTAAGCTGCACTGATCACAGAGTGTGATCAGTGCAAAACTTTTACAGATGAAGCTCAATCGCTTTTCTGTCTTTTTCTGGCATATTCGCAACCACTAAATTAAACGAATTATCGATCATTCGTTCAATTTCTCCTTGTGGTACGGTGCCATCTAAAATAACCGTATTCCATAAACGTTTGTTCATATGATAACCCGGGATCACAGACGGGAAAATATCACGTAATGCTTGAGCCTCATCAGGGTCGCACTTTAGATTAAGCCACCATACAAGGTTGCCTTCATCATCTGTTTGACCTTCTTTGCCCTCTGCGAGGGTGGCAAACATTTTATGATTAACTTTATAAACATCGACATCTTGGCCAAATGGTTGTGTGATCATCACCAATGGCTTGTTCATTAAATATTCGTGTACTGCGTGTTGATTCATGATCCAATCCTTGAAGTCATTTTTCGTAGTTATAAACATAGCAGCTTTTTCGTAGTTTGGAGACAACTATTGCCATAATTTGCTGAAAAATAGGATAAATCACAGATGTGATTTAAAACTATAAATTTTTATTGAACAAACGCTATTACGTGGTAAATTCCTGTCATCAAAAAACGATAGGAATACACCCATGCCTAAGGCAAGTGAAGTTAAAAAAGGCGCCGCTATTGAGCATAACGGCCGTGTTTTAGTAGTTAAAGATATTCAACGTTCTGTACCGCAAGGTCGTGCAGGTGGTAGCTTATACCGCATGCGTTTATACGATGTAGTAACAGGCGGTAAAGTGGATGAAACATTCAAAGACAGCGACATGTTAAAGCTAGCTGACTTAACTCGCCGTGAAGCAATGTTCTCTTACATTGACGGTGAAGAGTATGTTTTCATGGATAATGAAGATTACACGCCATATAACTTAAACAAAGAAGCGATTAGCGAAGAAATTTTATTCGTTAATGAAGAAACTCAGGGTCTTCACGTAATTGTAATTGATGGTGCTCCGGTTGGCCTAGACTTACCATCAAGCGTTGAACTTGTTGTTGAAGAAACAGACCCTTCAATTAAAGGTGCTTCTGCTAGTGCACGTTCAAAGCCTGCACGTTTAACAACGGGTTTAACGATTCAAGTTCCTGAGCATATTTCTACAGGCGACCGAATTCGTATCAACACGGTTGAACATAAATTTATGGGCCGTGCTGAGAAATAATAGCACTCACTGATAGAAACCGGCTATTTGCCGGTTTTTTTGTGTCAAAAAATAGTATTTCAGTGTTTTATTAAGCGACAGAATAAAAGTTTGCTCCTACAAAGGCATTGAAAAAGGGACAGAAAAGCCGCATCATTAAGGGCTTACGAAAACAATAATTATGCTAGTTGTCGATTAATGTTAAACCACGGATTGGAAAACAGAGAATATATAAAACTTCCCGAAGGCGTTGATATCGCCATAACTCCTGCTGGCGTTGTTGCCCGAAGCTACGCTTACCTTATTGATTTTATTATCCTAGGCCTTGTTTTAATTGCTGTGAGCAGCGTTTTGGCATTTTTAGGTGATGCAGGGCAAGGGCTTATTTTAATTGCTTACTTTGTAATTTCTTGGGGGTACAACATTCTTTATGAAATGGAGAATGGCCAAACACCCGGTAAAAAAAGACTTAAAATTCGTGTTGTGCAAGATAATGGCTTACCCGCGAGCTTTTCGCAAATAGTGGTGCGCAACTTATTACGCCCCGCAGATATGTTACCGATAGGCTATTTCTTGGGTCTTGTGGTTATGTTGTTTAACAACCGTTTCAAGCGAATTGGTGATTGGGCTGCTGGTACTATGGTTATTTATGAAGACGAGTTAGAAGCGCGACCAGAGCTGTCGAAAGGCCAAGTGCATGTACCTACAGTAAGTTTAACTACCGAAGAGCAACTTGCAGTGCTGGCTTTTGCTGAGCGTCATGACGAGTTATCTGATGCTAGGCGCCACGAACTAGCGCGTATTCTCGCAGAGTCATTTGCGACAGATGAAAACAATATTGAGTGGCAATTGCTCAGTTATGCGCGCCATTATGCTGGACAAGTCAATGATAATACAGGTTACCCACCGCAAGAGGGTAAACCATGAAACAAACTCAATTTGTAAAGTCGAATAGTGAACGCTGGGATGAATTTAAGACTTTGTGTGAACAAAAAAGTACAGAGACTTTACCTATTCACTTTCCTAATATGTATCGAAAAGTGTGTAATGACTTAGCCATTGCGCAAAGTCGTCAATACAGCCCCGTGTTGATTGAGCAAATCAATAGACTCGTGCAGTTAGGGCAAAAGCGACTTTATTTATCGCGTAGTAATCAATTTTCTGAATTATGGCACGTAGCACGCACAGCATTTCCTCGCGCCCTATATGAAAACCGTTTAATGCTTGGCATTAACTTATTGGCATTTTGGGGATTGGCTCTTATTGCTTTTATTTGGGTGACACTTGACCCTGATGCCGTCTATACATTTTTAGGGCAAGGCACCGTCCTTAATATCGAACAAATGTATAACCCCAGTGGTAGTGTACAATCGGCTGAGCGAGGCGCATCACAAGATCTCATGATGTTCGGGGTCTACATTTACAATAATATTGGTATTGCATTTCAGATGTTTGCAGGCGGTGTGTTGTTCTGTGTAGGCGCTGCCTTTTTCTTATTATTCAATAGCTTTTATTTTGGGGCTATTGCCGCTCATATTGTTAATGTTGGTTTTGAAGGGCCGTTTTTCTCATTTGTTATCACCCATGGCTCGTTTGAGTTAACCGCTATCATCATTGCCTCAGCGGCAGGCTGTCAGATTGGTTACGGGCTTTTAAATCCCGGCCAGTTTACCCGTGCATATGCGATGAAACAGGCTGCTCAAAAAGCACTCCCACTGATTGTTGGGGCATTTTTAATGTTGGTGATAGCCGCTTTTATTGAAGCATTTTGGTCACCTCGTGATATTGCCAATGAAATTAAGTATGTTGTTGGCGCAGGCTGTTGGGCTTATGTGATTTTTCGCTTATATAAGGGCATGCGTTATGGAGCTTAATCACCTAAGCTTTAACCCTCGTAAGCGCAGCGCCTATGAAACCTTTGATTTAACGGTATTACTGGTTAAGCAGCACTTTGTAGCATTGGTAGCTATGTATTTAATAATGGCAGTCCCGGTATTTTTAATGATTGGCCTGTTGTTTAATTGGGGAATAAGTGCTTTTGTTATCTGGTGGCTCAAGCCTCTATTTGAGCGGCCATTACTCGATTACATGTCAAAAGCGGTGTTTAATCAGCCGCTAAGTATTAGTCGTAGTTTAAGGTCAGTGAAACAGTTAAAAATGACCGACATGGTCGCTCATTTAACGATATATAGGCTTAGCCCAAATCGTGCATTTTTAGCGCCAGTTGAGCAACTAGAACGACTTTCAGATGAGCGAAAAACCAAGCGTAAGCAAGTATTGTTTGCCTCAACGAAGCCTAAGCAAACACTATGGATGCTGTTTTGTGTGCATTTTGAATACATTTTGTTGATGGGGATATCGGCACTGACTATCGCATTAATCCCCCAATCGTTTTCTGCCGAAGAGGCTATGTACCAAATTTTTGAATCTCCAGAGTGGCTAGAGATAGCTTTTAACCTTATCTACATAATTAGTATTTCGTTGGTTGCACCTTTATTTGTTAGTGGTGGATTTCTTGCTTATTTACACCGCCGTGTAGAGCTTGAAGGTTGGGACATTGAGCTGGCATTTAAAAACATTCGTACCCGCCTCGTAGGCTTACTCAGTACTGTAGGGCTATTTATGCTAACAATGTTTACCCTGCAACCATCAACTAGTTATGCTGAGCAAATCGATAAGCAAGCGATAAAAGAGCAAGTCACCGCACTCTATAATGAGCCTAATGTCATCGAAACAGAAACCACTTGGGTGCCAAATTTAGAGCCTACAGAGAGTTCATCACACAGTGATTGGTCATGGCTTATCGATCTGTTTACAGCGATAGGCAATGGGTTTGGTGTATTAGTTTGGCTGTTAGTTGGATTATTACTGGTTTGGCTCATTTATTACTTGATTAAAAAACGAGGTTTTTTTGCCAACTTAAGCTTACCTGAGCGCACAAAAGTAACTGAAGAGTCAGTGATCCCAGCCTTATTTGCAGAGATTAAAAGTAAAGATTTACCAGCAGATTTAATAGCTGCTGCACAGCAATGCTTTGAGCAAGGTGAGCATCGCTTAGCGTTAGCGTATTTGCTTCATCATACCCTGAGTTGGGCTCAGCAGCATCACCAAGTGCGCCTGCACCGCTCGATGACTGAACGCGAATGTAAACGTGCAATTGATGCAAAGGTGCCAAATCAAGGGCAAGCGATATTTGCCCGCTTATTTTCTGCATGGGTCGCGGTTGCTTGGGGTCATAAAACCCCTGATATCAATTTTGTAGAGTTAACTGCACAAATTACAGCAATGACAGCAAATACTCAGGAGCAAGCCCATGAAGCTTAAGGTTGTGCTAATTGCTCTATTAGTCTTGTTTACCGTGTTTATTGTTGTCTCACTGGCCTCATTAGATTGGGAAAAAAGAGAAGTTGAAATAGGGTTTCATTCAGATGTTGCCAAAGATAACTTCACCATGGCCCAACGTCTTTTAAAGGCCAATGGAATAAGTTGGATCAAAGATAAACACTTGGCTGAACAAGCACAAAGTGAAGAGCTTGCGATAGATCCAAAAAGCATTTTAATTTTAGATGAAGCCGTACTTGCTGACTCTTATCTGCTTGATACTCAGCTTGCTGACTGGGTCGCTGATGGCGGGCGTTTAATTTATGTATTAAATAGGCAGCGCGAAGAGCTAGCAATCGATAATTCAGTGTTCTTTGGGCAGCTTGGCATCAATGTGCTAAGTCAAGAAGATGTCTTTGAGTATGATTTTGCGATGCGCAAAGAGGGAGATAAAAACAGTGTGTTGTCTATTGATGAAAATACTGAGCTCGAACTCGAATTAAGCCGTGCCTTTTACATCGAAAACTGCCCTGGTGTAAGTACAAATACTTCTGAGGGCAAAACCGTAATGTGTGATTTTGCCTTTGGTCAAGGCAGAGTAGTTGTGATGCCATCGTTATTACCTTTTACTAACTATCGTTTGCGCCACCTCGACCATGGCAGTCTATTACTTTGGTTAAGTAAAGGCGCTAAGAGTATTAGCTATGTTCCATACCTGACTTACCCTAATTGGCTTGCAAAGCTTTGGCACTGGAGCTGGCAATTTGTAGTGACTCTAGTGTTATTAATTGTGCTTGCAGTGTGGCATATTACGAGCCGTATTGGCCGAGCATACGCCCCTGATTTTGAAGCTAAAACCAGTTTTAATCAGCATATTCGTGCACTCGCAAATTTTTACTCTGAGCACGGCCATGAAGCCGTATTATTTGCCGCACTCAAGAAAGACTTTTACAGCAAGGTAGAAGCGCGTGTACCAAACTTTAAAATGCTAAGCGCAGAAAAACAGGCGCAGAGTATTGCTAATTTAACCCATTTTGAAAAACAACAGGTAGCGCAGCTATTGGCTAGCAAGTTACCTGACTCAAAAACACAAAGAACAAATTATATAAAACGATTTAAACAGTTAAGGAATGCCTTATGAGCACGGAATTAGACACTAATCGCATGAGCTTAGTTGAGGCAGCTGATGCAGTAAAACAAGTAAAGCATAACATTTCGCGTGTGTTAGTCGGTCAAGATGCCATTGTAGAAGATGTGCTTACCGTTCTTTTTGCTGGTGGCCATGTGCTGCTTGAAGGGGTTCCGGGACTTGGTAAAACATTACTTGTTAGAGCTTTAGCTAAAAGCTTAAGTGTAAATTTCTCACGTGTACAATTTACCCCAGACTTAATGCCTTCGGATGTAGTAGGGCATAGCTTATATGATATGAAGTCAGGTGAGTTTAATATCAAAAAAGGCCCTGCCTTTACTAATATCTTACTTGCTGATGAAATTAATCGTGCGCCAGCAAAAACGCAATCAGCCTTACTTGAAGTGATGCAAGAACAACAAATCACTATTGATGGTGAATCGTTATTAATAAACTCCCCGTTTATGGTATTAGCCACTCAAAACCCACTAGATCAAGAAGGGACTTACCCATTACCAGAGGCCGAATTAGACCGCTTTATGATGAAAGTAGAGCTTGGTTTTCCTTCTCATGAATCGGAAGTTGAGCTTTTAAAACTGAATACACAAATAGTTTCTAATGAAAGCAAAGTGGAGCAGCTTCCAGCGGTATTAGATGCCAAGCGTATTGCTGAAATTAAACAGCTTTGTGCGGATATTTTAGTAGACGAGCAAATTCTTAATTATGCCGTTGATATAGTTCGTAGCTCACGAACTTGGCAAGGCGTGCTTCATGGTGCAGGGTTACGTGCCTCAATTAATATCATTAAAGCTGCAAAAGTAATGGCATTGATGAATGGCCGTGATTTTGTTACCCCAGATGATGTGAAGCTAGTCTCGCCAAATATTTTAAGGCACCGTTTAATTTTATCTGCGGACTTAGAACTGGAAGGTGTTTCGTTTGACGAAGTGATCAGTGCTATTTTAGCAAGTGTTGAAGCGCCACGCTCATGAACCGTATCAAGCTTAGGCCAGCAAAACGTTTAGTTGTGTTAACAGCATTCATTCTGTTGCTTATGCTTGTGTGTGCTATTGCTCAGGTAAATGGCATGCTTTTAACCGCCTTGTTATTGGTGCCAGCTTTAGTTGCAATTGTTGATTGCTTGGCAGCTAAGTCATCGCCTTTACTCGAAGTAAGCGCAGAAACTAACCTAAATATGGCGTTATACAGACGCCAAGATTTAAACGTGTTGATTAAAAATAATGCCAAACATGCTAAGCAATTAGATGTGAGTGTGCATTTAAGCAACGCTATTGAATTGTTAAAGCCAATGCAAACCCTATTCATTGACGCTACGCAACAGGCAAAGCTGGTCTTTATGATACGCGCCCATAAGCGGGGGGATGCACAAATTAGTGCGATTGAGCTGAGGGTAGGGTCGCCACTAGGCCTTTGGCAAGCAAATTGGTTGGCAACTCAAGCTACTCAGTTAAAGGTTTACCCAGACTTTAGCCGTGTTACCTCGAAACAGCATTTAAGCGGGGTCGTGAATAAGCCTATTTCGGGGTTAAAACTTACCAAAAAGCGCGGTGATGGTATTGAATTCCAGCAATTACGCGAATATCGCCAAGGTGACAGCGTCAGACAGATAGATTGGCAGGCAACAAGTAAACGCCGAAAATTAATTTCGCGAGAGTATCAAGAAGAGCAAAACCAGCATGTAATAGTTATGCTTGATGCCTCAAAAAAAATGGCCATAGAAGCCAATGAAGGCAGCCACTTTGATCATGCTTTAAATGCATTATTGCTACTTTCTCACACGGTTTTAAAGCAAGGTGATTGGTTTAGTATGCAGAGCTTTAACCAAAACCTACGCTGGTTACCCGATGTTAAAGGCGCGCAGAATGTATCTCGGGTGATGAATCATTTTTATGATTTATACCCAGATAATAGCAGCAGTGACTATTTGGTAGCTGTAAACCAGTTAATTGCTAAGCGCAGTAAACGCTCTTTAGTGTTATTAGTCACCACCCTAGATGAGCAAAGTATTGACGAGTTAATGCCTGCAATAAAGCTATTGCAAAAACATCACTTAGTGGCACTTATCAATATTAACAATCGTGCCGTGAGTGAAGTGCTCGAAGAGCCTATAGAAAAGTATGAAGATGCAACCAGTTACTGTGCAGCATTAGCACTACTAAATTCACATAAAGCCAATATGGCTAAGCTGAAAAAGCAAGGGGTGATAGCCATAGACTGTAACCCTGAGCAGCTGTTACCGCATGTGCTTAATACCTATTTGAATGTGAAGCACTCAGGGGCGTTGTAATACCCGAATACCAAGCTTTAATAAAAAAGGCATTGAATTCAATGCCTTTTTTATTAATTAACGAAACCTGTGAAACGATTACTTTTGATTATCAATGGCCTCATTAATTTTGTATTGGAAATAAATCGCATAAAAGAAAAACGTGAGTATGCCACTTAAATGTACCGGCTCATTGCTGCCTTCATTAATTAACTCTTTTAGTGAAGTACGTAGCGAGAAAATGAATACCAGACCAACAATTAAAGAAATAATAGAAGCAATAGCAGACAAGACTTCAGAAATATCGGTGAATGCCAAAACAAAGTTGATTACGTAAATAGCAACATAGCCATAAATTAAGTTTTGATTTACCTGATGTTTAGCAAGTGCGTTTGCTTTGTTTGCGCGGCTTACTAGCCAGTATAAGGCGTAGATACCTAATGTGATAAGACTCAAAAAGAATACGCCCCAAGCGGAGAAGCGCTCAAAGTTTAAAATAGGTTTATTGCCACTTGTATTTGCTTGAGTTAGCTCTGCTTCAGGTGCTTCATATACATTTGTTGATTCTTCAGACACAACGGATCCTCATTTTTTGTTAGTTCCTTGATTACACCAATCCGCAATAATACTTAATCATTTTGAGGGATTAAACCTGTCGCTATCTGCGTTAAAAATTTCTGATTTAGAACAACTAAATAACGAAATTTTTGCCTTGCTATCAACGAGGTTTTATTGCCTCAAAATAGACCACTTAATTAAGCGAACTGGTATTAGTTTGTTCCTATATTAGTAAATTGTAATTATTTAGTACACATTAATTGTTGCTTTACCTAGTAAAAATAATAAAAAGTTCGTTGTATAAACACGCGTTATGCAGACTATATAAAGTGTGAAGTTCCAAAAGCTGTGTGAATTATGTACACTGCCGCTGATTTTTAATGAGGTGTTGTGTGCTATTTGTTATTTTAAGCTGTATGTTTGTTTTAGTGATGTATTTAGAGTCGTTGTCTAAAGGGATGCCAGTAAAGCGTTGGATGCTTCTCGGTGGAATGCTTGGCCCAATTGCGTGGTGTTTGTTTAACGTACATTATCGACGTGCCTTTATTCGTCATATCGGCCGCCAATCATGTGGCTGGCGACCTTAGGCTTCTACGCTTCTTAATAAACTTGGCGCAGACTTATCGAGCTGGCTTTTTAAAAATTCTGTAAATTCGGGCTGTGATAACGGTTTAGAATAGAAATAACCTTGTATTGTTTGGCACTTTAATTGTTCTAACATTGTCACTTGGTCAGCTTGTTCAACCCCTTCAGCAACTACATGTAAATCAAGGTTATGGGCAATGGTCACAATCGAGTCGACCATGTTGCGACCACGCTCTGATTGCATATCATCAATAAAGGCTTTATCAACTTTTAAGGTGTTAAGCGGAAATTGCTTTAAATAGGCCAATGATGAGTAACCCGTACCAAAGTCATCCATTGCTAGGTGAATACCACGAGCGCTTAGTGAGCGCATAATTGTTATCGCTTCTTTAGGGTCATCCATTACCGTACCTTCGGTAATTTCAAGTTCTAAGAAATAAGATGGCAGCTCATTTTTTTGTAAAATTACATCAATGCGAGTGGTCAAATCAGGCAAACTGAATTGTTTCGCTGATAAGTTAACAGCAACTCGGCCGTTAAATAAGCCTTGATCAATCCAGTTTTTTACATCACGACATGCTTTGTTTAAGACCACTTCACCGATTTCGATGATTTGCCCGGTTTCTTCTGCAATAGGGATAAATACGCCCGGGCTTATAATGCCTTTTTTCGGAGTAATAAAACGAACCAGTGCTTCCATACCATCTAGTTTGCCAGTGCGAATATTCATTTTCGGCTGATAATAGACTTCAAAATGATCTTCTTTTAAGCCGTAGCGCATCAAGTTTTCGATTTGTAGCCTTTTGACGGCTTGGCGGTTCATCGTGTCGTTGAAAAATAGGTAACTATTCCCTTTTTTCTTGGCATGATACATGGCTGTATCGGCATTCTTAAGCAATAACTCTGGGGTATTACCATCTTCAGGAAATAACACAATACCGACGCTCGATGTGATCACCAGCTCATGGCCTGCCATGTTGAATGGTGTAGCTATCGCCGCTAAAAATAGCTTAGCCATACGAGTAATGGTGTGTATGTCGTTGGTACCCGACATGACCAGTGCAAACTCATCTCCACCTAGGCGATAAAATACGTCTTTTTCGCGGGTAAGTTTATTCAAACGCATCGCAAGCTTAGACAGCAAGCTATCGCCAAGTTGATGACCAAGTGAGTCGTTGATCTTTTTAAAGTTATCTAAATCGAAAACTAACAGGGCATGATGGTTATCTTGCTTAGCGAGCTTCTTTAAATTCGTGAAGAACAGATTTCGATTAGGTAAGCCTGTTGTGCGGTCACGGTTTGATAAATTATGAAGTTGCGATTCGGCTTTTTTTCGTTCAGTTTGATCAGAGAATACAACCACATAATTACAAATTTGATTGTGCTCATTTTTGATTTCATCAATTGAAATTTCAATGGGCAGTAGCTGTCGCTTGGCGTTTCTCAGTTTGACTTCTTGTTGCCAATGTTCAGTGGCTTTAACAGTCGCTTTAACTTCATCTACATAACTTTGGTCATAACCATTAAGCATGAAGTCTTTTTTTAGGTATTGCTCGCGGCTGCCACCAAACAAGGTTAAAAAGCTTGGGTTTAAATCGACTAATTTGAAGTTTTTATCGTAAATAGCAATCGCGTCAGTTAATGACTCAACACATTTAGCAAATAAGTTTAAGCGTGCCTCAGTGGACTTTAATTGCGAAATATCCCGCACGGTGCCAGTCATGCGTAATGGCTGTAAGTTTGCGTCTTTTTCTATAATTTTTCCGCGGTCTAATACCCAGTGCCAACGGTCAAAATTATCTTTAATACGGTAACTTGCTTCGAAAAAAGCAGTGTGTTCTGCAAAATGTTTTTTTAGTGCTTTTTCTACTTGGTGGACATCATGGGGATGGATAAGGTCACGATTAGGAGGGAAGGCGCTGGTATTATTAGTATTCGCGGTGTATTTGTCGTTAATACGTAGCACTTCGCCTGTTTTTATATTCCAATCCCACAATGTATCTCCGCTTCCCTCTACAGTACTTTTTAGTCGATGTTCTGAGATACGGAGTTGATGGCGAGAGCGTTTGAGCTTGAAAATTATAAATAATAGGTACGGCAGTAATAACAACATCACCCCACTTGGTATTAACAGCAAAGTTGTTTGCTCAAGTTCTATGGGGCTTGCAGCGGCGCTAAAAACGCTCGCTATACTTATTGTTAGAAAAGCAGAAATCATTGTTATTATTTTTGTCATTAATGCATTACCCTAATTCGCACCAGTTAATTTAATCCAAGCTGACGAATGAGTCAAAGAGAATGCGAATAAAGGGTGGTTTTTGCTGTCTTTTTAGTCTTAGGTTCGCTTAAAAGTTCTATTCTTGGGCGTTCATCGCTGAATATCTCGCACACATATTGCTGCATATCGCTCAGACTTAATGCTTCTAGGGCAGTTAAAAGTTGCTGCTGCATGTTAAAATCACTGTCGCGATTACCTATGGCTAGCCATAAACGCTGTGAGCGAAGACGCAAATTTTTGTCTTTTTCTGCGATATGAGTCACTAAGCCTGCTTTTGTATCAAGCCATTGTTGCTCACTGATTTGTGAGATCTGTGTTACATAATTTTCAATAAACTGCTTATGACGTTTTAAAATTTCATCAGCGCTATGTTTAGGGGATTGCACATAAAAAGCGATACCAGCGCGGGTATTGAAAGGTGCGTAACCTGCGCCTACCAAATAACCTAGCTGTTGCTTGGTTCTTAATTCGTTGAAGTAATCTTGATTGATGAGGTGGTTCAACAACATCATTTTTACTTTTTCTTCAGTCGCATCGGTTTGAGCTTGGTAATAAAGAACCATCGCATGGTCATTACAATTTAAACAAAAGCGCTGCTGCGACACATCCGTAATAGTAGATAGAGGTCTGGTTAAATCAATTATGGTATTGCTGCCAGCGAGGTGCTCAGCGATTTGTTTTTGGAATTTCAATGCATCGCTACGCTGCCAATTACCATGCAAAAAAGACTCTACATGCAATGCTTTGAAAAACTCTTCTCTAAAGCAATTAAATTGATGAAAACTCGTATCTTTTAAAGCTTGTGCAAGCGCATTTGGTTCTGGGTTCCAAGGCATTATCTGTGCACCAAGAATACTAAATAATTCACCTACAGGTTTGTTTTGATTGCTGTTTCGCCAATGCCTAACTAGTTGCTTTTTATATTCTGCAAAGCGTTTTGCGCAGATCTCAACATTAAAGAGTGCTTCAAGTAACTCATTAACCAGCTCTAACTGACTCGATGAAAGGCCTGCAGTATGTAAGGTCAAACCGCCTTGGTGAGAGGTTAAATGATAACTAAGGCCTGCCAGTTCTGCTGGATAAAATTGTTCAGCGACACTGTCCATAAATAGGTCGGCAAACAAACGTGTGAGTGCCATATGCTTAACATCTTTTATCGCAAAGGAAGAGTCCATTGCTAAATAAAAATGCCCCTTTGCAACACGAAAGGTTGCATCTTGCTTAAACCAAAAATCAAAACCTTCTTGTTTTACAAGTAATTCTGGTGTTTTTGTTGGCGCGTCTAAGGGGAGTAACTCAACCTCTTTATTAAGGTAAGGATTGGCGCTTGGCAAGCACATTTTAGGCAGGGGGGTGTTTATTTCGCCGAGTGCTTCTAACCAGCAAGGAGAAATATCCTCAATTTTATAAGGCGTATTGTACCATGCTGTCGTATGCTCAGGTTCGACACCTGGGTGAATTAACACTAAGCGCATATTGTCTGGCGTAAGCCATTGCATAGCAATTTCATGGGCACACTGATTAAAGCCTTCCATAAGGTAGTCACCCTGAACATAGTTAGCTTCATCATAATGCTGCATGTTAATGCTTAAATTACTTACCCAATCAATTAAGCGTGCTTTTTCTTGATTATCAAAGGCGATTTGCAAAAGGTTCTTTTTATCTTGATAAAGACGCGGCAACTTATCGCAGTTTTGGTTAATTAAGCAGATATATTCAAACACCATTTCGACGATATCTTCATAGTATTCAATACCTTCATCTGTCAACGCCATGCTGATGTTAAAGTCTTTGAAATTACTGCCATTGATACCACCACCTGCAGAAAGCGCGTTGATCCAACCTTGCTCTTTCAAAATTGAATACAGCGACCCTTTGCCTTCATAGCCGAGTAAATGAGCAATAAAGCTCACCGTTTTGTGACGATAAAAGTCATCAATGTTCGGCATTGCAAAACTTATAATTAGCTTTTGCATATGCTTGTGTGGCTCAATATGCAGCACTTTACCTAAGTCTTGTTTGCGATAAAGAGGCTGCTCAATGATCGCCTTACTTTTTTGCTGCCCTTTAATGGCGCTGAAATATTGGCTTACCCAGTCGCTCATCGTGGCAATATCTTCGTTACTGCAAATGACTAAAGTCATCCATTGTGCTTGGTAGTGGCGGTCAAAAAAGGCACGTAATTCATCGCTAATACAACCTTCACGATCTGCAAGTGTTTGTTGGTTACCAACCGAGAACTTAGCAAAAGGGTGAGCAGGATTAACGGTTTCTTTATGGGCTTGGTAAATACGACGGCCATCGTCTTTTATTTTTAATTTAAACTCAGCATCGATCGCATTTCGTTCTTTAGCAGTTTCGTTAGGGCTTAATAGTGGCGCAATAAAAAAGCGACTAAATTGAGCCAGAGCTTCTGAAAATTGTTGGTTATTGATATCAAAGAAAAAGCAAGAATGCTCAGTGCCTGTCCATGCGTTGGTACTGCCACCTGATTGTGAAACAAAATTAGAAAACCCGCCTGACTCTGGGTACAGATCAGTACCTAAAAAAAGCATATGTTCTAAAAAGTGAGCGAGCCCTTGTCTATCAAGAGGATCGTCAAAGTGACCAGCGTTTATCGCCATAGAAGCCGCGGATTTTGTTGACTCAAGGTCTTGCACCAAGAGCACTTTTAGACCATTGTCCAGTGTTAGGGGCTGATATGTTCTGTTATCATTGCGGCTGATATTCAAAAGATGCTCCTGAAAGAATGCGTTAACTCGCTAACAACAGATGATAACTTCAGGAAGGCTAAAAATGGCACAGCAATGAAAATCTACCTGAATATCAATAAGCGGATGTTTAATGTATCTAGTGATGATATTCTAATATAGCTAACAATCAAGCAAACTGGCTACTGTTTTATATTCTTTAATCGGTTGATTTTTTATGAAAACAATCTTAATCATGCGCCATGGCGAAGCAACGCCAATGCAAGCAGATGATGCAGCAAGACAACTGACCGAAAATGGTCATCAAGAAGCCAGTAGAATGGGGCAATGGTTAGCAACACATTATAAACCAGATGCTCTGTTGGTGAGTCCTTACATTCGCGCTCAACAAACCGCTACTGATGCAACGCAAAATATTTCGTTACAATTTAATGAAACTTGTAGCGATATTACGCCAGATGGCGTGCCACAAGTTGCTGCTGATTATTTAGAAACCCTCATTGCCATGCATCCTCAGTGTAATACTTGGTTAGTGGTAGCGCACATGCCAATAGTCAGCTATTTGGTTGATCAGTTGAGTCCTGGCCACATGCCTATTTTCAATACTGGCGCAGTCGCCATAATTGAATATGATGAGCACAATCAGCGCAGTTACTACCATAGTATTCACTCACCAAATAACGTCGAAATATAACAGTAGATTTGCTAAATTAGCGCCACTGTTAATTTTTTAAGTCCTTACTATGACAATTGAACGCTTACAAACGGGTGCGCGTATGAGCCGCATTGTTAAGCATAACGGCACTGTTTACTTGTGTGGCCAAGTGTGTGCTGATGCTGAAAAAGATATCACTGAACAAACTCAAACTATGCTTGATAAAGTTGAAGCCTTACTCATTGAGGCTGGTAGTAGCAAAGAGCATATGTTAAGTGCCACTATTTATCTGAAAAGCATGGAATATTTTGCCGAGATGAACGCTGTTTGGGATGCATGGGTACCACAGGATCATGCACCTGCTCGCGCTTGTGTTGAGGCAAAAATGGCGCGCGATGCTCTGCTTGTAGAGATTTCTGTTGTTGCAGCTGTTAAGTAACGAGCAGCGAATTGCGCAGTTGATTGCTCGCTTTAATGAGCAATCTGGGCGCGCAGTTGTTCAATTACCAAGTTGGCATTTTTGTGATAGTGAGCAAGATGCCAATGACTGCGCATTGCTGGTTTTAAATGGCGTAAAACAAGCAACAACCCCTTCACTTTATTGGTTTAAAGCCAACAATGAAGCCCTTCCTGAAGTGGGTGATTTGGCCATTTTTACTAATTGGCTAGGACAGCCGCTAGGTATTATTGAAACTGTCTCTGTAACCATTACCGCATTTAATCAAATAAGCGCAGATTATGCCGCGCTAGAAGGCGAGGGCGACAAAAGCCTTGAATATTGGCAACGCGTACATTGGGACTATTATCAGCGAGAATTAGCTGGCACAGGCTATCAATGTCACCCCGATATGCCTTTAGTGTGTGAACAGTTTAAGTTAATTTTTAAGGAGTCAGCATGAGTTCAAATCCTGTGGTTCTTATCACTGGCGGCGGACGAGGTATTGGTGCCGCGACAGCAAAGCTGTTTGCTAAACATGGCTATGATGTGTGTATTAATTATAAGTCAGATCAAGCAAGTGCAGAGCAGGTAGCCCAACAGCTAAAATCCCTCGGTGTGAATTCGTACTTATTACAAGCTGATATCGCAGATGAGCAGCAAGTAATCGCCATGTTCGCCAAACTCGATGGGCTGGTTGCGCGCTTAGACGTGTTAGTGAATAACGCGGCGATAATGATGCCGCAAATGCCGTTATTAGAGATGGATGCTAAGCGTATTAACACTATTTTAAGTTGCAATGTCACAGGGGCATTTTTGTGTGCGCGAGAAGCAATTAAGCGCATGGATAAAGGTAGTATTGTGAATGTGTCATCGGGTGCGTCGCGAACCGGCTCGCCAAATGAATATTTAGACTATGCCGCATCCAAAGGAGCACTTGATACCTTCACTATTGGTCTTGCAAAAGAAGTAGCGAGTAAAGGCATTCGAGTTAATGCGGTAAGGCCTGGTCTTATTTATACCGATATGCATCGTGATGGTGGTGAAGCAAACCGCGTCGATCGTTTAAAATCTAAATTGCCGCTGGGGCGTGGTGGAGAAGCTGATGAGGTCGCTTCAGCGATTTACTTTTTGGCAAGTGAGCAAGCATCATTTACAACAGGCAGTTTTATAGATGTTTCAGGTGGTTTATAAAAACTAAAGTAAAATAGTTAACCAAACACTAAAGCTCACTACACTTAACACCGTTGAAAGCACAACGCTACTTGCCAGTGTCGCCTGATGTTGTTTAATTTGATTAGCAATTAAATAAGCGTTTACACCTAAAGGAGAGGCGCTTAAAAGGACAAGTACTTTCAGCAGAGATTGCTCCAAATTAAAAACGTGGCTAGCAAAAAAGTATACAGCACAAGGTAAAACGGCAAGTTTGATGATGGTAGCAATAACGGAGGCCTGCCAGTTGTCTGCAACTTTATAGAACACCAAATTTGCCCCTAACACGAATAACGCACACGCAATGGCGGGTTTAGCAAGTAAGCTCAGGCCATTTGCTAAATCATCAAAAAGTGTAAAACCAAATAGGTTAACAGCAAGGCCACTACTGATACTCAACACGACTGGGTTCAGTAGCATGTTTTTAGCAAATGCTCGCCAAGAGAATGTTTGCTGCGACTTAGCACTGAGCAAAAAGGTGAGGGTAAACAATAATGCGCTGTGAAAAGTGATGATCATAAACACAATGCCGACCATTTGCTGCCCAAGAGCAGCAATAATAATAGGCAGACCTACCAGTACGGTATTTGAGTAACTACTGCCAAGAGCAAATACAGCGTGACGCGATGGTGCAGATTGCGTTGCTATAAAATACCGGTCAATCACATAGCCAAGGGCATAAATAGCTAATACTGGAATATAAAAACTTAAAAAGCCGGCAACAGAAACACTATTTTTTAAATCGGCTTGTGCCATATTCAAAAATAGAAAAGCAGGCACGCTAATGTAAAAGGTAAACTTGCTTAACCCTGCTATGTGCTCTTTCGATAAAAACTTGCTACGCGAGCTAATGTAACCACTTAAAACGATAAAAATCAGTGGAAAAATAATCGAAAAAATATGCACATTAGGCCTTATGACAAGAAGACGCTAGCGTCTGAACTCATCACTTTGTGGAAGATTAATTAAAATAAGTACCGCACCTTTACCGCCAAACTCAAGAGGTGCTTGATGCATAGCAATTACATCAGGGTGTTGTACTAAATATTGTGGCACTTTGTGTTTGAGTATGCGCTCACCAATACCATGCACAATACAGGCACAATAGTAGTGCTGTTTTTTACACTCATGAATTAATCCAGCCAGCTCATCTTTGGCTAACTCTTTATTTAAGCCATGTAAATCAAGGGTTAACTCAGGCGGGTAATCTCCACGACGAAGTTGCTTTGCCAAAAAGCTATCATGACCTGGTTTGACATAACTGACAGTGCCATGAGTGTCGATGTCTGGTACATATTCATCAGAAAAGAAAAATTCTGCCTGATGTTGCTTTTTTTGCTGGGAAAATTGCTTCGCTTGTGACACTTTAGGCTTATTGGTGAATCGAATAGTGTCTTGTTTAAAGGCTTTGGCACCACTAATACTCTGACGAAATAAATCAATATCGTCAGGGCTAATGTGATTGTTGGCGTGGGGATCTTTTTTCATGGCGGCAGTCTAAACAAAAAAACGCTAAAAATCGAGTAAAAACCAACTGAAAAGACGGTACAATACGCGTCAGAATAGACTTTGAAAGTTAAGGAACATACATGAACCATTTCCAGATTGAAGATGCAATTTTAGACGAGGCAATTGCAGAACTTTCAACGTTGCACGATTGGTTACGTTGGACAACCAGTCAATTTGCCAGCAGTGGTATTTTCTTTGGGCACGGCACAGATAATGCGTGGGATGAAGCAGTTAGCTTATTATTACCCGCATTAAGTTTGCCTATCGACGCGCCAAAAGAGCTAATGCATGCGCGTTTAACCAGCACCGAGAAAAACCGTTTAGCTGAACTAATTGCAGAGCGTATTAATGATTGTACGCCAGTACCATACCTGACCAACATAGCATGGTTTGCAGGTATGCCGTTTTATGTTGATGAGCGCGTGTTAATTCCACGCTCGCCATTTGCAGAGCTAATTAACAACCGCTTTGCACCTTGGTTAGAAGAGCCAAGCTCAGTAACGCGCATTCTTGATTTATGTACCGGCTCTGCGTGTATCGCCATTGCACTTGCACAAGCATTTGAAGATGCTCAAGTTGATGCGGTTGATATTTCTTATGAAGCGCTCGAAGTTGCTGATATTAATATTAGCGATTACATGCTCAATGACCGCGTACTACCAATTCAATCAGACGTGTTTAGTGGCGTTCCGGGTCAAAAATATGATCTGATCGTAGCAAATCCACCTTATGTTGATGCTGAAGATATGGCTGATTTACCGCGTGAATTCCACCATGAACCAGAACTTGGTTTAGCATCGGGTCATGACGGCCTAGACGTAACGCGTACAATTTTAGCTGAAGCCGCTGAACATCTAACTGATAACGGTTTGTTATTTGTCGAAGTCGGCAACTCTATGGTACATATGGAAGCGTTATATCCAAATGCACCGTTTGAGTGGGTTGAGTTCGAGCAAGGTGGATTAGGTGTGTTTGTGATCAGCAAAGAGCAACTAGTTAAGTATTTTGCTGACTAATAGCAGATTTTAAAAGCCGAGCCTGAGGGCTCGGTCTCAGTAGTCATTAGGAATGAGGAAAGTTAATGGCAGGTAATAGCATTGGACAACTATTTAAAGTGTCCACCTTTGGTGAGAGCCACGGCGTTGCATTAGGCGGCGTTGTTGATGGTACACCAGCAGGCCTTGAAATTTGCGAGGCCGACTTACAAATTGATTTAGACCGTCGTAAACCGGGACAAAGTCGTTATACAACGCAGCGCCGCGAAAGTGACGAAGTAAAAATTCTTTCAGGTGTATTCGAAGGTAAAACCACAGGTACTAGCATTGGTTTACTGATTGAAAACACCGATCAACGTTCAAAAGACTACGGCAAAATCGCTGAGGTGTTTCGTCCAGGTCATGGCGATTATACCTATTGGCATAAATACGGTATCCGTGATTACCGAGGTGGTGGTCGCTCTTCTGCCCGTGAAACGGCTATTCGTGTAGCGGCAGGTGCAATTGCTAAAAAATACTTAAAACAGTTTCATGGTATTGAAATTCGAGCATGTTTGAGCCAACTAGGGCCAATCAAAGCAGAAGACTACAACTGGGATGAAGTAGAAAATAATGCATTTTTCTTTCCAGACACCAGCAAGCTAGAAGCGCTTGATGAGTACATGCGCGACCTAAAAAAACAAGGTGATTCAGTAGGCGCTAAAGTTAAAGTGGTTGCTAAAAATGTGCCTGTAGGCTTAGGTGAGCCAGTATTTGATCGCCTAGATGCAGAGCTTGCACACTCGTTAATGAGCATTAATGCAGTAAAAGGCGTTGAAATTGGTGATGGCTTTGATGTGGTTGAGCAAAAAGGCTCTGAACACCGTGATGAATTGACTCCTGATGGTTTTACATCAAACCACGCGGGTGGTGTACTTGCAGGTATCTCGACAGGGCAAGATATCATTGCCTCTATCGCACTTAAGCCAACCTCAAGCATTACCATACCGGGCAACAGCATTAACACCAGCAACGAAGCGGTAGAGATGATCACCAAAGGACGTCATGACCCATGTGTAGGTATTCGTGCAATTCCTATTGCTGAGGCGATGATGGCGATTACCTTAATGGATCACTTATTGCGTCAACGTGGTCAAAACCCACATGTAAGCCACGAACATGGACCAATCAAAGGTTCGATTGATTAACTTGATTTAGCAAAGAACTATAAACTTAAAACGCGGCTCTAATATTGCCGCGTTTTTGATTGCAGAAGGTCAATAAAGAAACTTAAATACGATCAATTGCCTGCTTTGCTACCATGTATAGCTTTTTGATCATTAAACCTAATACCCAACGAATAAATTGAGCGGTAAGCTCTTTGACTTCATATGATGCTTTACCAACAAACGCGAGCATATGGCCAATTAACCCTTTTAACTCTTCTGTAAGCTCAACAAATTTAACCACTGATTCATATAGGCAGCGGGCTAAAATATCATAAAAAGTTAACCCGACAGTTAAACCTGCCTGTGCAGAGATGAAGGCGTATTGTCCTGTTTTCTTTAAAAAAGTAATTAAGCCATTGGTAATTACTCGCTGCCAGTTAAGCGAGAATCTAACATTAAAGCGCTGATCATACTTTAATACAGTATGGTTGTAGTGAAGGGGCTTAATTGAGCTTTCCATGCTGGCGTAGTCTTGATAGGCGGCAACAGTATTAGCGTAACCGGGCTCACTTTTTTCCATGGAATGCGCATTAAGGTTAAAAAATGCCCCTTCATTCATTGCCGTTTGATATTCGCTAGATGTATGGCTAAACGGCCAAGCAGGCACGCATGGGACGGGGTCTGCGCCATGTGTAACGCGATACTGGCCAATATTGTGAGCGGCAGAATGTACTGAGTGGTTTAATACAACTCGCGGCGCACCAAAGGTATATAAATTTACAGGAATGCCTTTTTCGCTTGCCCAAATTGCCGTGAGTTGTGCGATGGCACCACCAAGGCTATGCCCAACAAGGTGCAAGCACTTAGGTTTATGACTTTTTACATAAGCCTCAAACATGGGTTTCATACTGGTAAATGCTTTTTCGAAACCAGAGTGCACCTCTAAGTTTTTAGGTCCGTGAGTAATGGCTACATTTAAATTGGTTAGCCAATCAGAACAGGAGGTAAAAACAGTTCCGCGGATACCTATAATATGATGGCCTTTAAACCGGGGAGATATTCCTTCAGCTGTTAAAGCAAACCCTGTTGTGCGGTTTAGAAGTTGGTTTATTAAGCCACCACTAATACCTTTAATTTGGTTGCTGGTGATCTTGAAATTGTCTACAAAGCCGACACTAAAATCTTCCGAAAAATTATAGCTGTTTTTTATATCGTAGACTCTAGTCGCTACATTCGCAGCAATACTTGGGGGTAACGTTTGTCTCATAATTCTACTCTCTTCCCTGTAAAACGATCAGTTAAAATCTTAAAGTTTCCATCATGAATCTTATATTTTGCTTCTCCATTTTCAATTATATACGTTGGGATATAATCCACTTCCCATCTGCAAATACTTGTCGCAATTCTATTGAGGTGTTCATTAGTATTATTTTTAAACTCAAATCTCACTAAT
The DNA here is from genome assembly GCF_049257215.1 of Pseudoalteromonas thalassia. NCBI lineage: Bacteria > Pseudomonadati > Pseudomonadota > Gammaproteobacteria > Alteromonadales > Pseudoalteromonadaceae > Pseudoalteromonas > Pseudoalteromonas thalassia. Next base: position 276,298 of record NZ_JBMMUE010000001.1, read on the forward strand.
GGGTTAGTTAGTTCACAATTTAAAAACTTTAGTTTTTCTGTGTATTCTGGAATTTCGTATATGCCAGGCTGAGTCGTCCCCCATAAACCAATGATTGACTGATCATCTTTTTCTATAACAATTTTCTGGTGTACTCTGTCTTCCGAAATTAATTTATTCGGAATAGAGGAAAATATTGTTTTCTTTGGAAAGTGAAAGTGACCATCTTTACCTGTTGTGACTGTATCACGGCGCTCTACACCATCTATATAAGTCAGTGCGCGAATTATCTCTAAGTTAGCAATGGGTTGACCATTCTCAGTCACAATACCATTGACTTCTGGGCTTAAAAATACTTCTTTTTTCTTTCTGAACCAGCTAAACATATCGTCTCCTTGACCTATAGCTGTGAAAATAATTACACACGCAGAGAAGGCTAGAATAATGTGGGTAATTTTATTTGTAATTGATTTTTTCATAAGCAATCCGTGCGTATTTAGGGAACACTAATAGATTGAAAAACAGATGTAAAGTTGATTATTCCTTTTTTATGCCTGTTAGAATTTTAATAAAGGGAGTAGGCTGTGTTTGCTATCAGTCCACATTGCCAGCTCGCTATGTGGGTAGCGTTTAATAGGCGACAAATCACTGATAGATACACGATTTAAAAAAGCCTGATTATCAGTTAGCACCACCCAGTCTGAGCCTATGTCTGATGGGCTATGGCCTTGATAGCTAAACTTTAACATTGCCTTATTAAAATATTGGCTATGTGCCTGTAATACAGGCAGTAAGTCGATATGATTATTTGAGATATGCACAATCAATACGCCATTTTCATTGAGCCTTTGCCAATAAAGTGACATTGCTTCTTGGGTTAGCAAATGTGCAGGAATTACATCACTGGTAAATGCATCAATAATTAAGACATCAAATACTTCGTTCGCATTATTTTTTAGCGCAATACGACCATCCCCTAAGCTGACTGTGAGCTTGGCTTCACTGTTTTCTAAATATGAGAAATAACGCTTTGCCATCTCGTACACAGCAGGGTTTAACTCAAAAAAGTGAATACTATCCTGTTGGTCTGCAAACCGAGCTAAAACGCCTGCACCCAAACCAATCACGCCAATGTTTAGTGCGCTGTTTTGCTTTAGTATGGCAAGTGATTTAGCGACACCAGTATGCTGGTGGTAATAACTTTGCTCAAACTGTTGGTTTGGATTTAGTGGCTCTGAGCCATGAATCGTGGTGCCGTCAATTAAGCGCCTTTCTTTTATTGATTGAGTGTTTATATCTTTTACCGCTAAATAGCCATAAAAATTGCGGCTAGTGGCAATGTTATATTGGTTAAAGTTTACCGCTAAAAAACAATAGCATGCTAACCAAGTAACTGAGCTGGTCATGAGAGTGAATTTGAGCTGGTTTGTCTTTGTTTTAGCTTTTGTTTGGTAGTAACACACAAAACTAAAGATAACCGCTAATGTAAGTAAATACTCGTCAATCTGGACAAATAGCAATGGGGCAACGAGCGTACTGAAAAGCGAACCTAACACACCGCCAAGGGCGATATAAAAATAAAAAACGGTAAATTGCTCGTTTTCAGGGGCTTTGTTTCTCAGCTCACCATGACAGACCATACCGGCGGTTAATAGAATAAAGCTGTAAATTATAAGCTGGGCTAGGGCATTGAATAAGCTGCCAAAATAAAACATCAGCAGGCCTGCAAAAGCCGAAAATATAAACGCATATGCCCACACATGACGCTGATAATTTACTTTGTTGGCAAACGTGTAACTAAAGGTGAGCAAGTAAATTACAAGAGGTAACGACCAAAGTAATGGCATGGGTGGAATATTAGTGCTGATCATATGCGTGGTAGATACCAACATGGCCGAGCTTAAGGCACTTAATAACAGCCATTGACCTTTACCTTTTAATAGCGTGATATGCCTAGTCTGAATAGATGCTCTTGATAAATCGGGTGCTTTCTTTAGTAAAAATATTACAAGAAGTGCTAATAACAAGCAGTAGCTGATGAGTCCAAATAGCCAGTAAGTAGTTTGCTGCTCTAAAGAAAATAGTAATTCATAAACGAGTGGGTAGCTCATTAACGCCATTAAAGAACCCAAGTTTGAGATGGAATACCAATGGTAAGGCACCTGTGCTGAAGCAGTTTGCACATACCATCTTTGTAAAATAACGCTGGTAGCGCTCAGTAGAATAAATATTGGACCAATTTCTATAAATAAATTAACAAACACCGCAAGCGTAGGCGGCCAATTTGTGAGATTTGGGGCTGCAAATTCTGTCACAACAATGAGTGTGGCAAAGCTGACTAAAACTATATGGGTGACTACCTGCAACTTAATATGAAAGCGACCCATACCATGCGCATAGAAATAGCCAATAAGTAACATGACTTGATAAAACACTAAACTTGCTGACCAGATAGAAGCACCACCACCAAATTGCGGTAGAAGTTGCTTTGAAAGCATCGGCTGAATTTGAAAAATTAAAAAAGCACTGATGAAAATAGTGAGCGTTGATAAATATTTATACATTGTTTTTATTACCTATTTTGAGATAGCAAAAACAATCCAATAGCCAGAGCAAAGTGACAATGGAGTAACGCTTGAGTTTCTCTTAAGAAAACCTTAATCTTTGATTCGTAAATATTTATTGGAGAAGTAAGTGGCGCGTTATCGAATCGGCAAATTTGCAATTGATGAGAGTCGATGTTTAATTTCATCGCAAGATTATGAGCAAATAGTCGAGCCAAAGGTCATGGATGTATTACATACCCTTTATTTAAATAAAGGTGAAGTTGTAAGCCAAGAAGTAATCTTTGCAAAAGTGTGGCCTAATGCTACCTACAACCCAAGTTCTGTACAGCGTTGTATCGCATTGCTACGAAAAGCACTCCAAGAAGATGCCAAAAATCCGCAGTATATAATTACACACCCTAAGCGCGGTTATAGCCTTGAAAAAGTAACACAGGGGCAAAGCAAAAAACTAAAATCGCAACATCTTGGGTTGCTGTTTGTTTTACTAGTAAGCCTTATCGCTATTGCGTGGCAACTAGTCCCTAAGCAACAAGATAATGCTCACTTTACCCAGTTGATGCCACTCACTTCGAGTGAACTAAATGAAGCTAATTTGTCACTTTCACATAGTGGTAAGTACCTTGCTTTTGTTCGAGGTAATAAAGGAAGTCAGCAGATTTGGATTAAAGAGCTTGCGACTGAGCGAGAGGTGAGGCTAACTGAAGACGCAGCAAGCTACTACGCTTTGGGGTGGTCTAACTCCGATAATGCGATTGCGTTTGTGAAAAGCGCAGAGCAGAAACAATATCTGAACACATTAAGCATTGATTTATCGAAATTTCAGCCATTAGAACAAGCGACGGTGAGTGTTTTAAATGACACCGTTGTGACCAGTCACCATATCGATTGGCATGCTGATAAGCTGCTCTATTACATAGAAAAAGATAAACTAAACAACGATACTCGACTCGTTTCACTCAACTTAGAGTCTAAACAAAAGGCACATTTACTAGCCGCTACACAGCAAGATTGGTTACTCGTTAATGCGTTATCGAAAGACGGCCGTAAAGTCGCAATGGGGATTGAAGCGGGTCAAAACAAATACCGTATTGATGTACTCGACCTTGCCAGTAAAAAAATACAAACTATTGCTATCATAGAAAACGGTATTCAAGGGTTAAGTTGGCACCCGAACAATCAAGCGCTATTGATAAGTCAACGAAATCAGCTTATTAATCTAGAGCTAGATGGTGAGCTTCAGCTAATTTCATTTAATAATTATCAAATAATTCGTGATGCCCAGTACACACCAGACGCTGAAGCCATTTTGATGGAGTTAGTGAATGTTGATGTAGATATTGTTAGCCAAACACGCGCCACCCCTGACAAATTGACCAAACTCGTTGATACCTCATCAATCGACTTTCTACCCGTGTTTTCGCCAGACTCAACGAAATTTGTTTTTGAGTCACATCGTTTTGGATTAAAACAATTATTTTTATACGATAATGGCAAGCAAACGCGCATTTTTGCTAATCCTGATAACCATGAGTTATTTGGCATTGTTTGGAGCCAGGACGCACGACAGGTGTACGCCGCAAGTAAAGATACATTGTTTAAAATTGATTTAAGCAGTGGCACTTATGAAACAATTCCTCACGGCAATCATTCTTTCTATTTGAGAGAAATGTATCACAATCAAGACGCGATTTTAGTTTCGTATCGAGCAGAGGATGGACAGACGTTTCATCCGGCTAAATTCGATTTAACAAGCCTAACTTTGACACCATTCACAGGCTCAGGGAAACGTTTAAGTTGCTATGGCATGGATTTAGATGAGCAAGACCAGATCTATTTTTCAAATAGCAACGAAGTGTTTCGAGTTAATAGCCGAGGAGATATTGAGACTGTTTGGCAAGCAGCTAACAATGACATCATTGGTATATCTGTAAGTAACCAGCAATTAGCGGTCACTATGGAGCATGCTGATACTATTAATTTCCAGCGTATCGATTTGGCAACTGCCGCAACCGAAAGTTGGCAATTAACTCAACCTAAGCAACATATGCTGATCAACAGTGCCCATGATTTAACAGAGTTTTTATACCTTACAGAGCCTAATAGAACTCGTAAGTTAGTAAAGCTTCTTTAGCTTGATATGGTCTTTATGCCTTAATTATTTCCACAAGCTGTTTAATTTTTTCATGACTGAGTGGGTTGTGGGCATGATTACCGTAAAGCAGGACGATATCAATGACAGGCAGTATCGGAAGTGAGTTATTGCTGATTTCTTCCACACCTGATTGCATGCTTATTCGCGCCATACTGCCAATTGCCAGTCCCTGTTTAATCAAGCCATGTAACGCTCCCGCTGAGCCACAACAGGCAATAATATTAAAACGGCGTTCGGCTTTTAAAAGGCCTTCAATACTGGCTTGGTGAAACTTACAGTCTCGTTGAAACAAGGCGATAGGAAGTGGGGTTGAATTGTTAATCTTAAAACCGGGGCATTTCACCCACACACCTTGGCTTGATTGTAATAAGTAACCTTCTTCGCTGTCTGGCGAGCGAGTGGCAATCACTAAATCGAGCATACCTTGGTCTAGCTTGGCTCTAAGCTCAGTACTTGGGGCGCAGCTTATTTGTAAATCTAGCGCATTAAACTGTTGATGTAAGGCACCAACAAGCTCTGGTAGTAAAGAGTGGGCATAGTCGTCAGGACAACCTATGCGTACGCGCATATTGCCTGTGCCTGCTTTTAATTGCTTAAACGCTTCATCATGAAGCGCTATCAATTGTTTTGCATAGCTTGCTAGCTGGTGGCCTTGATGAGTTAGCACCAGTTGACGACCTTGCTTTTCAAATAGGGGGCTTGCAATGTCTTGTTCAAGCTTTTTCATTTGCATACTTACCGCAGATTGGGTTCTGCAAATCTGTGCTGCAGCGCGGGTAAAACTGCCTGTATCAACAAAGGCACAAAAAGTCCTGAGGGCATCAATATCCATAATGTATCAATTTTACTTATAGGTAGCATAAAAACAATTGGCGAGTAATTCACCAATTGCTGTTTTATAGTGAGCCTAATCTAAACGTTAAAGGAAGCGCAATGCAATTATTTATTGGCAATAAAAATTACTCAACTTGGTCATTAAGAGCGTGGTATTTACTGAGTAAATTCAATATCTCTTTTACAGAGCAACAGTTAGTTTTAGATACGCCTGAGTTTTATGAAGCATTAAAAAGCACGTTTCCAGTGCAAAAAGTGCCGGCACTTATTGATGCTGAGTTAATCGTGTGGGATTCACTCGCTATTTGTGAATATATCAATGATGCTTATCTAAATGGTGCTGCTTGGCCTAGTGAAATAGCCCAAAGAGCAAAAGCTCGAAGTCTAGCTGCCGAGATGCATTCTGGTTTTGCTGCACTTCGCAATGAAATGCCGATGAACATTCGCGCTAAAAGGCATGTTGAATTATCAGAGCAAGCTAAAAAAGATATCGCACGTATCGATGAGATTTTTTCGGCTCAGCAGCAGCGTTATCCTAATGCGTGGTTATTTGGCGAGTTTTCTATTGTTGATGCGATGTTTGCACCTGTGGTGTTGCGTTTTAAAACCTATCAGGTGGAGCTGTCGCGTGCAGCACAAGCTTATTGCCAGTATGTGCTAGCATGCCCTGTGTTGCAAACCTGGATCAATCAAGCATTAAAAGAAACCGATATTGTTGTATGTGATGAGGCAGGAAAAGAAATTTTATAACATAACCACGGAGTATTTCATTAAGACTTCGTTTGCCCCTACTTATATTGTACTGGTTAAAATGTGTTATTTTTATACAAAATAACTAGTTCAATTCTAATCTCTTCCTTCTATAATAGAGTTGTTGCTCTTTAATTCAACACTTCTCATTCTCCCTTTTGTTGTAGGCACATTTATGGGCGTTTATGCTGCAAAGTTATTAAACAAAGATATGACTATTAACCGTTATGCTTGTCAGTTCAAGTCGAAACAGGTTGAGTTGTTATTTATACAAAGTAAATTGATGCAAGATAAAAAGCTTGCTCAATTTCTTGCATGTATAATCGCCGTTGTCAGTATGCTCGTCACTTTTTTCGATAAGATGATCATTCAGCCAGATTTCTGGCCTGAAATTGCTTTGATTGGTAGAACTATCACTGTATTTGTATGCGTTAGCGCTGCTTTTGGTATTAGTTTTGTAAAGTCACCGAAGCAATTAATAAAGATGGTCATCGCCTTTATGATGTTTATGTTTTTGAATATGCAATTTATGGTTATCACCTATGAGCGTCATTATATATTGCATATGTTTTTTGATGTCATTGTATTGATTACATTTTACTTCTCTACTTTGCTTTCCTTGAAACTATCAGCGCTATTAGGTGTGTTTTATAGCTGTTTGGCTATTTCCGTTATTTATTTTAATAAAGATATAAATTTGCATTCTTTTTATGTGGTTATTTTAGCTCACATAGCGGCTAATTTAGCGGGGTCGATCATGGCTGCCCATGAACACATTATTCGTCGTGAGCTATTTGTACGTAATACGCAATTAGGTCAATTAGCTCAAGAAATGAAAAAGCAGGCCTTGAAAGATGCGCTTACACAGTTACCTAACCGCAGAGCGTTTGATAATACTTATGAGCATTACCAAAAACTCAGTAAAGAAAATCAATATAAATCAAAACAAGTATGTGTTGTTTTAGCTGATATTGATTACTTTAAACGTGTTAATGACACCCATGGGCACGAAGTTGGCGACGCTGTGCTAGAAAAGTTTTCAACATTCCTTACAAAGTCTTTGAGAGCTTCTGACGATGTTTATCGTTTTGGCGGAGAGGAGTTTGTAATTGTGTTGCCGCTTTGTTCTGTTGAAGATGCGATGATAATTGTCAATAAGATGATTGAAACACTGAATGCTGAGCCGTTACATCTTAATGATATGTGTTTATCAATAAGAGCAAGCTTTGGTTTGACAGTTATGCGTGAGGAGCTTCAAAAGTCTGTTATTGCTCGAGCAGATTCAGCGTTATACGAAGCCAAAGAGGCTGGTCGCAATCAACTGGTCGTTAAAATCTAGCGAGTCTGTCTAAATAAGTTGTTTTAGATTTCACTTTTATTTTATACCTAGATAGGTATATTCAGCATGCAAGGAGCCGCAATATGCTACCAGGCCAACCTAAGGGCTTTAAAGTTTCAATTCGCGTCAGTGTGTTACTGGTGTTTGCCTTGGCAAGTTTATTAACAGGGATTGTGGCAATTAGTCTCCATTATTACTTTAGTGAAAAGTTTGTACTGCAGACAAAAACGGACCAATTTAAGCAGACCAGTCAACAAATAGCAGACCATATCTCGAGAATAAATCATCGGGTTGATAATACGCTCAGCGTAATGATCCATGATACTCGACTCTTTTCTGAAGATAGCAAGGATAAAGACACCTTGCGTAATGTGTTGATAGAGGTACTAAGTCGACATGCGGATTTTTACTCATTAATTCTTGCGCATCAAAATGGTGATATGCTGCAAGTAATTAATTTAAAAGGTGATGCAATCTTACCCGCTAGTTTTCAAATCCGGCCTTTGGAGCGCTGGTTGATTTATAAAGTCTCCGGGCAAGGTGATGCTCGCAAAACCGTAAAGTTATTCTTGGATGAAAGCCTTTCGGTTATTAGAGTCAAAGAAGAAAAAACTGACTATGATCCTCGTACCCGAAAGTGGTTTAAGGAGGCCTCTAGTGAGTCAGTCTCAAAGTCTGAGCAGTATGTTTTTAATCTATTAGAAATGCCGGGCTATACCTATTCAATACAGTCAGCAGACACAGGTGATGTACTTGCACTTGATATAGCCAGCTCCAGTTTGAGCCACTTTCTTTTAGAGCAACAACTTAAAATGCAGTTCTTAGTTTCTTCTGAAATGTATGTTTACCGGGGTGGTGGCGAAATCATCGCAGCAAGTCGTAATCAAAGTCAGCAACGAACATTCGACGACTTATCTGCGCTTATTCGACTTGATGAGCAACAACCTGGGCTTGCCAATAAAAAGCAACAGTTCGGTAAAATGCTTGATGTGCACGAAAATGGTCAAGAAAAATATATGTTTGTAGTGCCATTACCACTTAGTGGCGATATGCACTCTGATGAAGTGGATTACTTTACAGTGCTAGTTGCGAAAGAAGATGTGCTAGCAATTATTAAAGAGAAAATCAGAATCTCAATTTTAGTCACAGGGTTATGTTTATTGTTACTTTTGCCCGTATCGTGGTTTTTTGCATCTTCGATTGTTAATCCTATTTTGAAATTGGTGGGCGAAAATAAAAAAATCCAACAGCGTGATTACAATGAGGTTTCTACACTTTCGAGCCATATTCTAGAGATTCATTATTTAGCCAGTTCTATGGTTGATATGAGTCGCTCAATTGAGCAGCATGAAAACTCGCAAAAAGCGTTAATGGAATCTTTTATTGAGCTTATAGCGCAAGCAATTGATGATAAATCACCTTACACGGCAGGGCATTGTGAGCGGGTGCCAGAGCTCGGAATTTGGCTTGCCGATGCAGCATCAGGTTCAAAGGATGAGGCGTTTTCTGAGTTTAGTTTTAAAACCCCAGATGAGCGACGAGAGTTTCGTTTAGCAGCATGGTTGCATGACTGCGGTAAAATTACTACGCCAGAACATATTGTTGATAAAGGCACTAAGCTGGAAACAATTTACAACCGAATTCATGAAGTTCGTATGCGCTTTGAAGTACTGCTGCGAGATGCAAAACTAGACTACTACGAAAAACTGCTTGTAAACCCAGAACAAAAACAGCAGTTACAACAGCAATTAGACGCTGAGATTGAAAAGTTGCATGCAGATTTTAGCTTTATTGCGGCATGTAATGTCGGCGGAGAGTTTATGGATGAGTCGCAATTAAATCGTTTACATCAGATTGCCAGCATCAAGTGGTATCGTCACTTCGATGCTAGTCTTGGTTTATCGCCACTTGAAGAGTTGCGCATGGTAAACCTTAAAGATCAAACTTTGCCTGTTGAAGAATCACTATTGAGTGATAAACCAAGTGATTTAATTCCTCATGAAAAGGCCATTGATTACGAACCTGATTTAGGGATAAAAATGACAATCCCTGAGTATAAATACAATCTAGGTGAGATTTATAATTTATCTATTTCACGCGGTACGCTCACTGCTGAGGATAGGTTTAAAATTAATGAACATGTTATCAGTACTATTCGCATGCTTTCTAATGTTCCTTTTCCGAAAGAGCTTGCTCGGATCCCACGTTATGCCTCGACGCATCATGAAACATTAAAAGGTACTGGATATCCTCGCCAATTAACTGCAAAAGATTTATCAATACCTGAACGAGTGTTAGTGCTGGCTGATATTTTTGAGGCTCTAACTGCGACAGATAGGCCGTATAAAAAAGCCAAACCTCTGAGTGTTGCAATTGATATTTTAGCGAAGATGGTCGATGACGAGCATATTGATCGTGATGTATTTGAGCTATTTTTAACCTCAGGCATATACCTAAAATATGCAAAACAGTTTTTAGATGAGTCGCAAATCGATTCGGTCGATATTCAAAAATATCTAAGATAATTATTTGCTTATGCTTTAGGCTAATATTGCAGTGTTTTTGTTTGTAATACAAAGTTATTGGTGTATACATATTATACAAGCTAATATTATTTACGAACAAAGCATTGCAAGGAGATGCATAAGTGCTGGTATCTGCTTTTCAAAAACTCAAACAAAAAATTCGTTTTTCGATTCGTCTTACCGTTGTTGCTGTGTTCGTATTAGCAACCTCACTCACCGCGTTAATTGCCATCAGTTTGCAATATTATTTCAGTGAAAAAATGGCGTTAGAAGCCAGTGTCAAAAACTTTAATTTAGCCACAGGCTCTGTCGCTGATTACCTGACCGGTGTGAACGAAAAATCTGAAAACACTTTAAGTGTGATGGTACAAAACGGTAGTCTTATCAGTGCCAACAATGAAGATAAAAGTGAACTGAGAAATGTCATGAGTGAAATCATGCAGCTCAATCCATTGTTTTATGCTTTATATGTGGGGTATGAAAATGGTGACTTTTACGAATTAATTAATTTAGAGAGTAGTGAAATAGTTCGCCAACAGCTGCAAGCCATCGAAGCTGATCGCTGGGTGGTGATCCATATTACCGGTGAAGGGGCAGATCGAGTTCAGCACACTCATTACTTTGACCAGCAATTTAATTTACGCATCTCTCAAACAAAAGGTACCAGCTATGACCCCCGAGAGCGTTTGTGGTTTAAGCAAGCAAACTCTACCCGTGTCAATAAAACCAAACCATACTTCTTTACCCACCTGCAAGCACCAGGGCAAACCTATTCGATAAAGTCAGCAAGCGAAAATAGTGTGTTGGCGTTAGACGTTAGCTTATCGAGCATTTCAGAGTACCTAAGCAAACAGCAAAGTAAAATGAGCAGCCAGTATTTAAGTGAGCTGTATATTTATAATAAAGAGGGTGAAATTGTCGCCTCTAACCAACAAAAGCATAGCTTACTTCTGCCAACGCTTGAAAAACTCCCTCTGACTGAGGCCCAGCAAAGTGTCTTGGCTAAGTACCCTTATTTAAGTGTTTCAAACGAAACTAATTGGCCGCCAATGGATTTTAGTGTCGGCGGTAACCCCAAAGGCTATAGCATTGATTACATTAATGGCTTGGCCAATATGCTCGGAATTAAAGTGACCTTTATCAATGGGTTTACTTGGTCTGAGTTTTTGAATCAATTTGCTAAAAAAGAAATAGATGTTATTCAGCCTATTTTTAAAACGCCTGCCAATGAGCCGCTTGGTATTATGAGCCAAACCATGGCAACCTTACCATTTAGTATTGTTACTGCACAAGGTACGCCCCCAGTTGTTAGTATGAAGCAGTTGGCGGGTAAGCAGCTTGCAATTGGCGAAGGTTGGTCGGTGATCAAAGTGATCAAAGAGCACTTTCCCGACATCGACATTGTTGAGCTGCCAAGTACAAAAGCGGTACTTGATGCGGTAAGCCAAGGGCGGGTCTTTGCAGGCCTAGATAACGAGGCGGTATTCAAATACACCCAAAAGCAGTTTTTTATTGATGGGGTTCAATATAATCAGCTTGATAGTTACAGCCATGACCTTTTACCCGATACGCTGCATTTACTGTTTCACCCGGAGGATGCAGCGCTTAAAGATTTAATTGATATGGCAATAGAGCAACTGCCAGATTCGTATATTGCAGCACTTGAGCGTAAATGGTTAGGAAGCGACCCCAATCAGCAACCACAAGTGATTGGCACCGTGCCTTACCCTGAATTTTTAACCTTAATTAAAGATAAAACAAACTTTGCCCATTTACGTTTGATGACTCTTAATGGGGTTGAAAAGTACGTATATATCACCCCGCTTTCTGAGATGGGCGATAATAGCGATTTCCTAGCGATAGTGGTGCCCAAAGAAGGTGTATTAAGCTCTACTCGCGAGAAAATTAAGCTGTCAATTTTAATCACTGCGGCATGCTTAATTATGGTTTTACCGGTGTCGTGGTTTTTTGCCTCACCTATCGTTGCACCAATTAAGACCTTAGAGGGCGAAAACTTAAAGATTAAACGGCGTCAATTTGACCAAGTTTCTACGCTAAAAAGCAGTATTAAAGAAATTAACAACCTATCTCGCTCTATGGTGCAAATGAGTCAATCGATTCAGCAACATGAGCAAAAGCAAAAGGCCTTAATGGAGTCATTTATTGAGCTTATCGCACAGGCTATCGATGATAAGTCTCCCTATACAGCAGGGCACTGCGAACGGGTACCAGAGCTTGGCATTATGTTAGCCAAAGCAGCTTCAAACTCAAATGAACATGCTTTTAAAGAGTTTGCGTTTAAAAATAAAGACGAGCTAAGAGAATTTAGTCTCGCAGCGTGGCTACATGACTGCGGTAAAATTACCACGCCAGAGCATATCGTAGATAAAGGCACTAAGTTAGAAACAATATACAACCGTATACACGAAGTGCGTACACGTTTTGAAGTACTTTGGCGAGATGCAGAAATCGCTTATCTAAAAGCATTGCAAGCCACACCCGAAAAGCAGCCAGAGCTTGAGACTGAACTTACTAAACGCCAAGCAGAGCTGCGGAGTGACTTTTCGTTTATCGCTACCTGTAATGTCGGGGGCGAGTTTATGGATGAAGCTAGCCTTGAGCGTTTAGAAACGCTCAGCAATATTACTTGGCAGCGCTATTTTGACGATAAAATAGGCCTTTCACCAGTCGAAGAGCTGCGAGTTCATAGCAATGATGAGCAACTCCCTGTAACTGAAAAGCTACTTTCTGATAAGCCTGAGCATTTGATTGCCCACGATAAACCCATTCACTATGATGAACGGTTAGGGATAAAAGTAGATATTCCAGAGTATAAATATAACTTAGGAGAGTTATATAACTTACAGGTTCAGCGCGGTACTTTAACAAACGAAGACCGATTTAAAATTAATGAGCATATTATTAGTACTATACGTATGCTCGATAATGTTCCGTTTCCTGAAGAATTAACCCGTGTGCCACGTTATGCCTCGACTCACCACGAAACTTTAAAAGGCACGGGGTATCCGCGTAAGTTGTCTGCGGATGATTTATCGATACCTGAACGCGTGTTGGTGCTTGCTGATATATTTGAAGCATTGACCGCAGCCGACAGACCCTACAAAAAAGCCAAACCGCTGAGTGTTGCCATTGATATTTTAGCCAAGATGGTGGCCGATCAGCATGTTGATGAAGATGTATTCAAATTGTTCTTAACGTCAGGTATTTACCTTGAGTATGCAAAGCGCTATTTAAACCCAGAGCAAATTGATGATGTTGATATCGCAAAATACCTGTAACTGAGGGCGGTTGCTTTTACTTTAGGCTGAAAAGTCCGTACAATTCGCCTCGTTTTTAGTGACGCTTTTAACGAGACGAATTCAAGCCGTATGCATCAGATTGCTGACTTAATCACTATTTTTGAAAACACCTTTTATCAAAGTCATAATACACGTTTGATAAAAGGTGATGATGAACCTATTTACCTGCCTGCTGATGAGCAAACGCCTTATCATCAAATTGTATTTGCCCACGGTTTCTATGCCAGCGCCTTGCATGAGATTGCCCATTGGCTGGTGGCAGGAGAGGCACGTCGGTTAAAAGAAGATTATGGTTATTGGTATTGCCCAGATGGCCGTGATAAACACCAGCAAGCTGAATTTGAAGCGGTTGAAGTAAAACCGCAAGCCATTGAGTGGGCGCTCAGTACAGCAGCGGGTTTCGATTTTAATGTATCGGTTGATAATCTTAATGGCGAGCAAACCTGCCGGTTTGATTTTCAGGCGCGGGTTCATCAGCAAGTATTGGATCTATTAGCGTCTGGCTTTAATCAGCGCACAGAGGCGTTACTTAAAGCATTGAGCGATTTTTATAACACCCCATGGCCATTATCCGCTGCACAGTTTACGTGGCAGCGCGATTTTCATAGCAACCCAGGAGTTTTAGCTGATGCAGTTTAAATTAGGTTTGATTGTTAATCCGGTTGCCGGCTTAGGTGGCAGTGTCGCACTCAAGGGCAGTGATGGGGCAGATACCGCAGCAAAGGCAATGCAACTTGGCGCAGAGCCAAAAGCAAACTTACGCACCCGAGCGGCACTTGAGGTTCTGCTTGCACATCAAGATGAGTTAACCATTTACACTGTAAACGGTGAAATGGGTGAGCAAACGGCAAGCCAGCTTGGTTTTAATACTCACGTCATTTACCAAACAAATGAAATCACTACCCCTGATGACACAGAGCAGGCAGCCAAGCTATTGGTCGAGCAAGGTGTCGATCTTATTTTATTTGCTGGTGGTGACGGCACTGCTCGCAACATTTGTCACGCAGTTGGTGATAGCACACCTGTGTTGGGTATTCCTGCTGGCTGTAAAATACACTCTGGTGTTTATGCGATTACTCCAAAGGCAGCAGGTCGCGTTGTCGAAATGCTAGTAAAAGGTGAGCTTGTAAGCCTTGGTGATGCCGATGTGATGGATATCGACGAAGAAGCATTTCGCGAAGGCACGGTAAAAGCTAAGCGCTATGGTGAAATGCAAGTACCTAGTGAAGTGCGATATGTGCAAGCAGTTAAAAATGGCGGCAAAGAAACGGATGAATTAGTCCTTGCTGATATTGCGGTCTATGTTGTTAGTGAAATGGATGAAGACTGTTTATATGTGATGGGCAGTGGTTCAACCGTGGCTGCAATAATGGAAGAAATGGGCCTTGAGAATACCTTGTTAGGTGTTGATTTAGTGGCTGATCAAGAACTCGTTGCACAGGATTTAACGGCTCAGCAATTACTTGAGCTTACCGAAGGTAAAGCGACTAAATTAGTGATTACCTTAATTGGTGGCCAAGGCCATATATTCGGCAGAGGAAATCAGCAATTAAGCCCTGCACTTATTCGTGCTATTGGTCGTGACAATATTATTGTAGTGGCGACTAAAACTAAATTACAGGCCTTAAATGGCCGACCGCTGATTGCCGATACCGGCGATAGTGAGTTAGACGATGAATTAAGTGGTTATATACGCGTAACCACCGGTTTTAATGACCATATTATGTATGCAGTGGGTCATCAAGATGGGCTGCACCCAGAGGAGAAGTAACAATGAGTTTAGTAAGTTATATTGATGCAGCGCAGCAATATTTTGATGATTTAGTTGATAAAGCGACTGACGACGAACTGTTTGCGGGTGGCTATTTACGTGGTCACTTTGACTTAGCGGTAGGTTATGCACAAGTAGAAGAATTAAACTTGTCAATTGAGGAACTTAACAATCAAGTAGAATCAAGCTTAGTTAAAGCTTACCGCAATGGTGAGCTAAACGAAGAAGATAAAGAGCTTGTTGTGCGTCTGTGGGATGAAGTTAAAGCGCTAGCAGCTTAGCTTAGTATCTAAACCAAATTTATAAAGCGACCTGTGTCGCTTTTTTTACAGCTAGACCTTAGCTTTATCAGTAAAGCTATTAACTTAAAATTTACCTTATTACTTAGATACGTTAAGGTTAACGAGAATTTTTTCTAGGGAATTTGAAAATGAATAACAATAATGATGTGCAAGCACAAAGCGGTGCGATAGCACGTTTTCTAAATACGATTGAAAGGGTGGGTAATAAACTGCCCGATCCGGCGATTATCTTCTTAGTCGCTATGCTATTAATTTGGTTTTTATCTTGGCTCTTTTCGGGCACCACATTTGACGCTATAGACCCACGCACAGGCGAAGCCATAGTTGTAAATAACTTACTTGCGGGTGATTCATTAGCCACCTTCTTATCGTCGATGGTGAAAACATTTACCAGCTTCGCCCCGCTTGGTGTGGTACTGGTTGCTATGTTAGGTGTCGGGGTTGCTGAGCATTCAGGCTTCATCAACACTGGCCTCAAATTAATGTTAAAAGTAACGCCAAAACAGCTTTTAACGCCTTCTATTATTTTAGTGGCGATTGTCAGTCATACCGCCACTGATGCCGGTTATGTATTAGTTATCCCATTGGCTGGGGTTATTTTCTATGCGATGGGTCGTCACCCGCTTGCCGGTATTGCTGCAGCCTTTGCAGGGGTAAGTGGTGGCTTTAGCGCAAACTTTATTCCATCAGGCATTGACCCGTTACTACAAAGCTTTACCCAAAGTGCGGCGCAAATTATTAATCCTGATATGGCAATAAACCCGCTTAATAACTGGTTTTTTACCTCGGCTTCGAGCCTATTTATTATCTTATTAGGCTGGTATATCACAGATAAAATCATCGAGCCGCGCTTACAAAACACGCCACTTGATGGTGACACACAAGATTTACCTGCCTTTGATGAAGCGCGCAGTGATGAAAAACGAGCGTTTTATATTGCAAGCACAGTGATGATTGCAGGCCTTGCTTTACTTTGGTTTGTTTCGGCCCCAGCCGATTCAGCAATGCGAAGCAGCGATGGCTCATTAACTAACTTCCGCTCACCGTTAATGCAATCAATTGTACCGCTTATTTTCTTGCTGTTTTGGATCCCAGGTGCCGTCTACGGTTTTGCAGTGGGTACCTTCAAAAGTTCTAAAGATATGATAGATGCCATGAGTAAAGCCATGAGCGGTATGGCTTACTATATTGTTATGGCGTTCTTCTGTGCGTTATTTATTGCCGCATTTAGTAAATCAAACCTTGGCGCATTACTTGCGATTGAAGGTGCAGAGCTACTAAAAGCAATGGCACTGCCAAGCTCAGTCACTGTGGTAGGTATTATCTTCTTAACGGCATTCGTGAACCTATTTGTTGGCTCAAGCTCAGCAAAATGGGCGCTGTTAGGGCCAATCTTTGTTCCAATGTTGATGCAACTGGGCATTTCACCTGATTTAACGCAAGCTGCGTATCGTGTAGGTGACTCAAGCTCGAATATCATCACGCCACTGATGCCATACTTCCCACTGGTTGTAGTGTACTGTCAGAAGTATGTTAAAGGCACAGGTATCGGCACATTAATCGCGATGATGTTACCGTATTCAATCGCCTTTTTAATAGGTTGGAGCATCTTCTTACTCGCGTACTGGGGCTTAGGTATCCCACTAGGTCTACAATCAAGCTACGCATATCCAGCCATCGGTTCATAATGATTAAGTTGTAAAGCCTCAGCAATCCAGCTTGAGGCTTTAAAAACTGCGGTCTGGTAGCTGACAGCTTTACTTTAGACACAAAAAAACCTTGTCACTCGCATGACAAGGTTTTTTTATTGCTTACAGCTTACATTAGTTAGCTGTGAAGCTCACTGGACGACGCTCTTTACGAGGGCCACCACGTTTTTCACCACGGTCTTTGAAGTTACGCTTTTTATCACCACGGTCACCACTTGGGCGTTCTGCGCGAGGAGCAGCAGGACCTTGATCTTGTGTTAGCGTCATATTCATCGGACGTTTACAGATAAATACCTTTTGGAAGTGATCAAGCACATCTTTTGGCATGTTCTGTGGTAACTGTACTGTGCTGTGGCTGTCGTGTAAGCGAATATCACCAATAAACTTGCTTGAGATATCAGCTTCGTTAGCAATCGCACCAACAATGTTTTTAACTTGTACACCGTGCTCGCGACCTACTTCGATACGGTAAGTATCCATAGGACCCATGCTGCGGCTGTTGCGCTCACGCGGCTCGCGCGGTTCACGAGGTTTACGCTCGCGTGCAGAACGCTCACCACCACGATCACCACGTTCGTTGCGACGACGGTCGCCACGTTCGCTGCGTTCGCCACGCGGTTGAACTTTAACTTCTTCAACCTTGATTGGTGATTGTTGCTGCGCTAAACAAAGTAACGCACCTGCTAAGTCTTCAGTACTTAACTCAAGTTTTTCAGCCATGTTAGCAGCTACTTGATTAAAGAACGTAATGTCTTTGTTTTCAAGCGCAATTGTTAACTTGTCTTGAAGTGCTTTAATACGCTTTTCTTCAACGACTTTTGCAGTTGGCAAATCAACTTGCGCGATCTCTGATTTCGTATGACGAATGATATTTTTAAGTAAATAACGCTCGTTGTGTTTTACGAAAAGAATCGCTTTACCTGTACGACCTGCACGACCTGTACGGCCGATACGGTGAACGTAGGCTTCAGAGTCTTGCGGGATATCGTAGTTGATAACTAAGCTTAAACGGTCTACATCAAGACCACGTGCAGCAACGTCTGTTGCAATAACGATATCAACTAGGCCGTTTTTCAAACGGTCTACTGTACGTTCACGTGCTTGTTGGTTCATGTCACCATTAAGTGGTGCCGCAGAGAAACCTTCGCGCTCAAGTAATTCAGCTAACTGTACCGTGTCGTTACGCGTACGTACGAAAACAATTGCACCATCGTATTCTTCAGCTTCTAAGAAGCGAACGATTGCTTTGTTTTTGTGCACATGTGCATTCCAAAATACTTGCTCAACTGTTGATACAGTTGAGTTACGAGCAGAAATATGAACTTGCTCAGGCTCATTCATGTACTTGCTGCTAATATTTTGGATTTGCTTAGGCATGGTCGCAGAGAAAAGACATGTTTGCTTTTCACGTGGCGTTTTCTCCATGATGCTTTCTACATCATCAATGAAGCCCATGCGTAACATTTCGTCTGCTTCATCAAGAACAAGGGCTTGTAAGCTCTCAAACTTGATTGTGCCACGGTTAATGTGGTCAATTAAGCGGCCCGGCGTTGCAACAATAATTTGCGCGCCACGACGAAGTGCACTTAGTTGGATGCTGTAGCTTTGGCCACCATATAGGGCTAAAACTTCCACACCACGAGTATGCTTAGCATATTGTTCGAATGCCTCAGCTACTTGGATCGCAAGTTCACGCGTAGGCGTTAAAACAAGGATCTGTGGCTGCTTCACAGACGGGTCAATATTATTTAGTAACGGCAGTGCAAATGCTGCTGTTTTACCTGTACCCGTTTGCGCTAGTCCCAGTACGTCCTTTCTTTCTAGCAATAACGGTATACATTGAGCTTGGATTTCAGATGGAGTCTTGTAACCCAACTCTTCAACTGCTTTAAGGATTGCAGGAGAAAGATTTAGAGATTCAAACGTGACTGGTTCTGACATTAATACGCCTCAACGAATTTAAAGAGGCGCGCATTGTATAGGAAATACAAGGCAATTGCTTGTATAAATTACAACTAATTTGTATGTGGTTGATGTTGGTCATAATTTAATCAATTTAAATTTGTAAAAATCAACCACGTTTACAATTTATTGATATAACCCTAAATTTTCTTTAGCGTATGCTTCGAACTCAGTGAAGCCACCAATGTGGGCTTGGTCAATAAAAATCTGTGGTACGGTTGGGCAAGGTTTGCCAGCAGACTGCTCTAAATCTGCTTTGCTGATCCCCTCTTTGATGATATCGATATAGCGGTATTTAAAATCATCACGCTCATTAGCTAGTTTTTCAGCAACGTCTTTTGCACGTACACAGTATGGGCAGCCTTCACGGCCAAAAATTACAGTTAACATATCGCTCTCCTCGATGGTTTATCTGGTTATCATCTTAACGAATTAAATGAATAAAAACAGTGCATAAAATCGATTGTATTGTTCTATTTTTTCTCAGCAAATGTGATTGAGCTAATCAAGTGTGCGTATTCTGAGGCCAAGTTCTGTTGAGTAACCCATAGAATGCGCAGTGATAGCCAACTGCTCATCAATAACATAATAAGTTGGGTAGGCACTGATTTTATAATCTTGGCCTGTACTTTTACTGCCAAGTAACACAGGCATGGTTAATTCGAGTGAATCAGTAAACTGTTTTACTTCAGTAATATTCTTATAATCGAGGGCAATCGCTATCGCATTTAACTTACCTTGCTGATAGGCAGTTTCTAAATTTGGCATACTGTAGCGGCAAATTGAGCACCATGGCGCAAAGAAATACACCACTGTTTGCTTTCCTTGTAATTGTGCAATGGTCATCCGCTCTGTCGGGTCTTTTAACGTGGCCAAATTAAAATAGGGGGCAGGGGTTTTATCAGTTGAGAGTAAATTTCGCTGCTGAAATGTGGTCACGGCATACACAATGACTGCCATTAACACGACATTTTTTAGCACACTTAAAAATTTTTTTAAAAAAGTTGGATTTTTTTTCATTGTTATTTTGTACGTGGTTAGCCCTTTAAAATCAACTTATTCAGACCAGTTTGAGAGCACTTAACTTTCATTTATTTTAAAAAAATTGCAATTTTTTTTGCTAAAAATCTTGAAAAGAATTTACCCGCCCATAAATAGTTTAGTGAGGACGCCTGATGGGTCCCAAACAAACTAAAGTAATTGAAATATATAATATTAATTTAACTTTGTTAGCGCTGGTTCAATAGAAGAGCACTAACAAAATATCGCTTAAATATGAGGATATAATTATGCGTACAGTAGACTTATCACCACTTTATCGTTCATTCATCGGCTTCGATCATTTAGCATCATTAATGGATGCGGCAGCTCGTACAGACAAGCAGCCAAGTTTTCCTCCGTATAACATCGAAGCACTCGATAAAGACAAATATCGTATCACTATGGCTGTTGCCGGTTTTAGTGAAAGTGAATTGACCATCGAGTCAGAAAACAACACATTAAAAGTCAGTGGCACAAAAGCTGACAAAGAAGACAATGCAGAGCGTAAGTTCATTCATCAAGGCATTGCAGAGCGTAACTTTGAACGTAAGTTCCAATTAGGCGACCACGTTAAAGTACTAGGCGCTGACCTTGAAAACGGCTTACTAAGTATCGATTTACAACGTGAAATTCCAGAAGCTCTGAAACCACGTAAAATCGAAATTGGTAATGGTAAATTACTCGAGAATAAGTAATTTTATACTTATCAACAAAGCATTGTTTCCCTAGTTATTTGTTAGTAATAAGCCGCCTCAATTGAGGCGGCTTTTTTATTACAGCTTTTCTAAATTATTTAAACACCAGTTGGCTCGCTCAAGCGTCGCTTGCTGAAGAGCTTCATCTTGTTTATACCAGTTTTTATAGATCATACCGATCCGAGGGTTTTGCGATAACTGTTCCTCATGCTCTAACATAAAGTGCCAATATAAACTGTTAAATGGACACGCATCGTCAGTGGTTTTCTCTTTTACTTTGTAGCTGCAGTGTTTGCAGTAATCACTCATTTTATTAATGTAATTGCCACTAGCAGCATAGGGTTTAGTGGCAATTAACCCACCATCAGCAAACTGACTCATTCCCCGAGTATTGGGCATTTCAACCCATTCAATAGCATCGATGTAAATACCTAGATACCATGCATCAACTTCAGTTGGCTCGATTGCGGTCAATAAGCAAAAATTCCCAGTGACCATTAAGCGTTGTATGTGATGGGCATAAGCTGTTTCAAGGCTTTGTTTGATGGCATGCTGCATACAATTCATGTTTGTTTTACCATGCCAAAAATACTCTGGCAGGGAACGCTGTGCATTTAAGTGATTTTTTTCACTGTATTGAGGCATATTCTGCCAGTAAATCCCTCTTACATACTCGCGCCAGCCGAGGATTTGTCTAATGAATCCTTCAACTTGCGCAATATCTATATCATCAGTATGTTGCTCGTAGGTGTCTAACACTTGTTTAATGACTTGCATCGGATGTAGCATCTTGGTGTTAAGAGCAAATGACAAGCGGCTATGATACAAAGACCATTGATGCTGTGAATTGCAGGTCATTGCGTCTTGAAATTGGCCAAAATGGGGCAGCAGGTTTTCACAAAAAAAACGCAGCAGTTGTTTGGCATCATTACGTGTAGTTGGCCACAGCAAAGTTTTTCCGCATTCGCCGAAGGTATTTACTTTATGTTTTTCGATACGTTTTAAGATGTGGCTCACGTCATGGCTAAAACATAATGGAGCTGGGATTTTATCAAGGTCGTTTTGTTTTAACTTATTTCTGTTTTGCTGGTCAAAATTCCATTGCCCACCGCAAGGTTGGTTATCGTCGTCTATGAGAATATTAAAGCGCTTTCGCATTGCACGATAGAAAAATTCCATTTTGACGTGTTTATCTTTTTTAAAGTGCGTAATTATATCTTCAAACGGCAGTAGAAAGTGCTCTGTATCATAGCTTTTGACGTCTAAATCACTTTGCTCAGCAAATTCTGACATTTGTTTTCTTAGTCTGAACTCATCAGGGTATTGATATTCAATAGTGCTGCATTGATAGTGTTTGGCCAGTCGGGTCAATAATTCACACAAGGTGCTGTCATCTTTTGTATCATCAAGCGTAAGGTGTAGGCAATTTAACCCGACTTTATCAAGCGCCTTAGCAAAGTTTTCCATGGCTGCGAAAAATGCAGCTACCTTTTGGATATGGTGCTTCACATAGTTTGTTTCTTGTTTTAATTCGGCAACAACATATAGTATATGTTGTTGATCTTGCTCTTTGTACCAGCTGTGGTTGGCGTTTAGCTGGTCGCCAAAAATAAATCGGATGGTAGAAAATTGCACGCTGTGTATACCCAGTCTGAGGTAAATTATTCTTTACGACGTAAACCTGAATATCGATCTATTATAGAGTATGAATAGCTATTAGGGTGTTACCATTTAATTGATGTGCACCACTACGGAAGGTGAAATATGAATAATAATGTCATTCAATTAGTAATTGCCATCACAGGGGTGTTGGCAAGTTCAATTGCAAATGCGGCCATTTACAAGTGCGAGCATGATGGTACTGTTGAATTTAGTCAGCAACCATGTGGTGTTGATGCAAAGCTGATAGTTATCGAAGACCATCAGCTTCAAACTAACCCTAACTCAGTACCTAAACCTGTCGCACTTGCTAAGCAAAATGATGAGCTTGATAGATATATTCGTTTGAAACAAATCGCTGTGAAAAAGGCTGAGCATTTCGATAAGATAGATACCTTTACCGCGCGATTAAATAGTGAAATAGCTGCATTGAATAATCAGGCAGATGAGTACTTTCGCTCTTCATTTGGAGCAAAAAAGGCAGCCGCAGTAGCTGAACAAATGACTGCTGTTTCAGAGCGTTATAATTTATTAATCGATAATGAACAACGTAATATTGATAGGTTAAATGCAGAGCAAGCTAGCTTAGAGTCAACGCTATCAAAGACTGAAAACACCGAGATTGATAGCTATATTCGTAGTGAACAGATCAAGCGAAAAATGACTGAACACAAGAACAAGATAGACAGCTATTACGATGAATTGAATCAACAGATAGCCAAATTACAACAGCAAGCTGATAAACAGGCAATTAATCTTAGTACTGTGAATAAAGATTATGCGTTGTCCGCCAAAATGAGTGCAGTAACTAAAAAGTACAATACTCTAATTGCAGTAGAACAACGCCAATTAGACAGATTGAGTAATGAGCTGGTTAAATTATGAGGTTCGTCTTACTGCGAAATTATCTTGCAGTGGTATGACATTGCTGTATGAAAACAAATAGCACTTAACGATATTTGCAAAAAGGCGAGTTGCTAATTGCCACGCATCTTTAAGTTGTTCACTCATAGGTTCTTGCATTGATTCAACGGTTTTCATAAAAGCATTCGTTAAATTATCTATATCTTGACTTGTTACGTTTAAAAAACTGAGGTTGTTGGCTAAGTATTCTATGAAAGGTGTTACTTGTTTCAAATCATCTAAGTGCATGACAACTTTATTCAAAGCACAAAAAAGCAGATAACTACGCCTATTAATACTTTCTTGACTGGGCAGGGTCATGTGTAAACTATGCTTATTGGCCAGTGTGTGGAACTGTAAAGTAAATTGATGGAAATTAGGTTTTAAATGTTTAATGTTTTGCTGTAAAAGCCTTTTTTGTGCAGTGGATAAACTCATCGCAGCTCACTTATATAGTCTTGGCTATAGGTTGTTCTTATTATATGACTTAATATAGACCAGATTTAATAAAACAATAAATTTTATGACAATGCTGTCATAAAATTTTTAGGTAAAAAATAGTCTAACTAATTCATGCTGGAAGGTTGCTAATTGAGCGCTACATGCTTATAATGGCCGCCATTGAATTGAGGTGTTAATACTCGATTAGATGATATTAAGTAATTTACTTTAATATCGATTGGCGCGGGATGGAGCAGCCTGGTAGCTCGTCGGGCTCATAACCCGAAGGTCGTCGGTTCAAATCCGGCTCCCGCAACCAACTACATACTAAGGCATTTTAAATGTGCTTAGTGTGCTCAGTAATTAATTTACTGTATGAAGTCGCGCATTCTGGGTAATGCGCGTTTTGCGTTTAGGCTATCTAGTTTAATTTAGTCAGATATTTGACTCGCAACCAAGCTTGGCCCTAGGCCACACAGTTTTATGCTTTAGGTGTGACGCCCCGCTTGGTTCGGGGCGTTGTTGTATCTGGTCTAGCATGATGTGTTTTAATCATCATTAAACTCAGTATTTCAGGGCTTTATGCCCTTTTTTTGTTTGTATGGAGGATTTTCGTGACAAAACTTGAGCAAGATTTAGTAACCATGCTCTCACCAGCCGTAGAAATGTTAGGCTTTGAGTTACATGGTCTTGAGTTTGTGCAAGCTGGTCGCCACTCTACATTACGTGTTTATATTGATCACGATGCAGGGATTACGGTTGACAATTGTGCCGACGTAAGTCGTCAAGTTAGCGCAATTTTGGATGTCGAAGATCCAATTACAAATGAATATGATTTGGAAGTGTCGTCTCCTGGTGTTGATCGTCCATTATTCAAACAAGATCATTACGAGAAGGCGCAAGGAGAAGAAGTACGCGTGCGTACTAAGCTTCCACAAGATGGTCGTCGTAACTTTAAAGGCGACTTAGTATCAGTTAGCAGTGATATGATCACACTTTCGGCAGATGGCACTGAGCATATGATTATGCTTAGTAATATCGAACGTGCGAACATCATCGCAAAGTTTTAATTCGAGTGCGAAGGAATAGGGCAAGCGAGGCATAACCCATGGCAAAAGAAATATTATTGGTTGCTGAAGCCGTCTCCAATGAGAAAGCGGTTCCAAAAGAAAAGATTTTTGAAGCGTTAGAGTTCGCATTAGCGACTGCTACAAAGAAAAAACACGATGGCGAAATTGATGTTCGCGTAGCAATTGATCGTAAAACAGGTAATTACGATACATTCCGTCGTTGGAAAATTGCAGAAGTTCTTGAAGATGGTTCATTAGAACATCCTTACAGCGAAATCACATTAGAAGCAGCACAAGTTGAAGACCCGTCTTTACAACTTGGTGATTACGTTGAAGAGCAAATCGAATCAATTAAATTTGACCGTATTACAACGCAAATGGCGAAGCAAGTTATCGTGCAAAAAGTACGTGAAGCTGAGCGCGCACTTGTTGTTGAAGAATATAAAGATCAACAAGGTGAATTAGTAACAGGTGTTGTAAAAAAAGCAACACGTGACGCTATTATCCTTGACCTAGGTAACAATGCTGAAGCGGTTATTTACCGTGACGACATGCTACCGCGTGAAAACTTCCGTCCGGGTGACCGTATTCGTGGTTTACTTTACGAAGTAAAACCAGAAGCACGTGGAGCACAATTGTTCGTTACACGTTCTAAGCCTGAGATGCTAATGGAGTTATTCCGCATTGAGGTGCCAGAGATTGGCGAAGAAATGATTGAATTACGTGCCGCGGCGCGTGATCCTGGTTCTCGTGCAAAGATCGCTGTTAAATCAAACGACAAACGTATTGACCCTGTGGGTGCGTGTGTTGGTATGCGTGGTGCACGTGTACAAGCTGTTTCTACAGAGCTTGGCGGTGAGCGTGTTGATATCGTTCTTTACGATGACAACCCAGCTCAATTCGTTATTAATGCGATGGCACCAGCAGAAGTTGCGTCAATCGTAATGGACGAAGACACGCATTCAATGGATATCGCTGTAGAAGCAGATAACCTAGCGCAAGCAATCGGTCGTAACGGTCAGAACGTACGTCTTGCTAGCCAATTAACTGGCTGGGAATTAAACGTAATGACAGTTGATGAAATGCGTGAAAAGAATGAAGCTGAGTCTGATAAACTAATCAACTTATTCACTGAGTACCTAGATATTGATGATGAGTTTGCAACATTACTTATCAACGAAGGTTTCTCAACACTTGAAGAAGTTGCTTACGTTCCAGCATCAGAATTCTTAGAAATCGACGGTTTAGATGAAGAAACAGTTGATATCTTACGTTCACGTGCAAAAGACGCGTTAACAACAAAAGCGCTTAAGACAGAAGAAAGCCTTGAAGGTGCAGAACCTGCAGAGGACTTACTTGCACTTGAAGGTCTTGAGCGTCACCTTGCATTTGTTATGGCAAGTAAAGGTGTAGTAACACTAGAAGATTTAGCAGAGCAAGGTATTGATGAGTTAGTGGATATCACTGAACTTTCAGAAGAAGAAGCTGGCAAGCTAATTATGGCTGCGCGTAACATTTGTTGGTTCGCAGAAGAGTAATTTATTAACGGAGGTATTACACACTATGGCAGAAGTAAATGTTGAAAAACTAGCCGGAGATATTGGTACAACTGTTGATAAACTACTACAGCAGCTTGAGCAAGCCGGTATTTCTAAAAAAGCAGGTGATATGGTAACTGAGTCTGAAAAGTCGACGTTACTTGACCACTTGAGCAAGCAGCATGGCGGTACGGGTTCTGAAGGCCCAGCCCGCATGACTTTGCAACGTAAAAGCAAAAGCACGCTTAGCGTGACTGGCTCAACAGGTAAAGCAAAGTCTGTCCAAGTTGAAGTACGTAAAACTCGTACTTATGTTAAGAAAAGCGCCATTGAGCAACAGCAAGAAGAAGAGCGTTTAGCTGCAGAAGAAGCTGCCCGTAAGGCAGCAGAGCTTAAAGCCCAGCAAGAAGCTGAGGAGCTTAAAGCGAAACAAGAGGCAGAACGTAAAGCGAAAGAAGAAGCTGACCGTAAAGCCAAAGAAGAGGCTAAACGCAAAGCTGAAGCTGAGCGTAAAGCGAAACAGAAGCAGATGACCCCAGAGCAAAGTGCTAAGTCTGAAAAAGATCGCGCCGAAGCTGAGCGTCTGCAAAAAGAAGCAGAAGAGGCCGCATTGAGAAAAGCTGAAGAAGAAGCGAAACGTCAAGCAGAAGAGGCAAGAAAGCTAGCTGAAGAAAATGAAGCTCGCTGGAAAAAGGAAGAAGAAGAGCGTAAGCAGCGTGAAGAAAACGCTGATCACCACCTTACAACTTCAACTTACGCACGTGAAGCAGAAGATGAGTCTGATGCACGTGAAGAGCAAAGCGCTCGTCGTAAGAAAAAGAAAAAAGGACCTCAAAAAGAGAAAATGCCTGTTGGTCCTAAAGGCAAAAAAGGCAAGCTTAAAGCACCAACGTCTTTACAACATGGTTTCCAAAAACCAACGGCTGACGTGAAAAACGAAGTTCGTATCAGTGAAACAATCACTGTTGCAGAGCTTGCATCACGTATGGCGGTTAAAGGTGCTGAAGTTGTTAAAACAATGATGAAGATGGGTGACATGGTTACCATCAACCAAGTGATCGACCAAGAAACAGCACAACTAGTTGCTGAAGAAATGGGCCACAAGGTTATCATCGTTAAAGAAAACGAATTAGAAGAGAAAGTACTAAACGACCGTAGCGAAGAAGGTAAAGCCATTCCTCGTGCACCGGTTGTGACAGTAATGGGTCACGTTGACCACGGTAAAACGTCAACACTTGATTACATTCGTTCAGCAAAAGTAGCTTCTGGCGAAGCCGGTGGTATTACGCAGCACATTGGTGCATACCACGTTGAAACAAATGGTCACATGATCACGTTCTTAGATACTCCGGGCCACGCCGCGTTTACATCAATGCGTGCTCGTGGTGCGAAAGCAACAGATATCGTAATTCTAGTAGTTGCTGCGGATGATGGTGTAATGCCACAAACTAAAGAAGCGGTTCAGCACGCCCGTGCTGCAGGCGTTCCTTTAATCATCGCAGTTAACAAGATGGACAAAGAAGGTATCGACCCAGATCGCGTTAAGAACGAGTTAGCTCAGTTAGACGTTATCCCTGAAGAGTGGGGCGGTGATACGCAATTTGTACACATCTCTGCAAAAACTGGTTTAGGTATCGATGACTTACTTGAAGCTGTATTAATGCAAGCTGAGATCTTAGAACTTACTGCACCAGCAGAAGGCATGGCGGCAGGTGTTGTAATTGAATCACGTCTTGATAAAGGCCGTGGTCCAGTTGCGTCAATCCTAGTTCAGTCTGGTACGCTTAACCAAGGTGATATCGTACTTTGTGGTCTTGAATATGGCCGTGTACGTGCGATGAAAGATGAGAACGGTAAAGACATCAAGTCTGCAGGTCCATCTATCCCAGTTGAGATTTTAGGTCTATCTGGTATCCCTGCTGCAGGTGATGAAGCTACTGTTGTTAAAGATGAGCGTAAAGCGCGTGAAGTAGCACTTTATCGTCAAGGTAAATTCCGTGAAGTGAAGCTTGCTCGTCAACAAAAAGCGAAGCTTGAAAACATGTTTACTAACATGACGGAAGGCGATGTTTCAGAAGTTAACATCGTACTTAAAGCTGACGTACAAGGTTCGATTGAAGCGATTGCTGATTCACTAACTAAGCTTTCTACTGATGAAGTTAAAGTGAAGATTGTTGGTTCAGGTGTAGGTGGTATCACTGAAACTGATGCAACGCTTGCTGCGGCATCTAACGCAATCGTTGTTGGCTTTAACGTACGTGCTGATGCTTCAGCTCGTAAAGTGATTGAGTCAGAAAACCTAGACTTACGTTACTACAGCGTAATCTACAGCCTGATTGAAGAAGTTAAACAAGCGATGTCAGGTATGCTTGCTCCAGAATTTAAGCAAGAGATCATTGGTCTTGCTGAAGTTCGTGACGTGTTCAAGTCACCTAAGATTGGTGCAATCGCAGGTTGTATGGTTACTGAAGGTATCGTTAAGCGTAGCGCGCCTATCCGTGTACTTCGTGATAACGTGGTTATCTATGAAGGTGAACTTGAGTCACTACGTCGATTTAAAGATGACGTACAAGAAGTACGTAACGGTATGGAATGTGGTATCGGCGTTAAGAACTACAACGATGTTAAAGTTGGCGACCAAATCGAGGTATTCGAGACGGTTGAAGTACAACGTTCACTTTAATTTCGTTTAAGTCACTATTTTAAATGGGGGCCTAGCCCCCATTTGTGTATTCGTAATTAAATTAACTTATTGTTTAACATCAATAAGTTATTATTTTAGAGTGAAATGAAATGAGAGAATTTTCTCGCACTGATCGTGTTGCTCAGCAAATTCAAAAAGAGATTGCTGTTATTCTTCAACGCGAAATCAAAGATCCACGCTTAGGCATGGTGACAGTGTCTGCGGTTGAGGTATCTCGCGACTTATCTTATGCAAAAGTATTTATCACAGTGTTTAATACTGATGATGAAGATAAAGCCAAGCAAAGCGCTAAAATCTTAAATGAAGCAACGGGTTATATTCGTTCTTTATTAGGTAAACGCATTCGTGCGCGCATCATGCCTGAGTTACGATTTGTAATCGACAACTCGCTAATGGAAGGTATGCGTATTTCAAACTTGGTTGACTCAGTTATTCGTGAAGATAATGCCAAGCATGTAAACGAAGATGATAGCGAAGAAGGCACTAAAGACTAATGGCTAGACGCAGTAAAGGTCGTGCTATTGACGGCATTTTATTACTTAATAAGCCGCAAGGTATTTCATCAAACAAAGCATTGCAGCAGGCAAAGGGTATTTACTTTGCACAAAAAGCAGGCCATACAGGTGCGCTTGATCCGCTCGCGACGGGTATGCTGCCAATTTGTTTTGGTGAAGCGACTAAGTTTACCCAGTTTTTGCTTGATACAGACAAAACTTATGTTGTACGCGCAAAACTTGGCGAGCGAACTACCACCTCTGATTCAGATGGTGAAATCGTTGAGACGCGTGAAGTATCAGTTACGCGTGAGCAATTAGCTGAGCAAATTGCCAGTTTTATAGGTGAGTCGGATCAATATCCTTCAATGTATTCAGCGCTTAAATACCAAGGTCAGCCTTTGTATAAATATGCGCGAGAGGGCATTGAAGTGCCGCGCAAGTGTCGAAAAATTAATGTATTTAGTTTAACGCTTGATGAGTTTGACGAAGCGAACAACGAAGTACAAATGACGGCGCATGTGTCTAAAGGTACCTATATTCGTACAATTGTTGACGACTTAGGTGAAAAGCTAGGCTGTGGTGCGCATGTTATCATGTTACATCGCAGTGCTGTGGGCCATTATCCTAGTGAGAAAATGGTCACTCTTGAGCAACTTGAAGAAAAGCTACAGCAAGCAAAAGCAGATGATGTGGCACCTTCAAGCTACCTAGATGAGCTACTTTTGCCAATGGATACCGCACTGGTTGATTTACCTGTGATTGAAATTACACAAGAGCAGGGCGTGGCGTTTAGCCATGGTCAAACGGTGGTAATTGGTAAACCTGTGCCTGATGGCGTGGTAAAAGTTATGGCTGATGGCGTGTTTATCGGCACTGGTGAGCGCCATAAAGATGGGCACCTAAAATCAAAGCGCGGTTTATCAAATCAATTGCCTGAGTAAAGATTACCTTGTAGTTATTACTAAAGCTGGTAGAATACGCCCGCTCAATCGTTTTGGCTGAATTAGTGATCGGCTAAAACACAATTTAAATTAATTTTTGGAGTTACTATGTCACTAAGCAATCAAGAAAAAGTTGAAATCATCGCTAAATTTGCACGCGCTGAAGGCGACACTGGTTCACCTGAAGTACAAGTTGCACTTCTAACTTTCGATATCAACAAGCTTCAAGGTCACTTTGCTGATCACAAGCACGACTTCCACTCACGTCGTGGTCTTTTACGCAAAGTAAGCCAACGCCGTAAACTGCTTGATTACCTTAAAGGTAAAGACATTGCACGTTACACTGCGTTAATCCAAGAGCTTGGCCTACGTCGCTAAGAACTAGATTACGAGAAAAGGGGCTATATAGCCCCTTTTTTTGTGCGCTTATGAAAGGTATACTAGCGCACATCTTAGTAGGCAAATCTGCTAAGTGATTGAAAAAACATCATTGCCAATTGTAGTACTTAATTAATTTTTCTTAAGTTTAATTAAGTACTGTAATTGGTACTTTGATGGACTATTTTTTACCAATTCGGAGCACTGCTCTGAGTTGCTTTTACATTTAAAGGACATTTTTAAGTGCAAGCAATTATTAAAGAATTTCAACTAGGTCAACACACTGTGACTCTAGAAACAGGTGCTATCGCTCGTCAAGCTGACGGCGCAGTACTAGCAAGCATTGGCGACACTTCAGTATTAGTTACTGTTGTTGGTAAGCGTGATGCACAACCAGGTCAAGACTTCTTCCCACTAACAGTTAACTACCAAGAGCGTATGTACGCTGCGGGTCGTATCCCTGGTGGTTTCCTTAAGCGTGAAGGTCGTCCAAACGATGGCGAAACACTTATCGCTCGTCTAATCGACCGTCCGATTCGTCCACTTTTCCCAGACGGTTTCGTAAACGAAGTACAAGTAATCGCGACTGTTGTTTCTGTTAACCCAGAAATCCAACCTGACATGGTTGCTATGATTGGTACTTCAGCAGCACTTGCTATCTCTGGTATTCCATTTAATGGTCCTATCGGTGCAGCACGTGTTGGTTTCATCAACGGTGAATACGTACTTAACCCAACCCTAGCTGAGCTTGAAGAAAGCCAATTAGACCTAGTTGTTGCAGGTACTGATAACGCAGTACTTATGGTTGAATCAGAAGCTGAAACACTATCTGAAGACGTCATGTTAGGTGCGGTTGTTTATGGTCATGAGCAATCTCAAGCTATCATCAACGCAATTAACGAGTTCAAAGCAGAAGCTGGTAAACCAGCTTGGGATTGGACTGCACCAGAGAAAAACGTAACTCTTGCTGAGAAAATCTCTGCAATCGCTGCTGAAAAAGTAGGTGAAGCTTACCGCATCACTGACAAAGTAGCGCGTAAAGAAGCACTTGGTGTTGCAAAAGAAGAAGTTGTTGCTAAATTAACAGCGGAACTTGCTGAAGGCGAAGAGCTAGATACACAAGAAGTTGGCAAACTATTCGGTTCGTTAGAAAAAGAAATCGTTCGTGGCCGTATCATCGCTGGTGAAAAGCGTATCGATGGTCGTGAACCAGACATGGTTCGTGCACTAGACGTAATGACGGGTGTTTTACCACGTACTCACGGTTCTGCAATCTTCACTCGTGGTGAGACGCAAGCACTTGTGACTGCAACACTTGGTACTGAGCGTGATTCACAGTTAATCGACGACTTAACTGGTACTAACAAGCATCACTTCATGCTTCACTATAACTTCCCTCCGTTCTGCGTAGGTGAAACAGGTTTTGTAGGTTCTCCTAAGCGTCGTGAAATCGGTCACGGTAACCTAGCTAAGCGTGGTATTGCTGCGGTATTACCAACATTAGCTGACTTCCCATATTCAATCCGTGTTGTTTCAGAAATCACTGAATCAAACGGTTCATCGTCTATGGCATCAGTATGTGGTACATCACTAGCACTTATGAACGCTGGTGTACCAATCAAAGCATCTGTTGCTGGTATTGCGATGGGTCTAGTTAAAGAAGGCGACGATTTCGTTGTTCTTTCTGACATCTTAGGTGATGAAGATCACTTAGGTGATATGGACTTTAAAGTAGCGGGTACTTCAAACGGTATCACAGCACTACAAATGGATATCAAGATCGAAGGTATCACTAAAGAAATCATGCAAATCGCGCTTAAACAAGCGAAAGCTGCACGTTTACACATCTTAGGTGTTATGGACGAAGCGATTTCTGCTCCTTCTGAAGAGTTATCTCAGTTCGCACCACGCATCTACACAATGCAAATCCCTGCGAAGAAAATCGCTGAAGTTATCGGTAAAGGTGGCGCAACTATCCGTCAACTTACTGAAGAAACTGGCACAACGATTGAAATCGAAGATGACGGTACAATCAAGATCGCTGCAACTGATGGCATGAGTGCAAACGAAGCTATTAAGCGTATTGAGCAATTAACTGCTGAACTAGAAGTAGGTGCAATCTACACTGGTAAAGTTGTACGTATCGTTGATTTTGGTGCGTTCGTTAATATCCTTCCAGGTAAAGACGGTCTAGTGCACATTTCACAAATCAGCACTGAGCGTGTTAACAACGTAACAGACCACCTAAGCGAAGGCCAAGAAGTTAAAGTTAAAGTTCTTGAAGTTGATCGCCAAGGTCGTGTACGTTTAAGCATCAAAGAAGCAATGGAACCAGCTGCTGAAGAAAAAGCTGAAGAGCCAAAAGACGCTTAATGATGATTGAGTAGCCAGTTATTTGCTGGTTATAAGAAAAAGGGGCTGTTTAGCCCCTTTTTTTATGCTTTAATGAAACCTATTAGCTTCGATTTTGTCTACAGAAAATTCAGGTATTAAGGAATTTAATGATTTTTAAACACTTAGCATTGACCGCAGTGGCTATTTTTTCTTTAAGTGCGTGTCAAACAACCTCACAACCTGAGTCAGTTCCGATTGTTAATGTTCCATTTACTGCGCCGCTACTGCCTGATTTCCGCAATGAAATTACGATTGCGCGCTACTCTGAACTTTTAAATCGTGCAGATTTGAGTGCAGAACAACAAGCCAAACTTTATTATGACCGCGGTGTATTATTTGACAGCTTAGGCATGTCGACACTGGCACGTATCGATTTTAACCGTGCGATTAAGCTTAAACCTGATTTAGCTGAGGTGTATAACTTTTTAGGTATTCACCACACACTCATGCAACAGTATGAACAAGCTTATGAGTTTTTTGATTCAGCACTAGAATTAAATGAGCAGCATGAATATGCTTATTTAAACAGAGGGATTGCGCTCTACTATGCTGATCGCCCGTTACTTGCTCAAGATGATTTGCGACAGTTTTTAAATCGCTCACCAAGCGACCCATACCGTGTACTTTGGCTTTACTTAGCACAATCAGAAGCCGATAAAGCACAGGCCTTAATTGACTTAAAAGCAAATGCACAAGGTGTTGACGAGTCTCAATGGGGTTACCAGTTACTTGCACTGTATCTAGGCGATGTCAGTGAGTTTGAATTCTTGTCTGGTATCATCGAAGGGGTTACCTCTGAACAAGAGTATGCACACCGCTTATGTGAAGCCTATTTTTACCTCGCTAAGATGCATCAAGCGGCAGGTGATAATTACTTGGCTGCTGATTACTTTAGACTTGCCCTTGCCACCAATGTGCATGAGTTTGTTGAATATAAATACGCTCGCTTAGAACTTGAGTTAATGGCTGGTGAAGACGCGAGCTAGTGTTTATTTGCTGGTTATTACTTTACTGAGCTTGGGCTGTGTTTCAAGCTCAGTATCATTGTTTTCTCCGAGTTACGTTTTTTACGCTCAGAAGAGACCTTCCCAAGCCGTTGCTATTTATCACCTAGCGCCTAATGCCCTCAACACGCAATTGGACACACTTTCAACCCTGCAATTACGAAGGCTTGCTGAACTTAAAAATGTTAATGCAACCTATCAACTTGCCATGCGATTTTTACAAAAGGGTGATTACTCTGCTGCGCAATTATGGTGGCAAACTCGGTTTGATAGCTTCAGTCCTTTACAGCAACAACGCTTAGCTGATCATCTGGCAGCGGATCAACAATGGCAGGCTATTTCTATGCTGTGGCGTAGCGGCCAATTACCAAATGGCAATGCCAAACAATCTTGGTATTTACGACAAAGCATGGCAACAGCAAATATAAGTCCTCAATATGCTGAACAACATCAATTTGTGTTATCGCTAAATGAATTGAAAGCACAGCCACAGTGCCATTTTAATGTGCTGATGATGACTGATCACGCTGATGGAATTGCTACGCTGAAGTTGTTTAAGCAACGTTACGAGTCAAAGCCAGAACCTTCGCTCAACAGTTTTTGTTTTAGCGAAGTTGTTTATGTAGCAGACCAATTTCAATGTAACAGCAGTGATAATGTGCTGCAGTGTGATTGGTATCAGGCAGAAGATTACACGTGGCCCGCTGGATTTGATTTTATTGTTATGATGTCTGAACAGGGCAGTGCTAACGTGCGTGGCGGAATAATGCATATTAATTCAACACAGCCTTATGCTGTGTTTTTACATGAGTTGATGCATTTTAATGGCTTTGAAGATGAATACACATTGCCAACTCAAAAGCAGCAGTGGCTATGTCAGCAGCAGGGTCATGTTGCACCAAATTTATTTATAGCGCGTCAGCTTAAACCTCCAGTAGGCTGGCAAAAGAGTATCGCTTGTAATAATAATTTGGCCTATAAGCCAAGCCCTGATTGGTCAATTATGCAGTATCAGTTAATGGGGCTGTCTGAACAGTATCGACAACTTTGGCGAAAGCAAATTAACCAGCCCTTAACAAAGCCTGTTCGATTTTTAGATTACTTTGCTTTTTTGGGCTTAAAACCTTCAATTACAATGGCTTCAACTAAACATAGTTTTTCTGACTAATCGTCAATTTATTGCTATTTTAGTATGTGAAGTGGTTAAAACTTGTGCGAATAGGTGTGGCTGCTATAGACAAAATAGCCCCTGATCAGTATAACTATACGCATTGTAAGCTTTTTTTGAAGCCAACTTTTAACCATCCAAATGAACAGTACGCAACTAATTATAACTAGCAGCAGTATTGATATTCTTATGACACTAAAAGGCTCTTAATTATGACTTTGCTCTGGATACCCCTGTTATCCTTAATCGGCAGTGTTATTTCATCCTGCACCTCAAAACTAACGCGTAATCAAAGTACCGCTTTGACTATGCTAGCGCCTTTGCTTGCCCTTGGAATAGTATTCTCGTACACACCTGCGGTATTTTCTGGTGAAATGATTCGCTACAGCGCAGAGTGGATCCCGTTATTAAACATGCAAGTGTCTTTTAGACTTGATGGTTTAACCTTACTCTTTTTATACATGATCTTAGGTATTGGTACCTTAGTGATTTTCTATGCGCGTTATTATTTAAGTAATAACGACTCCCTGCCTAAGCTTTATTGCTACTTAATGCTATTTATGACCGCGATGGTCGGAATAGTAATGTCGAATAATGTTATCCAGCTTTGGCTATTCTGGGAGCTTACCAGTATTAGTTCCTTTTTGCTTATTAGCTATTGGTGGCATAAATCTGAAGCCCGTAAGGGGGCACGCATGGCGCTTGCCATTACAGGGGCGGGCGGTCTTGCGCTATTGGCAGGCTTATTATTGATTGGTGACATCGTTGGTAGTTATGATCTGGATGTTATCTTAGCGAGTAAAGCACTAATTCAATCTCATGCGCTCTACGAAGTAGCGTTAGTATTGGTGCTTTTGGGGGCGTTTACTAAATCGGCGCAATTCCCGTTTCATTTTTGGTTGCCGCATGCAATGGCTGCACCTACACCTGTCAGTGCCTATCTACATTCAGCTACCATGGTTAAAGCTGGTATCTTTTTGCTTGCCCGTTTCTACCCAGCATTAGCAGGCACTGATACGTGGTTTATCTTGGTTGCTATGACTGGTCTTGCTACTTTATTGGTTGGCGCTTATATCGCATTATTCAAGCATGACTTAAAAGGTTTACTTGCTTATTCAACCATCAGTCATTTGGGTCTTATCACGTTATTACTTGGTTTAGATACTGAACTTGCCACGGTTGCAGCGATTTTCCATATTATTAACCATGCAACGTTTAAAGCCTCATTGTTTATGGCAACCGGTATTATTGATCATGAAACGGGTACTCGTGACATGCGCAAACTAAACGGTATGTGGCGCTTTATGCCTTATACTGCCACGCTTGCAATGGTTGCTGCGGCTGCGATGGCTGGTGTGCCATTGTTAAATGGTTTCTTATCGAAAGAAATGTTCTTTGCTGAAACCTTGCATCAGCAAGTACTAGGTTCGATGTCGTGGCTCATTCCGGTTTTAGCAACTATAGCTGGTGCCTTATCGGTCGCTTATTCTGCACGTTTTATTCATGACGTGTTCTTTAATGGTGACCCGATTGATTTACCTAAACAGCCACACGAACCACCACGTTACATGCGTGTGCCAATCGAAATTTTAGTGGTGTTATGTTTATTAGTGGGTATGTTCCCTCACTTTGCTGTGAGCGATATTTTAGCGTCTGCTTCGTATGCGGTACTTGGTGATGCAGCTCCAGATTATAAGCTCTCGGTATGGCATGGCTTTAATTTACCTTTATTAATGAGCTTTATTGCGACTTGCTGCGGTGTGCTTATCTATGTGCAACGTAAGCACCTGTTCCATTTCCAAGCTTCATTACCGACATTAAATGCTAAAAAAGGCTTTGAACGAGGCCTGTATTCTGTGATCAAGTGGTCACAAGCTAAAGTTAACCGTATTGAAAATGGTTCATTGCAACGATACGCTTTTGTAATGATTGTGGTTGTTCTGATGTGTGCTGGTTGGCCATTGTTTGAGATGCAACAACTCGCGGGCACAAGTGAATTAACACCTATTGATTTTCATAACGCCATTGGCGCGGGTCTGTTAATTATCGGTGCGCTTGTCACTGTTATTTGGCATCGTTCGCGAATGATATCTTTGATTATGATTTCAATTGTAGGCCTGATGGTATCTGTAGCTTTCACTCGATTCTCTGCGCCAGACTTAGCACTGACTCAGTTAACAGTTGAAGTTGTCACTGTGATGCTACTGATGCTCGCATTATTCTTTTTACCGCAGCGTACCCCTAAAGAATCTAGTTCATTGCGTGTCTTGCGTGACTTAGGGATTTCCTCTGCTGTTGGGGTTGTTGTGGCCAGTATCTGCTACGCGCTGTTGACCAGACCGCTTGAATCAATTTCTGATTTCTTTATTGCCAATGCTAAAACTGGCGGTGGCGGTACTAACGTTGTAAACGTGATTTTAGTTGACTTCAGGGGCTTTGATACCCTTGGTGAAATAACCGTACTGGGTATTGCCGCATTAGGTATTTATAAATTACTTATTAATCTGCCATTGTTTATGCCGGCAAGTGATAGCGAAGGGCGCCCATGGGCTAGAGAGCGTTATCCAATCTTACTGTCGAGTATTTCGCAAAGTCTATTACCACTGGCATTATTGGTGTCTGCTTATATTTTCTTACGAGGTCACAATTTACCGGGTGGTGGTTTTATTGCAGGTCTAGTAACAGCGATTGCGTTTATTTTGCAATATATGGCAAATGGTTCACACTGGATTGCAGACAGATTTGATGTGAATTATCGCAAAATCATTGCATCAGGTATTGCCATTGCGTTGTTCACAGGTGTGGGTAGTTGGTTCTTTGACCGTCCGTTCTTAACAACGTGGTTTGATTATTTTGATATTCCGTTAGTCGGCAAAACAGAACTTGCCAGTGCTATCGTATTTGATTTAGGTGTGTATTTAACTGTTGTAGGTGCAACGCTGATGATTTTGGCAAGTTTAGGTAAATTGACTGCCGATACACCCAAGCGAGAGGTAAATATTTAATGGAAGTATTGTACGCATCATGCGTGGGCGTGCTGGTTGCATGCGGGATTTTCTTAATATTAAGAGCACGTACCTTTCCGGTTGTGCTTGGTTTAACCATGTTATCGTACGCGGTTAACCTATTTTTATTCTCGTCAGGTCGCTTAACGATTAATAAAGCTGCAGTACTAGGCAGTGCTAGTGAGTATGCGGATCCATTACCGCAGGCACTTGTGCTTACCGCTATAGTTATCGGTTTTGCGATGACCGCCTTTGTGGTTATTTTAGCTATTCGTGGTCGTGCTGATTTGGGTAATGATCATGTTGACGGTCATTTATTAAAATCATCTAAGGAGCAAAAATGATTCAGCATTTAGCTTCTTTACCCATTTTAATCCCTATGTTGGCGGGCGTTATTTTATTAATGCCACCGTGCGGTAAAAACTTACATATTCGTCGTGTAGCTTCCGTTATTTTATCGATAGTTACGTTGCTAATAAGTGCTTATTTGCTATTTCATGTTAATACTACTGCATCACTGGTTTATGCTATCGGTGATTGGTCAGCACCTTTTGGTATTGTGCTTGTGGCTGATAGGCTCTCTGCATTACTGGTGCTACTAACGAGCCTATTGGGCGCGGTGATTGTGCTTTATAGCTGTGCAGGTGACGACAAAAAAGGCAGCTTTTTTCACCCACTAGTCCATTTTTTAATTCTGGGTGTGAATGGTGCTTTTCTAACTGGTGATGTGTTTAACCTATTTGTATTTTTTGAGGTGTTACTGATTGCCTCTTATTCGCTATTGATGCATGCCGGTGACAAACACAAAACACGAGCAGCACTGCAGTACGTGATATTAAACCTAATTGGTTCAAGTGTATTCTTAATCGCGTTAGGTATTCTATATGGTGTCCTAGGAACATTAAATATCGCAGATTTAGCACAAAAAGTCCCCTTACTAAAAGGTGATGATGTATACCTTGCGAAAATAGGTGGCTTGTTACTGATTGTCGTGTTTGCACTAAAGGGCGCGCTCTTACCTTTACATTTATGGCTACCGAATACTTACGCAAGTGCAATGCCATTGGTGGCTGCATTATTTGCGATTATGACTAAGGTAGGTGTCTATGCCATGCTGCGTGTATACACCGTTATATTTGGTGAGAATGCAGGTGAGCTTGCTCATATGGCACAGCCTTGGTTGTGGGGCTTAGCACTGGCGACAATTGTGATGGGCGCTATTGGTGTATTAGCTAGCCAAGATTTTCGTAAGTTGATTGCCAACTTGGTGGTGGTGTCGGTTGGTACTCTCGTTGCGTTGGTGGCCATTCAAAATGTCTCTGTCACAGCTGCGTTACTCTACTATTTAGTTCATTCAACTTTAATTTGTGCTGTCCTGTTTTTATTGGCTGATTTAATTGCGCAGCAGCGCGGTAAGGTCGCTGACCGATTAGTTGCGGGGCGTGCAGTTGCTCAGCCATTCTTGTTAGGTATTTGTTTTGTGATTGCGGCACTTGCCGTGGTGGGTATGCCACCATTGTCAGGTTTTGTCGGTAAAATTTGGATTTTGAAGAGTACTCTAGATAGCGAAAAAGCCATGTTGTTTTGGCCTATTTATATTTTATCTAGCTTGGCACTGTTGGTTGCGATATCGCGTGCTGGTACAAGCCTTTTTTGGGATCACAAATATAAAGATAGTGAAGCAATTGAGGGCGTAAAAGCACACCCTTTACAAGTGACTGCGGTCATTGTGCTGTTAGCATGCTCGCCGTTAATGGTTATTTTTGCAGGGCCAATATCGGAATATATGCTAGCAACCTCTGAGCAATTGTTTGATATAAACCAAGGCATTCAGAATGTATTACAAGGAGGCCAATAATGCGTTTAGAAGCTCGTTTTCGTTGGCTACCGACTCCATTTCGTAGTGTATTACTTTTTGTTGTTTGGTTATTACTCAATAATAGCGTGTCGCCAGGGCATCTGCTGTTAGCTACTTTTTTTGCTATAACAATTCCGTGGATCACTTTTCCATTTCGCGATCCACAGCCCCTTATTGTTAGACCAGGATTGGCGTTTAAGTACTTACTTTTAGTGTTGT
The DNA here is from genome assembly GCF_049257215.1 of Pseudoalteromonas thalassia. Classification (NCBI taxonomy): domain Bacteria; kingdom Pseudomonadati; phylum Pseudomonadota; class Gammaproteobacteria; order Alteromonadales; family Pseudoalteromonadaceae; genus Pseudoalteromonas; species Pseudoalteromonas thalassia. The sequence goes on from NZ_JBMMUE010000001.1 coordinate 317,023, forward strand.
ACGATATTGTCACTGCCAATTTACAAGTTGCTCTTTTAATACTCGGGCCGACTAAAAAGTTGCGTCCGGGCTTTATAAAAGTACCACTTGATTTAAGTCATGAAATGCCAATCACTATTTTGGCAAGCACTGTGTCACTAACCCCAGGCACTGTGAGTGCAGAGGTTTATCCTATTCCTGAGTCACTCGAAGAGGGCGAAGAAATTGAGCAGCGCTATTTACTGATCCATGTGCTCGATTTAGCAGATGAACAGGCGTTAATTAATACTATTAAGCAGCGCTATGAAGCACCGCTTAAGGAGATTTTTAGATGCTAGATACCGTATTTTTAATTGTCTATGCGATGATCGCCATCTCGTTATTACTAAATTTATGGCGCTTAATAGTGGGTCCATCGGTACCTGACCGTATATTAGCGCTAGATACGATGTTTATTAACACCATTGCGCTGATAATTCTTTATGGCATGAGTATGGATACCGGGCTTTATTTTGAGGCCGCTTTATTAATTGCCATGCTTGGTTTTGTTAGTACCGTTGCAGTATGTAAGTATTTGCTGCGCGGCGATATTATTGAATAAGGTAACAAATAATGAGTGAATGGATTGTATCAATCTTACTGTTAATTGGTGGTTGCTTTATTTTGATTGGTTCGATTGGTTTAGTGAAAATGCCAGACTTTTTTATGCGTTTACATGGGCCAACTAAAGCCACTACTTTAGGAATGGCATCATTACTTATCGCTGCAATGGTGTATTTTAGCTATCACCATGATGGAGTGAGCGTTAAAGAGATCCTAATTTCAATTTTCTTACTGATCACTGCACCTATCAGTGGTTACATGTTGATTAAGTCAGCTATTCATCACAAACTTCGCGCTAAAGAAGGTACCAAGGGCTTAGACAGCGTCGAGGACGATTAAAAACTAATCGTGCTAGTAGGGTGAAGTACAAGGGTGCTTTTATTGCGCGAGCAGATCGCATAAAATGCCCCGTCATTTAGCACAGTAGGTAAATAGGTCATTATGCGAGTAGCACTTGGAGTAGAGTACAACGGCGCCCGTTACAGTGGTTGGCAACGTCAATCACATGTCAATAGCGTACAGCAAGAAGTAGAAACGGCGTTGTCGCGGATTTGTAATCACCCAGTCGAAATCGTATGTGCTGGCCGCACTGATGCTGGTGTTCACGGCACAGGGCAAGTGGTTCACTTTGACACTCATGCAGAACGTGAAATGGTTGCATTCACAATGGGCATGAATACCCTGTTACCGAAAGATATTTCTATTCGGTTTGCCGAGCCTGTCAGTGAAGATTTTCATGCTCGTTTTAGCGCCACAGCTCGTCGCTATCGTTACGTTATTTATAATTACACCTATCGCGGTGCAATCATGAGCGAAGGGGTGACGCATTTTCATCACCCTCTCGATGAAACTAAAATGCAAGAAGCCTGTCAGTATTTAATTGGTGAGCATGACTTTACCTCTTTTAGGGCACTGCATTGCCAAGCGAATACAGCAAATCGTACGATTCACCATTTGTCGGTAAAACGCCAAGGTGACTATGTGATAATTGATATTAAAGCGAATGCATTTTTACATCATATGGTACGAAATATTACTGGCTGTTTGATGGATATTGGTCTGCATAAACATGAACCAGTCTGGTTAAAAGAATTACTTGATTTAAAAGAACGCGCTAAGGCAAGTGCCACAGCAAAGGCTGCTGGTCTTTACTTAGTGGATGTGGATTACCCTGAACACTTTGGTATTCCTAAAACACCATTAGGACCTCTGTTTTTACCTGATTCAGATAGTTAACTGAAAGTGCTGCACTACTAAGACCAGTTTTTTATATCGTCTACGGGTAATTCATGTTTTAATTGAAAAAATCTGTCTGTTTAATTACTAGAAGTAGTGCATCGAGCATACTTGATTAAACAGACTGCGACACAGAACAGCATTTAAGAGAGTTGCAAATGAGTTGGTTAGAAAAAATCTTACCTAAAACGACTAAATCATCAGGTCGTAAAGAAATCCCTGAAGGGGTTTGGGCTAAGTGTACAGACTGTGATTCAATTTTATACAAAGCAGAATTAGAAAAAGCACTCAACGTATGTCCTAAGTGTGATCATCACATGCGTTTAAGTGGCCGTAAACGTTTAGAAAACTTTTTAGATGATGCTGATCGTCACGAAATTGGTGCTGAACACGAACCAAAAGACGTATTAAAGTTTAAAGACTCTAAAAAATACTCTGACCGCATCACCCAAGCACAAAAAGCAAGTGGTGAAAAAGACGCACTTGTTGCAATGAAAGGCCGTTTAAAAGGCATTCCTGTTGCTGCTGTTGCATTTGAATTCTCATTTATGGGTGGTTCAATGGCGTCAGTAGTAGGTGCACGTTTTGTTGAAGCTGTTGACCAATGCTTAGAGCATGATATGCCACTTATCTGTTTTTCTGCATCGGGTGGTGCACGTATGCAAGAAGCCCTTATGTCATTAATGCAAATGGCTAAAACAAGTGCTGCGCTTGCAAAGATGAGCGAAAAAGGTTTACCGTTTATTTCAGTATTAACTGATCCAACAATGGGTGGTGTATCTGCATCGCTGGCAATGCTTGGTGATGTGAACGTTGCAGAGCCTAAAGCATTAATTGGTTTTGCGGGTCCTCGCGTAATCGAGCAAACAGTACGTGAAACGCTACCAGAAGGTTTCCAACGCAGTGAATTCTTGCTAGAGCATGGTGCAATCGACATGATTGTTGACCGCCGTGAAATGCGTGACACCCTTGCACGTATCTTAGCGAAATTTATGAACTTGCCTTCTACTGAACAAGAGCATAGAGTAGCGTAAATTTCAGCTTAACTGATTAAACGCTATGACAGAAATCCTTCCTAGCCAATCATCAAGCCTTGATGATTGGCTTTGTTATTTAGAAAGTGTACATCCAGCCAATATCGAAATGGGGCTTGAGCGCGTAGAGCGTGTGGCAAACCAAGTCAGCTTACTCGATACATCAAGCAAAATAATCCTTATTGCAGGTACGAATGGTAAAGGAACGACAGCTCGTTGCTTAGAAAGCTTACTGCTTGCACAAGGTTTTAGTGTCGGGACTTATGCTTCTCCGCATCTTATTCGTTACAACGAGCGCGTGCGTATTAATGGTCAAGAGCTTGATGATCAATACCATGTTGATGCTTTCGATATGCTCGAAAAAGGTCGTGGTGACACACCACTGACTTATTTTGAATACGGAACACTGGGCGCTTTAGCTATTTTTAAACGCCATGCGGTTGATTATGTACTCTTAGAAGTGGGTCTAGGTGGTCGTTATGATGCTACTAATATAGTCAACCCATATGCTTGTGTGATCACTACGATAGATTTAGACCATAAAGAATACCTTGGTGATACTCGTGAGTTAGTTGGCTACGATAAAGCAGGTATATTCCGTACCAATACGCCCGCAATCGTTGGCGATTTAGCTATTCCACACACAGTAACTGATTACGGTAATGAAATTAACGCCGATATGGTGTTATCAGGTCGCGACTTTAAATTCACAGAAGATAGTGAAGGCTTTAATTGGCAATACAAAGCCAATGACTGGCGTTTAGCTAAACCTGCGATCCCTTGTCAAAATGCTGCCACAGCATTGACTCTACTTAGTAAGCTTGATTTATTACCAAATGAACAACAAGTAAGAGACTGTTTAGCAAACTTAACGGTTGAAGGTCGCTTTCAGCAGCTAAGTGAGCAACCACTTATTTTTACTGATGTAGCTCATAACCCAGAGTCGGCTCGTTATTTGGCACGTAAATTAAGCGTGTATAAAGATCAAGGGTTTAAAATTCATGCATTAGTCGCTATGCTTGCAGATAAAGATAAAGTGGCTGCTATGTCGGCTGTGGCCGATGTAGTTGATGAATGGTCGTTGGCGAGTTTAGACTGTTTTCGCGGAGATACCGTCGAAAACCTTGCCAGCGCATTAGCAGAAACGCCATCAACAGCGCCTAGCACCCATTATAAGAGTGTTGAAGCTGCATTAGATGCAATGTTACCAAAGCTAGATAAAAGCACCTTATTGATTGTGTTTGGGTCATTTATAACTGTGGCTGCTGCTATCAATTACTTTAAAGAATAGAGAGGAAATCGGTGAACGCAGGGTTTATTAATCGCTTAGTAGGAACCACCATTGTGGTTGTAGCGGCTATTGTCTTTATTCCAAATATTTTGGACGGAGAGAAAGTTCATCATGCAGAAAACTTTAAAGCGATCCCTGACCGCCCTGAGTTCACCACGATTGACTTACAACAAGCTATAGACAATAAAGTTGCATCAGCTGAACAACCCGCCGAAGTTGCTGTTGAAGATGTTAAAGCTAATGATGCCGAGTTAACGGCAACAGAACAGCAATCATTTAGCGATGCCCCGAAAATGATTGAAGCATCAACAGATGAGCCTGTGATTAATAAAGCTGAGCCAAAAGTTGCAGTGCAAGAGCCTGCAAAGCCGGTCGCTAATACTCCTGAGCCAACCCGTAAGCCAGAAGAAAACCTCACCAAAATGGCGTATGTTATTCAATTGGGGAGTTTTTCTCATGCACCTAATGTGAAATCGCTTCAAGAAAAACTAAAAGCGAATGGTTTCAAAACTTTCACGCGCCCGATAAAAACCCCGAACGGCACACTGACAAAAGTCTTTGTAGGTCCTTCACTTAACAAGAAAGAGTTAGAGAGTAAGCTTCCTGAGTTAAAGCAGTTAACCAAGCTAAATGGTAAAGTTACTCAGTTTGAAATTACGAAGTGATCTGGTAAAGGATAACCAAACCACCTGTATATCCATGATTCAGCGCTATCACAGGGCTTTCAATACACGGCGTGGCAATACAGGAATGTAGGTACCTTTCAAGTTGCCACAACACAGTAGTGGAAGCCCTGTGAAGCGCCCGAAGGGCATGGCTAAAACGTATTTATTCTGCGTTATTGATTTTGCTAATGGGTACACCATTACCTACAATCAATGCCTTGCCTAAATACGTTTTATCTCATGCTGAATTCTTGCATCTACAGGTGGTTCTTATACCCAAACCACCTGTAGATCCATGATTCAGCGCTATCACAGGGCTTTCAATACACGGCGTAGCAATACAGGAATGTAGGTACCTTTCAAGTTGCCACAACACAGTAGTGGAAGCCCTGTGAAGCGCCCGAAGGGCATGGCTAAAACGTATTTATTCTGCGTTATTGATTTTGATAATGGGTACACCATTACCTACAATCAATGCCTTGCCTAAATACGTTTTATCTCATGCTGAATTCTTGCATCTACAGGTGGTTTGGGTATAGAATGCGCCCCAAATTAACGACTAGTTGGTTCTTATGATCTGGGTTGATTACGCCATACTTGGCATTATTGCACTATCCACTATCATCGGTTTAATACGTGGCTTTATAAAAGAAGCAATGTCTTTAGCGGTGTGGGCTGGCGCATTTATCATCTCTAGTTTGTTTTACCAATATTTAGCATCCTTCCTAACAAGTATTTCAGAACCCCTTTTAAGAAATGCAGCCGCAATTGCCATATTATTTTTTGCGACACTCCTGTTGGGTGGTTTACTAAACTATATTTTAGGTGAACTTGTACAGCGTACTGGTTTATCTGGCACAGACCGTGTTTTTGGCATTGTGTTTGGTGCTCTTCGTGGCGTGTTGGTCGTGAGCGCGTTACTTTTCTTTCTTGATGCTTTTACCGGTGCACCAAATACGCATTGGTGGGGCAACTCTATTTTGATTCCAGAATTTGGCTTTGTTGTTGAGTGGTTCTTTTCGTACCTCGAAAACAACTCAAGCTTTTTAAATTCGGTAAACCGTTAATCGGCGAGGATAAATTTAATGTGTGGTATCGTTGGCATAGTCGGCACTTCTCCTGTTAATCAGGCGTTATATGACGGCTTAACTGTTTTGCAACACCGTGGTCAAGATGCAGCGGGCATCATTACCATTGAAAACAACACGTTTAGCTTACGCAAAGCCAATGGCCTAGTGAAAGATGTGTTTCATACCCGTCATATGAAACGTCTGCAAGGCACTATTGGTATTGGCCATGTACGCTATCCGACAGCTGGTTCATCTAGCTCGTCTGAGGCGCAACCTTTCTATGTTAACTCGCCATTTGGTATTGCGCTTGCGCACAATGGTAACTTAACAAATGCAGAAGCATTAAAGCAGCAATTATTTTCAGAAGCTCGCCGTCATGTTAATACAACATCAGACTCTGAAATCTTACTTAATATTGTGGCGCATGAGTTAAGTAAGTCAAATAAGCTTAAGTTAGATGCAGAAGATATTTTCACCGCGGTAACCGAAGTTAATAACAAAGTGACAGGTGGTTATGCAACGATTGCAATGATCATTGGCCACGGTATTGTTGCTTTTCGTGACCCTAACGGTATTCGTCCATTAGTTTTTGGTAAGCGTGAAACTGCAAATGGCACTGAATATATGTTTGCATCTGAAAGCGTTGCATTAAAAACTGATGGTTTTGAGTTTGTGCGTGATGTTGCGCCAGGTGAAGCAATTTACGTTACTGAAGACGGTCAGTTTTTCTCGCAAGCGTGTGCAGAAAAAGCTACTTACTCACCATGTATCTTCGAGTTTGTTTACTTTGCGCGCCCAGATTCAACAATTGACCGTATGTCTGTTTATGCAACGCGTGTAAACATGGGTACTAAGTTAGGTGAAAAAATCGCTCGCGAATGGGCCGACAAAGACATCGACGTTGTTATTCCAATTCCTGAAACATCATGTGATGTAGCACTTGAGATTGCCTCAGCTCTTAACTTGCCATACCGGCAAGGTTTTGTTAAAAACCGTTACATTGGCCGTACTTTCATTATGCCTGGTCAAGAGATGCGTAAAAAATCAGTTCGTCAAAAACTGAATGCTATTGACCGTGAGTTCAAAGGTAAAAACGTATTACTTGTTGATGACTCAATTGTTCGTGGTACAACGTCAGCACAAATCGTTGAGATGGCTCGTGAGTCAGGTGCAAAGAACGTTTACTTCGCTTCAGCTGCGCCTGAGATTCGCTTCCCGAACGTATATGGTATCGACATGCCATCAGCTGCAGAGTTAATTGCTCATGGTCGTGAAGTTGAAGATATCAATGCTAGCATTGGTGCGGATGGTCTCATCTATCAATCGCTAGATGACTTGATTGCGGCGGTTAGCCAAGAGAACCCTGAAATCACTCGTTTCGAAACGTCTGTATTTGATGGCCAGTACATCACCGGCGATATTGATCAAGAGTACCTAAACCACATTGACCGTTTACGTAACGATTCAGCAAAATCAACGCGTGAAAATGCTATGTCTGCGGGTTTAGAACTTCATAATCAAGAAGAAAATAGCGCTGACTAGTCACTGTTTTCAAGATGATAAAAAAGGAGCTTTGCAGCTCCTTTTTTGTTTTGGAAAGAAAGGAAATAATAATGAAATCAAGTAAACATGGGGTGAACAATACCGTTTGTCCAGAGTATAGCTGTTGCAGCTAAAATAATTACTAACAGAATAAGCCCGCAAGTAACGACCGAGCTTGCATAAATAAAACCTCTTTCCTCAGGAATGTGCATGAGAATAGGCACGCCTGTGTAAAGTAGGTAAACAGAATAGGCCAGTGCTACTAAGCCAACACACACTACAAACCAAAGCTCTGGCAAAAATGCTGCAAATGACGACATAAACACTGGCGTTGCTGTATAAGCGGCAAGTTCTAGCGTTTGTGTAAAAGTGGGTTTAGCACCAAATGTTACTGCCATCCAATGAGCTAGATAAGCAAGCGCAAATACGCCTACTATGAGTGCAAAATACATCGCTACTGCGATCATCAATGCACTATCATGGGTTAAAAATACAGCTTCACCAGAACCAATACTCCATCCTAAGTGAACCGACGAATAGTAGCCCATAATTGAAGGGATACATGCAATTAATAGGATATGAGATAGGCTATAGCGCAAACTCTCATGGCGATTATCAATCGTTTGCCATTCTTCGAGTGGATGGGCGTATAAGCCCCATAAGTGGTTTAAAATCATAATTGTTGCCCCTGTAAAAAAGGAATAGTAGCTGTTTTATTTTTGTACAGCTTTGATTAAGTTATGGTTCAGTAATTAAATCTTGTCAAGAAGCTGAAATAATCGAAACAGTCGATTGAATGTAACTCTTTAGTGCATATAGGAAATTACTTTGCACTGATATGGGTCATGGAATGCAGGCTTAATTATGTGGTAAAATCAAACCAAGATTTTTGATGAGAAGTTATTCAGTGCCTTATTCTGATTTGTTAGCGCCAATTCATGCTTTTTTAAAGTGCGAAACGCCTGATGAGTGGATTGCTGCGGCAACCAAAAAAGAAAACTTAGATATAGTTTTAATCGATCACCTTATTTGTGAGTTAAAAGCGGCGCAAAGCGCGATGTTCTTAATTCGCAAATATGCAGTTGATAAAGAAAGTAGCGACGCTTTACTTGAATGGTTGAAGCCTTTTGAGACACTTATTTACAAGCGTGAAGGTGATTGGCGAGAGCTTGCAGATAAAAACAAGCTGACTAAGTCGATGATCCCAAAATCAAACTCTCCTTATGGGCAAGATCTCATTGATAAAATGGTCATGCTTATTAAAGAAGAGCTGCACCACTTCTATCAAGTGTTGGAGATCATGGATGAATACGGTATTGAATATAAAAGCATTACCCCATGTCGTTATGCTAAAGGGATGCTGCGCCATGTGAAAACTTACGAGCCTGATGCTTTGGTTGATAAGTTAATTATCGGTGCTTACATCGAAGCCCGCTCATGTGAGCGCTTTGCTAAATTAGCCCCGCATGTTGATAAGTGCTTAGGTGATTTTTATATCTCACTCCTGCGCTCTGAAGCGCGCCATTATCAAGATTATCTAACCCTTGCCCAAGAAATCAGTGAGTTTGATATCACAGAGCGTGTTGAGCTCTTTGCTCAACTAGAAGCCGATCTTATTTTAACACCTGATGAAGATTTTAAGTTTCACAGTGGTGTGCCCGCATAAACAGCTTCCCATCAAGTTCTGTAATAATTTGGTGGGATCTGTGTACTTTTCTATATTTTTTACAACTCCTTGCTGTCGCATGTTGTAAGTGTAAATACTCACTAACATGTAGTTTTATAAGTTTTTATTCCTACTTAATTTGGTTAATTGGTTTTATCTTTTTGGTTTAGTGTACTATTTTTTAGTTATATTTGATGTTCCCAAATCATAATTGTTTGCATCGTGTGCTTAAAAAATGGAGAAGCCATGCTAGATCCGCAATCAACTTTTAAATTTATAGAGCCAAGCGTAAACCCCCCAAAAAAAGTAACAACTTGGAAAATTTTAACTGTTGAAGATGATGCTGACTATCAGCAAGCACTGTTAAATAGTTTTAAAGCTATCAGTCTTGACAGTGGAGATGAGTTACATGTTTTGACTGCAGATTCTGCGTTAGAAGCTGCGTCAATTCTATCCCAGCATAAAGATATCGCGTTGGTATTTATAGATGTTGTGATGGAAGAGGATGATTCTGGTTTAAGATTGGTCAACAGTATCCGTAATGTGCTGGGTAGAAATGATATGCGCATTGTTCTACTAACAGGCCAACCAAGTTTTGCACCTGAGCAGCAGGTCATGGATACACTCGATATTGATGAGTACTGGAACAAGTCAGATATGACTGCGGAAAAGCTAAAATCTATTGTTAGCAGTCATCTTCGTACTTATCAGTATATTTCGCAAATTTCTAATGCCAAACAAGGGCTACAGCTGGTACTTGATGCGGCAAGAAGCATTAATAGCAAAAATAACATTCACTCATTTTCTCAAGCTGTTTTAGACGAAATTGGCAAAATTTTACAATTATCGAATGGTGGGGGAGTGATATGTGTTGGAAATAGCAAATTAGCTTTAGCTGAGGTTATTTCTTGCAGTGGTTGCTATAAAGGACTTGAAGGCAAAAGTCTTTCATCAGAATTTTTAAGCTCTGAGGTGCAAGATAATATCGAAAAAGCAGTTGAAACTCGCCAGCACGTATTTTCAACGCACTATAGTGTCTTTTATTTTACCACGCAGAATGTTGATGTGAATTACTACATCACAATTGTTAAATCTGATAACCAAATAGAAGAACATAATATCTATCTATTGCAGGTATTTAGTGAGAATGTGAGCACTGGCTTTGCAAACATTGCATTAATGAACCGGTTAACAGAGCTTGCCTATACAGATGTTACGCTGAATATGCCTAATCGAAATTGGCTGTTACGTGAAATTGATATGATGAATGCAGAGGAGCTGGCAAATACTCATTTAGTTATCTTTGAAATTTTGCAGTTTGATGAAAAGTCATTTCGTTTTGGTTATGAGTTTTGTAAGAAAACCCATAAAAAAATGCAAAGTAATATTCAGCAACAACTTCAAGCCTATTATCCTCGCATAGCGTTATTTAAAAATGACAGCTTGGGAGTATTGGTTGCTAGCGAGGTATTCAAAGATGAGCAGTTAATTGACTCGCTAAAACAGCAATCTTTCGAAATTGACGGGGTAAAGCAGTTTTTAAATGTGCGCATTTTGGTTATGCAACTAGATGCGTTTCCTGAGCATTCAGCCGAGCAAATTTTCAATCTTGCAGAATCAACACTTAGTGAAGAAAAGTCGCAAATGGCTGAGCTACTTTGTTATTCTGCTAAAAGCACTGAAGCAATCACACGCCGTTATTCATTAATGCAAGAGCTGCGCACTGCGATTCGTAAAAAACAACTTAAAGTGGCATTACAGCCTAAAGTTAGTTTAAGCACAAATGAAGTGGTAGGCTTTGAGGCGCTAGCACGTTGGCAGCTAGATAGTGGTGCTTTTGTCCCTTCTGACGAGTTTATTGAGCTTGCTGAAACAGCTGGACTAATAAGTGAATTAGATAAGCTTATTTTTGATAAAATATTACAAATAATAAATCAGTTAGCAGAACGAGGTTTCACCATACCTATTGCGTTTAATGTATCTACGTATGATTTGTTGTCAGCAAGTTATTTTGATGAAATTCAAGCGCGCTTAGCTGAGCATCAAATATCCCCAGAACTACTTGAGCTAGAAGTGACAGAGACTCAAGCTATCTTTAATTATGAAAAAATAAATGCACGTTTGTGTCAATTTGCTGCACTTGGCATGAAAATTAGTATTGATGATTTTGGTACGGGCTACTCCTCACTTGAACATATTAGTAGAATTCCTGCACAGATCATCAAAATAGATAGGTGTTTCGTAGACAAAATTAATGAATCAAGATCAAACCAGCATATTATTGAAATGATTATGATGCTGGCTGAAAAATTTGGTTTTCAAGTAACCGCTGAAGGTATTGAAACAGAAGCTGAGCACCAATGGCTTAAACAGTTAGGTTGTAGCTTTGGGCAAGGATATTACTACGCAAAGCCAATGTTTTTTGAAGATGCACTTGAGTGGCTGCAAAGCTGGTCTGAAAAGTAATGGTAGAAAAAGCGGTTTCGCAACTAAATGCGCTGCGTAAAAAGTCCATTATTAAATTAGCTATTGCGCTTGGGGTATGTGTAGCAATTAGCTTACTTGTGTTTTTACTTTTTTATCAAATAAAAAAAACTAATGTAGGTCTTTTGCAAGATAACACTTTGCATGCGACACATAGTATTTTTAGCCGGGAGCTCGGTGATGTTAGAAAAGTAGTAAAGTTATTAGTTGCAGATCAGTCTTTAAAGCGCAATGACGTGTCAACGGTATCAGCAGAACAAATTCGTTATTTAAATAACGTACTAAATCATTTTACTGATTTTGGCTTGGCTGCAGGCACAATTTCACAGATCCGCTGGTTAGATACACAAGGGCAGGAGCGACTGCGAGTTAATTTCAAAGCTGGGATTGCAGAGGTTGTACCTGAGCAACAGTTACAAAATAAACGAAACCGATATTATTTTACTGAGGGAATGCAGCTAAAAAATAATAATATCTACATCTCTCCTATTGATCTAAATGTTGAGTTTGGTGAGGTAGTGACACCTTTTCAGCCAACCTTAAGAGCTTCCTTTCGAACCTTGCCCGATGATTATCTTTTAGATGGGTTAATTGTGGTTAATTTTGATTTATCGTCGACATTAAATCATATCAAGGAGCTTGGTTCTGCGAAGGCTCAGGTGCAATTAATTAATGGTGAAGGATATTGGTTACTTCATCCTAATAAAGCAATGGAATGGGGCTTTATGTTAGCGCAGCCCGATTTAAGCCTGAAAAAAAATGACCCAGCGCTGTGGAACACAATGATTAGCGCAGCGAGTTCAAAACAGCTCGTTATTTCAAAGAGCATGTCGGCTAGTTTCTTAAAAATGAACTTGGGTAACGCTAATAGCCAACTCGTTGAAAACGATATTTTCATGTTAGTGAGTGCCAGTGACGGGGTTGTTGATGCGGTATATATTCAGTCTTTAGTAACCGCTTTAGTTTTTGGCTTACTTCTTGTTGCTTTATCAATATATTATCAACTGCGTAGTTTTCGTTATCAGAGCAAGATTATTCAAACCTCAATCAACTTGGAAATTGAGCAGCAAGAATTACTAACGGCTAACACTAAATTACAGCGGTATATAAAACAGCAACACGAATTACAGGGAGAATTGATTGAGGCAAAAAGGCTTTCATCGCTTGGTTTAATGGTTGCGGGTGTTGCCCATGAAATGAATACTCCTCTAGGCGGGGCTGCGATTTCACTGTCTAATGCCGAAATGATAAACCAAAAATTACAAAAGCAAATTGAGCAGGGGCTAACTAAAGAGTTTTTAGAAACGAGTATCGAGGGGATCGATGTTAACTTAAAATTGTCTAAAGTAAATTTAGATAAAGCTATTTGTCATGTTAAAAGCTTTAAAGAAATGGCGCACGACAGAACAAATGATAACCATATAAAATGTGATATAAATAAAGTCATTGAAGACTTATTACTCGGATTAAAGTCACGATTGAAGACCTTCAATGTGACAGTGCAAACTGATATAGAAATTAACAGAGAGATCGTTACTCGGCCAGGTGTCATTTCCCAAATTATTGAGAGCTTAATTGTTAATGCCATCTCACATGCATTCACAGAGCAAGACAATAAATTGATAGTTTTACGGGTGTTCGAAGAAAAATATAATAGCTTGTGTATCACTTTATCTGATAATGGTGTTGGTATTGATGATTCATTACGCAGCAATCTATTTGAGCCCTTTGTAACAACCTCAAGAAAACATGGCCATACAGGTCTTGGGCTGTACTTAGTTTATCAATGGGTAACAGAGATATTAGAGGGGCGAATAAGCTTAATTAGTCGTCACGATTTACCTGCTAATATTGCCACACAATTTAAAATAACTATTCCCTTGAAAGCCCAAGAGACAGTGGTTAAATAGTCAAATTTTACTTAGCAAGCGTTTAATTTTGTTGATCTCGATATCACTGAATTCATAGTGACGTAAAATTTTCTCAAGTCCACCACTGGCAAGTAATTCTTCTACGCCAATTCGTAGGCTATTTTGAAAGTGGAGTGCTTGAGGATGGCTTTTGGCGCTTATTACATGTAAATACTGGCTGGCTAAATAAGGCTTAAGCACACTAACTTGCTTTTCTTTGAATGCACGCAAACGCTCATTATTATCTAACCAATATTGGCCGACTTCTTTGCTGCCAGCAACAAGATCAACTCGCCCATTAAGTAAAAGCAGTAAGCTGTCAGCAAGGCTATCTGCGGTAACAATCGTTAGCTGAGGATGGCTTTCAAAGCTATCACTCACTACATAATCTTCCCCTTTACTAATTGTATAAGGAGCAAGCGAATATAAAGATCCCGTATAGAGAATGTCAGTATCGGCACGTTTAAATAATACCGTATTGGCAACGGCTAAAGGGTGTGAATAATAATAATCAGCTGCTCTGGCATGATTATGAAATGCGCCGAGTACCGCAACACGCTTATTTCTTTTAGCAAGTTTCAGTGCACGAGCCCAATGTGTATATTCTATGCTGGCTTTTTGCCCTTGAGTTTTTAATGCGGCAACAATAACTTCATGTAACCAACCAGGCTTACTCTGATCACCAATAAAATAGGGAGGAAAAGGCTCAGTGACCAACTGCCAGGTTTGGCTATTAATCGAAAAGCTAAGTACTAAACAGCTACACAAGTATATAAATCGGTTCACCTAACATGCCCGTTTTTATTTGATACACAACTAAAGCATAGCTAATAAACTGATGATTTAAAGCGGAGTGTAAATTAGCTCTTGTTTATCTGGAGTTACTCTTAGGTATGACCCTTGTTCATACCAATCACCCAGCACGGTGCGAGTATGGGTCTCGCCATTAACATTATAGTAGTGAACATTAGGGCGGTGGGTATGACCATGGATCATATTCTTAACCTGATGTTTTTTAAACATGGTTAATACCGCATCTTCTGTAACATCAAGAATTTCTAATGCTTTACCAGCTTGGCTTTGTTTTGATTTTTCGCGGGCGTTGCGAGCAATCTTCTTGCGATACCAAAGCGGCATAGCAAGCATTAATTTTGGCCACCACCAACCACGGCTTTTTTTGCGAAACTTTTGATATTCAACATCTTGGGTGCACATTTCATCACCATGCAGGATAACCGTTGGGGTGCCGTATAAATCAATAACAACTTGTTCGGGTAATAAAGTCATACTCGCGCTTTTGGCATAGCCTTCACGCATAATGAAATCGCGGTTACCATGAATAAAAAACACCTTAGTACCACTTTCACTTACCTGGCTTAAACGTGTGGCAACGCTCACTGAAAGGTCAGTTTGATAGTCATCACCTACCCATACTTCAAAAAAGTCACCTAAAATATACAAGGCATCAACGTCATCATTAATAATCTTGCTATCAAGAAAATCAAAAAATGCCGCAGTGATGTCTGGGCGGTTTTCTGTTAAGTGGAGATCGGCAATAAAATAACTTTGTTTCATGGTTACTCGCAAAAAAGCGGGCAAAGGCCCGCTTAAAAAAGTACTAAACGATTAAATTAGCTAACCGTTACTTTTTCGATAATTACATCTTCAAGTGGTACGTCTTGGTGGAAACCTGCGCTGCCAGTTGCAACACCTTTGATTTTGTTTACCACGTCCATACCTTCAACAACTTCTGCAAACACGCAGTAGCCCCAGCCTTGTGAAGTTTCACTGCTGAAGTTTAAGAAGTCATTGTCGTTAACGTTAATGAAAAACTGCGCAGTTGCTGAATGTGGATCCGGCGTGCGCGCCATTGCTAATGTGCCTACTTTATTCGCAAGGCCATTGTTTGCTTCATTTTCGATAGGGTTGTTTACTTCTTTTTGAACCATACCTGGCTCAAAGCCACCGCCTTGTACCATAAAACCATCAATTACACGGTGAAAGATAGTGCCGTTGTAAAAGCCAGAGTTTGCATACTCTAAGAAGTTTTTAACTGTGTTTGGTGCATCGTTTTCGTGCATTTTGATGGTGATGTCACCAAAGTTTGTGTGTAGTACAACCATGAGGTTTCCTATATCTGGTTTAATAATGGGGCTATTTTATAGTAGTTGTCTTTGATTAACAAAGAGCTTGTTTAAAACGATTAACAAAGTGCTTATTCAATTGATAAAGCGCTAGAGCAGCGGCTTTGCAAGTGTTAACATAGAGAATCTCGAAACACCGTTAAGGACATTTTATAAATGGTACAAATTTACAACACACTTACGCGACAAAAAGAGCAGTTTAAACCCCTTGTTGATGGCAAAATCGACATGTATGTGTGTGGTATCACCATTTATGATTACTGCCATATCGGTCATGCACGTACATTTGTAGGGTTTGACGTAATTGTTCGTTACCTTCGTCACATCGGCTACGATTTAAAATATGTACGTAACATCACCGATGTTGACGACAAAATTATCAAACGTGCTAACGAAAACGGCGAGTCTATCAATGATTTAACGACTCGCATGACTAAAGCAATGCATGAAGACTTCGACAGCTTAAATATGTTGCGTCCTGATGTTGAGCCAACCGTAACAAACCATATGGATGAAATCATCGCTATGGTTGAACGTTTAATTGCGAAAGGCCATGCCTACATTGCAGCTGATGGTGATGTATTGTTTGATGTCTCTACATTTGAGCAATACGGTGCTTTATCACAACAAGACTTAACCATGCTACAAGCAGGTTCACGCGTTGAAGTTGCTCAAGATAAGCAAGATCCACTTGATTTCGTGCTATGGAAAAAAGCCAAGCCAGGTGAGCCTTCGTGGTCATCACCATGGGGTGAGGGTCGTCCAGGATGGCACATCGAATGTTCGGCAATGAGCTCTAAGCATTTAGGTGAGCATTTTGATATTCACGGTGGTGGTTCAGATTTACAATTCCCACACCATGAAAACGAAATTGCTCAGTCATGCTGTGCAAATAACGGCAAGTACGTTAATACGTGGATCCACACAGGTATGGTACAGGTTAATAAAGAGAAGATGTCTAAGTCATTAAACAACTTCTTTACCGTGCGTGACGTATTGAAAGAGTACGATGCTGAGTCAGTTCGTTACTTCTTAATTTCAGGTCATTACCGTAGCCAGCTTAACTATTCGCAAGAAAATTTAGAGCAAGCACGTTCGTCACTTGAGCGTATTTACACCGCACTGCGCGGGGTAACACCAATCGAATGTGATTTAGCCAGCAATGAATACGTGGCTAAATTCAGAAAAGCGATGGATGATGACTTTAATACGCCAGAAGCACTACCTGTGTTATTTGAGCTTGCGAAAGAACTAAACCGTGTTAAAGACAGCGATGCAGAACAAGCTGGTAAGTTGGCTTATGTACTTCGCAGTGTTGCAGAGGTATTAGGCGTTGCACAACAAGACCCAGAAGCCTTCCTACAAGGTGGCCAAGCTGATGACGAAGTCGCACACATCGAAGCCTTGATTGCAAAACGTAACGAAGCTCGTGCCAGCAAAGATTGGGCAGCAGCTGATGAAGCCCGTGATGCACTTAATGCACTCGGTGTTGTACTCGAAGATTCTGCGGGTAAAACAACATGGCGTAAAGCTTAAGTATCCACCGAGATATTACAAATTGAAAAGGTTGCCAAGAGGCAACCTTTTTTGTTTTTAACTGGACATAGCTATTGACCTAAACCTTACTTGAGGTTTTATTTTTACGCTACTTTTCACTAACAAGGACTTACATTGAATATCTTACTTGCCATGATCCCTGCTTTTTTATGGGGTACTACCTATGCTGTGACTAAATATGCCACTCCAGATTGGCCGCCATTATTATTAGGTGCATTGCGCGCATTGCCTGCAGGATTATTACTTTTATTACTTAAGCCTAGTTTACCAACTCGTTCACAGTGGCCAAGTTTATTGACTTTAGGTGCTGTGAATATAGCGCTGTTTTTTGCGTTTATTTTTATCATGGCGGTGAATCTTCCTGCAGCTATTGCTGGGGTGGGGATGGTGTCAGTGCCGGTTGTCGCTTTGCTGTATGCATGGATTGTAAAAGGACAGCGTCCAGCAAGAGTTCAAGCATTTTGCGCCATAGCCTTGGTTGTACTGGCGTGGTTATTGTTTGATCCAGCTTACGTCACATTAAATGTATTGGGAGTGGCGGCTTTATTGGGTGCCTTACTTACTATTGTGATTGGTAGCACCTTAGTACAAAGTTTGTCGGTGCATATACATTGGTGGGTTGTGCTTACTTGGCAATTAATCATTGGTGGCAGCATATTATTGCTAGCTGCTTTTATCGATGGAAGTTTGCTAAACCCAGAGCAATACCAAGTGGTATTTGAGCCAATTTCAGCGCTGCAATACTCTGCGCTATTTTGGTTAATCGTGCCCAATACTGCCATTGCCTATACTCTGTATGTTTGGTTATTAGGGCGCATGAGTGTGGCTGAGTTTTCATTTGGCACCATTGCCAACCCAATCGCGGGAATAGTATGCGCTGTTTTGCTCATAAACGAACAATACCAAGACTGGCAATACCTATTGATGTTTATGATGATTGTATTTTCAGTGCTACCTCAGATGCTAAAGCTTAAGCAGTTAAAACTACAACGCTCTTAATACCAACCCGCAATAATACTTAATCATTTTGAGGGATAAAACCTGTCGCTAACTGCGTTAAAAATTTCTCATTTAGAACAACTAAATAACGAAATTTTTGCCTTGTTATCAACGAGGTTTTATTGCCTCAAAATAGACTACTTAATTAAGCGGATTGGTATAAAACCAAAAAAAAGGCTGCCCATTGGCAGCCTTTTGCAATAATTTAGCTCTTCTTAGCTGTGATATTTTTCACATGCTTCAAGCGTATTTTCAATTAAGCTTGCCACAGTCATCGGGCCAACACCACCTGGTACAGGTGTAATGAAATGCGCTTTTTGTTCAGCAACATCATATTGAACATCACCAACAAGTTTACCTGATTCAAGACGGTTAATACCCACATCAATCACAATAGCGCCTTCTTTCACCCAGTCACCCGGAATGAATTCAGGTTTACCAACCGCAACCACTAATAAATCAGCGCGGCGAACATGTGTTTCTAAATCTTGTGTAAACTTGTGACATACCGTTGTTGTACAGCCAGCAAGTAAAAGCTCAAGCGACATAGGACGACCAACAATGTTAGAAGCACCAACAACGACTGCATGCATCCCTTTATAGCGAACACCTGTAGAGTCGAGTAGGGTGATGATCCCCTTTGGCGTACAAGGACGAAGTGCCGGCATACGCTGTGCTAAACGACCAATATTGTAAGGGTGGAAACCATCAACATCTTTATGAGGAGTAATACGCTCAAGAATTTTTTCAGCATCAAGGCCTTGTGGTAAAGGCAGTTGCACTAAGATACCGTCTACTTCTTTGTCTTCATTAAGTTGGTCAATTAAAGCAAGTAAGTCGTGTTCTGTGGTGTCGCCAGGTAAATCGTAAGACTTAGATACAAAGCCGACTTCTTCACATGCTTTACGCTTAGAGCCAACATAGACTTGGCTTGCTGGGTCTTGACCAACTAACACTACTGCTAGTCCTGGTGCACGTAAACCGTTTGCTACACGCTCTGCAACACGTTCAGCTACATTACTGCGTACTTGTTTAGCTATTGCTTTACCATCGATGATGTTTGCCGTCATGGGTGACCTTTCATTGGGGTTAGTTAACTTGATACTGATACATCAAAATATGATCATCCAATAAAGGGGGCGTGGATACACAAATCATGTTTGTTTGATCATATTTATTAATGTTGTGTATTTTCGCAGAAAAGCATCATAGCGCCAAGATGCAATTGTATATAAAGCGATACTTTATAAAAAAGAGTTCAAATTTTAGCTTATATTTGCAATATTTAACCATTATGAACTAAAAGTGACCGATTGAATTATTTTCTTAAAAAAAAGTTTGACCTAACACGGCCAAATCACTATTATGCACCCCGTTGTTAACGAGGTCACTCGCAAACAACAGTAAGCATCGGCGATTAGCGCAGTTTGGTAGCGCACTTGGTTTGGGTCCAAGGGGTCGCAGGTTCAAATCCTGCATCGCCGACCACTTCTTCTTTAAGAAGCGGTGCTTACAGGCAAACTTTTGAAGTTTTCGATGCGCCCGTAGCTCAGCTGGATAGAGCAACGCCCTTCTAAGGCGTTGGTCGAAGGTTCGAATCCTTCCGGGTGCGCCATTTGAAAATATGTAAATGCCGTGGTGATTGTAGCTCAGTTGGTAGAGCCCCGGATTGTGATTCCGGTTGTCGTGGGTTCGAGCCCCATCAGTCACCCCAATTTACTTAAGATATCGGCGATTAGCGCAGTTTGGTAGCGCACTTGGTTTGGGTCCAAGGGGTCGCAGGTTCAAATCCTGCATCGCCGACCACTTTTCTAAAGTGGTCTTAATTTTCAAAGCTTCTCTCTGTATCGGCGATTAGCGCAGTTTGGTAGCGCACTTGGTTTGGGTCCAAGGGGTCGCAGGTTCAAATCCTGCATCGCCGACCACTTTTAAAGATTTATGGTCAAAGAACGATTGGTTTGGGTATGTCCAATTCAGTCGCAGGTTCAAATCCTGCATCGCCGACCACTTTTAAAGATTTATGGTCAAAGAACGATTGGTTTGGGTATATCCAATTCAGTCGCAGGTTCAAATCCTGCATCGCCGACCACTTCTTAATATCTAAATACCTCCTTTAAATCAGCCTAATTTAATTTTGTTATTTTACTGCGTTCGTTTTTTCAGCACTTAAACGCTGAATGCTGCTATATACGCCAAATAATTGCCCCCTAGACTCGACTATCATAAATATTAGGTTATAATGCCGCGTCTATTGTTTAACATAGTGCCCATAGAGGCAAAGCAGCAATGGTATCTCATGGTTACAATGCGCCGTTTTAAGTTGAATTTTTCAGCATTAAAACTTGCTATCACTCATGGAGATCACCTTGTTTGTAAGGAAGGCGAACAGTCGCCAAAATTGAAGATTGAGGTAAATCATGCAAGTTTCTGTTGAGACGACTCAAGGCCTTGAGCGCCGTCTGACCATCACCGTTCCTGCAGAGAACGTTGAGACTGAAGTTAAAAAACGCTTACAACAACTGTCTAAAACCCAGCGTATCGATGGTTTCCGCCCAGGTAAAGTACCTGCGTCTATCATCAACAAGCGTTACGGTGCAGCAGTGCGTCAAGAAGTTGCTGGCGAATTAATGCAACGCAACTACATCGAAGCAATCGTTTCAGAAAAAATTAACCCAGCGGGTGCTCCAACTTTCGCACCTAAAGCATTAGAAGCTGGTAAAGATTTAGAATTCGATGCAACGTTTGAAGTTTACCCAGAAGTTGAAATCCAAGGTTTAGATAAAATTGCTGTTGAAAAACCAGCAGTATCTGTAACTGACGAAGACCTAGCTAACATGCTAGAAACTTTACGTAAGCAACACGCTTCTTGGGCTGAAGTTGATGCAGCTGCAGGCGAGAACGATCGCGTAACTATCGACTTCGTTGGTTCTATCGACGGTGAAGAGTTCGAAGGCGGTAAAGCTGAAGACTTCCCACTAGAACTTGGTCAAGGTCGTATGATCCCAGGTTTTGAAGACAACATCGTTGGTAAAAAAGCGGGCGAAGAAGTTGTTGCTGAAGTAACTTTCCCTGAAGAGTACCATGCTGAAAACCTTAAAGGTAAAGCTGCTTCTTTCGCAATCACTGTTAAGAAAGTTGAAACTCAAGAGCTTCCTGAGCTTAACGATGAGTTCGCAACTAAATTCGGTGTAGCTGAAGGCGGTGTTGACGCTCTTAAAGAAGAAGTTAAAAAGAACATGACACGTGAGCTTGACCAAGCGGTTAAAGCTAACGTTAAAGACCAAGCTATCAAAGGTCTTTTAGCTAACAACGAAATCGAAGTGCCTAAAGCGCTAGTTGATCAAGAAATTGATGCACTACGTCAGCAAGCTGCACAACGTTTTGGTGGCGATGCTAAAAACATGCCTGAGCTTCCAGCTGAATTATTCCACGAGCAAGCTGTAACTCGCGTTAAGACTGGCCTATTACTAGGTGAAGTTATCAAGGCGAACGAGCTTAAAGTTGACGACGCTAAAGTTGAAGAGTTAATCGCAACTGTAGCTTCTGCATATGAAGATCCAACTGAAGTTGTAGAATACTACAAGTCAAATGATCAACTTATGCAACAAATGCGTAACGTAGCGATGGAAGAGCAAGCAGTTGAAGCTATCCTAGCTAAAGCAAACGTGACTGAAGTTGAAAAAGCATTCGACGACATCATGAATCCACAGCAAGGTGCTTAATAAGTCATTGACTTAAGCTCTCGCTAGCGATTAAATGGCTCGTGTTACTCTGTATATTTACAGCGTACCCGGGCCATTTTAGTTTGTGGTAGCAAGTTTCACAAAAACCGACAATACTAGATGTTATTTCAGAACATTTTTCAGTAAAGATTGAAATAGTGCCGAACCGTTCACATATAGTTAAAAAGATTGAACAGTTACTTTAATTAACATTAGTATTAATGTGCTTTCCTTATAGTAAGGATGAGTCGCAGCGGATAAGGAATTAAATAAGAATGAATAGCGGTATGATAGACCCTCTAAACGCATTAGTCCCTATGGTTGTTGAGCAAACAGCAAAAGGGGAGCGCTCATATGATATTTACTCACGTCTTTTAAAAGAGCGCATTATTTTCTTAACAGGCCAAGTTGAAGATAACATGGCAAACCTGATTCTTGCACAAATGCTGTTTTTAGAATCAGAAAACCCAGAAAAAGATATTTATCTTTATATCAATTCGCCAGGTGGCTCTGTAACTGCTGGTATGGCAATCTACGATACAATGAATTTCATTAAACCTGATGTAAGCACTATTTGTGTGGGTCAAGCAGCTAGTATGGGTGCTTTTTTGTTATCAGGTGGCGCTAAAGGTAAGCGTTTTTGTTTACCTAACTCACGCGTGATGATCCACCAACCATTAGGTGGTTTCCAAGGTCAAGCATCTGACTTCGAAATTCATGCGCGCGAAATCTTATCGATTAAAGATAAGTTAAACCGTTTGATGGCAGAGCACACAGGTCAACCATTAGAGGTCGTATCACGCGATACTGACCGTGATAACTTTATGACCGCAAGCGAAGCGGTTGAATACGGCCTAGTTGACTCTGTATTCTCTAGCCGCGAAACGAAGTAATCTGAATAGCTAATAATAACGTATTGTTAGCTATCACCCTTTACTATGCGAAAACTGATATTCTTTGATATAGTTAAACATAGTGAATTAGCAGTAGCCCAGTGCTGCTGCCAACGTAATAAATGAGGTAGCTGAATGTCTGACACTCCTACAGACGGCGACAAAAGTAATAAATTGTTATACTGCTCTTTTTGTGGCAAAAGCCAGCATGAAGTTCGTAAACTTATTGCAGGCCCTTCAGTATACATTTGTGATGAATGTGTTGAGCTGTGTAATGATATCATCAGGGAAGAAATCAAAGACATTGCGCCTAAGCATAATGCGTCTGATAAATTGCCTGTTCCAAAAGAAATTCGTAATCACTTAGATGATTATGTTATTGGCCAAGATCATGCAAAAAAAGTGCTGTCGGTAGCGGTATACAATCACTACAAACGCCTTCGCAATCAAAGTATTAATGCAGAAATTGAGCTAGGTAAGAGTAACATCCTATTAATTGGTCCTACTGGTAGTGGTAAAACATTACTTGCTGAAACCATGGCTCGTTTGCTCGATGTACCTTTCACTATGGCTGATGCGACTACGCTAACAGAAGCAGGTTATGTTGGTGAAGATGTTGAAAACATCATTCAAAAGCTACTGCAAAAATGTGACTACGACGTTGAGAAAGCGCAGCGTGGTATTGTTTACATTGATGAAATTGACAAGATTTCTCGTAAGTCTGATAACCCATCGATCACTCGTGACGTATCGGGCGAAGGTGTGCAACAAGCGTTACTTAAACTGATTGAAGGTACGGTTGCTTCTGTACCACCACAAGGTGGACGTAAGCATCCGCAGCAAGAATTCTTGCAAGTTGATACATCGAAGATTCTATTTATTTGTGGCGGTGCATTTGCTGGCCTTGATAAAGTGATCGAACAGCGTAGCCACAAAAATACAGGTATTGGTTTTGGCGCTCAAGTTAAGCAATCGGCAAGTAGCCGTAGTTTAAGCGAAACGTTTAAAGATGTAGAGCCAGAAGATCTTGTTAAATACGGTTTAATACCAGAATTTATTGGTCGTCTTCCTGTTGTCGCTACACTGACAGAACTAGATGAAGCGGCACTTATTCAAATTCTTAGCGAACCAAAGAATGCTCTAACTAAGCAATTCTCTGCATTATTTGCAATGGAAGATGTTGAGCTTGAGTTCCGTGAAGATGCGCTCAGTGCGATTGCTCACAAAGCAATGGAGCGTAAAACAGGTGCACGTGGCTTGCGTTCAATTGTTGAGGGTGTGTTACTTGATACTATGTATGAGTTGCCTTCAATGGATGATGTAAGCAAAGTGGTTATTGATGAAACCGTTATTAAAGGTGAATCAGACCCAATCTTAATTTACCAAAGTGGTAATCAAGACAAAGCTGCATCAGAATAAAGCTTTAATAGGTTATTATTTAATCAGTTAAGTATAAAAAAGGAGCCAAAGGCTCCTTTTTTTACAAATATGTTGAACTTTCCCTTACATATCCCCATATACTTGAGTAATCTTTAAAATAAATGAAGTGCGAAGAGAATATAATGACGCTTGAGAGAACCGATCGAGTCGAAATCCCCGTGTTGGCACTGCGCGATGTTGTGGTATACCCGCACATGGTGATCCCGCTATTTGTTGGTCGTGAAAAATCAATAAAATGCCTAGAAGCGGCGATGGACAAGGACAAACAAATTTTCCTAGTGGCGCAAAAAGACGCCTCTGTTGATGATCCGCAGCAAGACGATATCTACCGTGTTGGCACGATTGCCACAGTACTTCAGTTATTAAAACTACCTGATGGCACCGTTAAAGTGTTGGTTGAAGGCACTCAACGCGCGAAAGTAGAAACATTTCTAGACAATGATGATTTCTTTGTAGCTGAAGCGCAGTTTATTGAGTCAAACCATATTGATGAACAAGAGCAGGATGTCTTCATACGCAGCGCAATTAGCCAATTTGAAGGCTATGTAAAGCTTAATAAGAAGATTCCACCAGAAGTACTCACTTCTGTATCAGGTATTGATGAAGCCGCACGTCTTGCAGATACTATGGCAGCTCATATGCCACTGAAAGTGCCTGAAAAGCAAAAAGTACTTGAGATAGCTGATGTCACTGAGCGTCTTGAATACCTAATGGCGCTGATGGAAGGTGAAATTGACTTACTGCAAGTTGAGAAGAAAATCCGTACTCGCGTTAAAAAGCAGATGGAAAAATCGCAGCGAGAGTATTACCTCAACGAGCAAATGAAAGCGATTCAAAAAGAGCTTGGCGAACTTGATGATGTACCCGATGAATTCGAAGCAATTAAAAAACGCATCGAAGAGTCAGGTATGCCTAAAGAAGCGCAAGAAAAAGCGAATGCAGAGTTATCTAAATTAAAAATGATGTCGCCTATGTCGGCTGAAGCAACCGTAGTGCGCTCGTACATTGATACGCTTATCAATGTGCCTTGGAAAAAACGCTCTAAGGTGAAAAAAGACTTAGCTGGCGCACAAAAGATTTTAGACAGCGATCATCATGGTCTAGATAAAGTAAAAGAACGCATTATTGAGTATCTTGCGGTACAACAACGTACTAATAAACTCAAAGGCCCAATTTTATGTTTAGTCGGCCCTCCTGGTGTGGGTAAAACCTCATTAGGTCAGTCAATTGCACGTTCTACTGGTCGTAAATATGTTCGTATGGCACTTGGTGGCGTTCGTGATGAAGCTGAAATTCGTGGTCATCGTCGTACTTACATTGGTTCTATGCCTGGTAAGTTAATCCAGAATATGACCAAAGTCGGCGTGAAAAACCCATTATTCTTATTAGATGAAATCGATAAGATGTCTTCTGATATGCGTGGTGACCCAGCATCAGCATTACTTGAGGTGCTTGATCCTGAGCAAAATAGTCATTTTGCTGATCATTACCTAGAAGTTGATTACGATTTATCAGACGTAATGTTCGTTGCAACATCAAATAGCTTCAACATTCCTGGCCCATTACTAGACCGTATGGAGGTTATTCGTCTATCGGGTTACACCGAAGACGAGAAGCTGAATATTGCTAAGCAGCATTTAATTCCAAAGCAAGTGAAGCGTAATGGCCTAAAAGAGGGTGAAGTTGAAATAGCTGATAGTGCAATTATTGGTATTATTCGCTACTACACTCGCGAAGCCGGTGTGCGTAACCTAGAGCGCGAAGTATCTAAACTTTGCCGTAAAGCTGTTAAGAATATCTTGCTAGATAAAGGCACTAAAAAAGTGACTATCGATGAAGATAATCTAGAAGAGTTTTTAGGTGTACAACGCTTTGACTATGGGAAAGCTGAAGATGGTGACCGCATTGGTCAAGTAACCGGATTAGCGTGGACTGAAGTAGGTGGTGATTTACTGACTATCGAATCAGCTGCTGTTCCAGGTAAAGGTAAACTTACTTTCACCGGTTCACTTGGTGATGTAATGCAAGAGTCGATTCAAGCGGCCATGACGGTTGTTCGTAATCGTGCTGAAAAATTACGTATTAATAGCGACTTCCATGAAAAACGTGATATCCATGTTCACGTACCAGAAGGAGCAACACCAAAAGATGGCCCAAGTGCGGGTATTGCAATGGTAACTGGTTTAGTCTCGAGCTTAACAGGTAACCCGGTACGTTCTGATGTTGCTATGACAGGTGAAATCACCCTACGTGGTGAAGTGTTACCGATTGGTGGCTTAAAAGAAAAGTTACTAGCGGCTCATCGTGGTGGTATTAAAACCGTTATTATTCCAAAAATTAACGAACGTGACTTAAAAGAGATCCCAGACAATGTATTAGAGGGCCTTGAAATTCACCCAGTTACATGGATTGATGACGTTTTAAAACTGGCTTTAAAGCACCCAGTTGAGAGTTTTTCTGTCGAAACTGAAAAAAACCAGTAAAAAACCGCAAAAAAGTGCATTTAGGGGCTTTTCAAATACTAAGGGTATGATAAGTTAAGCACTAGTTTTCAAGCCTAGGCCTTATGTGGCCTAGGGTTGAGAAAAATATAATAAACTGAGCATAAATTTAATTTGCTTATAAATTTTCAAAACAGTGATGTTATTTTTTAAAAAATAATCGCTCTTGATAATAACAATGAAAGAGGATGATATTGTGAATAAATCTCAATTAATCGATCAAATCGCAGCTGACGCTGACATTTCTAAAGCGGCTGCAGGTCGTGCACTAGATTCATTCATCGAGGCTGTTTCAGGCGCTCTTAAAGATGGCGACTCAGTGGCGCTTGTTGGCTTTGGTACTTTCTCAGTACGTGAGCGTGCAGCACGTTCAGGTCGTAACCCGCAAACTGGTGAGACTATCCAGATTGCTGCGGCAAATATCCCTTCTTTCAAAGCAGGTAAAGCGCTGAAAGACGCAGTAAACTAATCAATAAGATTAGTTGGTGAGGATACCTAAGGACACTTAAATAGAATTTAGGTAACTTATCACCAGTTACTTCAAGTGAAAAAGCGTATCTGGTAAGATACGCTTTTTTTACATGAGCAGGGTTGATATCAATCAGCAATCATCCTTGATTATGCTAATTGGTATATTTTGTACCTGATCAGAATAGAGATAGATAAATGCTTGAGAAAATCAGAGAAGGTTCGCAGGGACCTGCAGCCAAAATTATTTTAGGCGCGGTGATTTTATCTTTTGCTTTAGCTGGGATTGGTGGTTATTTAGGACAAACCACAGAGCAACCCGTTGCAGAAGTAAATGGAGTTAAAATTAGCCAAACCGAGTTCAGCCGTGCTTACCAAAATGAACGCAATCGTTTAGAGCAACAGTTTGGTGAATACTTTGCACAAATCGCAGCTGATCCAAATTACATGGCACAAATTCGCCAAGGCGTGATTGACCGCTTAGTACAACAAGAATTGCAAACTCAACTAGCGGCAGAGTTAGGCCTTCGTGTAAGTGATGAGAGTGTTCGTAAAGCTATTTTAGAAATGCCTTACTTCCAAGTTGGCGGCCAATTTAGCAACGATCGTTACTTACAAGTTATTCGTCAGATGAACTTCCAGCCAGACGCTTTCCGAGAGTACTTACGTAAAGACATGACTCGCAGCCAACTTGTTGGTGCAGTTGCTGGTACTGACTTTATTCTTGAAAACGAATTAAATAATACCGTAGCGCTTCAACAGCAAACTCGTAGTATTGACTATTTAGTTGTGTCAAAAGAATCATTACAAGCGGGTATTGAAGTAACAGAGCAAGAAATTGCAGATTACTATGAATTAAATCAACCGCAATTTTTAGCGCCTGAACAAGTATCTGTCAGCTATATTGATTTAAATGCTGCAAACTTAACGCTGGATTCAAGTGTTTCAGAAGAAGATATCAAAGCATACTACGATCAAAACAGCGCACAATATATTGAGCCTGAAAAGCGTCGTGTATCACACATCTTAATTGATAACAGTGAAGACGATGATGCAGCAAAAGCGAAAGCTGAAGAGTTATTAGCACAACTGCAAAACGGTGCTGATTTTGCTGAGCTAGCTGAATCATCTTCTGATGACGTTGTGAGTGCTGAAATGGGCGGTGATCTTGATTGGATCGAACGTGACATGATGGACCCAGCTTTTGAAGATGCAACGTATGCACTTGAGAACAAAGGTGACATTTCTGACGTTGTTGAATCAGAATTCGGCTATCACATCATCAAGCTCACTGATATTCAAAAACAGCAAGTTAAACCGTATGCTGACGTAAAAGATGAGCTTCGTGCTGAACTTGAACGTACTAAGAAAGTGAATGCGTTTTATGAAAAGCAAACTCAAATGGGAGAAATTGCTTTTGAAATTTCTGATACATTAACAGACGCTGCAGACGCAGCCGGTGTTGAAGTACAGAAAACAGAACTTGTGACACGTAACTCATTACCAGAGCCTTTAAATAACCCGCAAGTTGTTACTGCAATTTTCTCTCCTGAAGTGTTAGAAGATCGTATGAACTCAGAGGTTATTGAAGTGGGTGATGAGCACGCTGTTGTTGTTCGTGTAAACGACCATAAACCAGCAACGACTAAGCCACTTGAAGACGTATCAGAGCAAATTAAAGCAACACTGGTTGCACAGAAAGCCTCTGAACTTGCTAAAGAAAAAGCACGTAGTTTATTTGCAGATATCGAAGCAGGTAAGAGCTTAAATGATGTTGCTACTGCCGAAGGTATTGAAGTGCGTCAAGAGTCTGCACTTGCTCGTCAAGCGTATACTGTGTCTCCGGCAATTGTACAGCAAGTATTTAAAATGCCGCATCCTCAGGATACGCCAGTGGTAGATGTTGTTGATCTGAATAATGGTGACTCTGCTATCGTTGCTTTAAAAGCAGTGAATGAAGCACAAAGCACCGATATTAATGAACAGCAAAAACAAAACATCACTATGGCTCAAGTGAATAAAAACTACATGGTATTCATTGCTGCACTTAAAGCGCAAGCAGATGTAAAAGTACCAAAAGTTGTACAAGCTGCTGAATAAGTAGCAAAACAACTTAAATAAAAGGCGCCTTATGGCGCCTTTTTTGTTAACTTTTCAGGTAATTCTAACTCGTGAATAGGTATCAAAGGAGCATTTATGGAGTATCGCCTAATAGAGCAGTTACCAAGTGCGGAAGAATACTGTGCAATGCGCCTTAAGGCCGGCTTATCAGCTCGTTCATTAGCTGCGGCGAAAGCAGGGCTGCCAAACTCTCTTTATGCTATTTGTGTTCGCAAAGACGATGAGTTGATTGGCATGGGCCGTGTTATTGGTGATGGTGGTTGTAATTTTGAGGTAGTTGATATTGCTGTATTACCTGAATATCAAGGTAAAGGGCTAGGGCGTCAAATTATGGAACATGTAGACCGCTACATTGAAGCTGCCGCTTTTGAAGGCAGTTATGTCACTATGGTCGCTGACAAACCAGGTTTTTACGAAAAGCTTGGCTACAAGTTTGTCGCACCACAAAGCCAAGGGATGTATAAAAAGTTTTGAGCACTATAGATAAACAAACAGCAGAGCACTACAAGTGGGGCAACAACTGTGATGGATGGCACTTAGTAAAGTCCAATACATTAAGTATTATTCAAGAGCATGTCCCAG
Source organism: Pseudoalteromonas thalassia (assembly GCF_049257215.1). Lineage (NCBI taxonomy): Bacteria > Pseudomonadati > Pseudomonadota > Gammaproteobacteria > Alteromonadales > Pseudoalteromonadaceae > Pseudoalteromonas > Pseudoalteromonas thalassia. The sequence continues at coordinate 346,930 of NZ_JBMMUE010000001.1, forward strand.
CAGGTGAGGCTGAAGTAAAACACTACCATAAGCATGCAGAACAATTTTTCTTTGTACTTAGTGGCTGTGCCACCATTGAACTTGATGGCCAAATACACAAAGTGACTGCGCAACAAGGTTTGCATGTAAGTGCTGGCCGAGTTCATCAGCTAAGTAATCAAGGTACTGAACCACTGCATTTTATTGTTACATCTACACCACCAAGCCATGGTGATAGAATTGATGTGAAAAGCAGCAAGGAAAAAGAGTAAAGTTAATAGAGATATCAACATACTCGCGAAGGGAGGCGTTTAACGCCGAATTAAATTTAAAGTTGACGGCTGACACTTCAATGTCAGCAGTTCAACAATTTCTGTGTTACTTTAGATTGTGGGTCTTGGAAAATTGCTTCGGTTTGGCCGTATTCAACAATCTCGCCGTGATCAAGTACTACGAGCTGGTCGCTGATGTGGCGCACCAGACTTAGATGATGGGTAATAAGCACATAGCTAAGTCCAGTATCTTTTTGTAGACGTAGTAATAAGTTTACCGTTTGTGCGCGCACAGAAGGGTCTAGAGACGATAACGCTTCATCAAGCACTACAACCTTGGGATCTAAAATTAAAGCCCGTGCAAGTGCTATACGTTGCAATTGGCCACTACTAAACATGTGTGGGTAATAATGTTGATGATCTAACAGCAAGCCCACTTTTGCGAGGGTTTGTTTTATTTTTTCTTCTCGCTCATCTTTATTTAAATCAGTGTTGTACTGTAAACAATCGTTCAGCATGTCGCCGATAGTTAAACCCGGATTTAATGACGCCTCAGAATCTTGGAAAATCAAGCGAATGTGGCGGCAGTCGTTATCACGTATACCATCATTTTCTATAATATTGCCATCGAGCAATATCTGTCCTTTATCGGCACTGTCAGCGCCCGCTAATAACTTTGCAAGAGTACTTTTGCCCGAGCCGGTTTCACCGATAATAGCAATGGTCTCACCTTGGCTTAAGCAAAACGAAATATCTTTTAAAACAGAAAAGCGTTTTCGAGCAAACAAACCTGCTCGCAAGTTAAAACTTTTCGATAACGCTTGAACTTTTAGCAGCGGTTGCATTATTTCATCGCCTTAATTAACGGAAAATGACAGGCATAACTGTGACTATGGTGTTTAGTTAATTTTGGTGTAACCACACATTCTTTTTGCGCTTGCGGACAGCGCGGCCCTAGTCGGCAGCCTATTGGTAAATGCTGCAATGTAGGTATTGTGCCTTTAAGCGCATAAAAAGGTTCTTTGTGAGCAAGGCCTTGTTCGTAGTCAGGTAAGCTTTTTAATAGCGCTTGTGTATAGGGGTGATGTGGCTGGCTAAAAATACGGTTCGTCGGGCCTGCTTCAACCATTTGTCCACAGTACAAAACATGCATACCGTGAGACCACTCAATAATCTCTTCAAGCTCGTGAGAGATCATCAAAATCGACATATTCTTTAGCTGATTCAAGCTTTTTAATAGTCTAAATACTTGCGCACGCGTGGTGCTCTCAAGGGCGGTAGTTGGCTCATCGGCAATCAATAGTTTTGGGGTACGCGCAATGGCCATGGCAATCATCACTTTTTGACAAATACCTTCAGAGAGCTCATGAGGGTAGCTGTCGAGTACCTTTTTATGATCTTTAATACCTACCTTGTGGATTAACGCTTTTACTCTGTCTTTACGCTGTTTATTACGTTTTAAGAAAAAGCCACTGGTCGCTTGTGTAGGTAAAGTTTCGGCAATTTGGTCAAATATTTTGGCAGTTGGGTCAAGGCAGCGGCTTGGATCTTGGTAAATCATTGCAATGTCTTGACCAACTAGTTTACGGCGCTGTTCGTTTGATAAACGCATTAAATCAACACCACGCCAGTGCATGCGATCAGCCGTAATATGCCAACGTTTATTTAATACGCCGACAATAGCTTTAGCGATGAGACTTTTACCTGAACCTGATTCACCAACTAATGCGTGTACTTCACCTTCTTTTAAGGTCAAACTGACCCTATCAACCGCACGAATAACGGTATCTGAGGTGCGTAACTCTATCGTTAGATTGCGAATGTCGAGTAATTGCATAGTTAGTCGGCCTTACGTTCTTTAAGCACTTGGCGTAACCCATCACCCACTAAATTGGTAGACAGTACCGCTAAAAATAATAATACGCCCGGTAAGCCTACAGTCCAAGGGGCAAGGTAAATTAAACCAAGGTTTTCTGCCAAAATTGCTCCCCACTCAGTGGTGGGTGGCTGTGCCCCCAGTTTTAAAAAGCCAAGTGCCGAGATATCCAAGATGGCTGTAGAGAGCGCCATGGTAAAAATAACCACAATGTGTTCGTAAATGTTCGGAAAGATCCCACGAGCAAGAATATGCCAGTTTGAAGCGCCATCAAGTTTAAACGCTGTAATGTAGTCTTTGTTGAGTTCTTCAACAATCAAATTACGTACCGAATGAATAAACTGTGGCAATAAGGCTAAAATAATCGCCCAAACGGTATTCATCAGGCCAGGGCCTAAAATTGCAATAATAATGATGGCCAGCAACAGTGATGGAATTGATAAGGTAATATCGAGTAAGTGGTTCAAAAAGCTTGAGCGAATACCACGGCTGATACCCGCAAAGGTGCCCACTAACACGCCAATCACAGTAGTAATTAAGGCCGCAACAACCGACAAGCCAAAAGTGTAGGTGGCGCCATTCATTAGCCGTGAGAGTACATCCCGGCCTAAATCATCGGTACCTAATAAAAAGCGCACATCGCCTGCGTCATGCCATGAGGGAGGCAGCAATAGGGCGTCGCTATGTTGTTGATTTACACCATATGGCGCAAGTAATGGTGCTGAAATAGCCAGTAGTGCAAAAGCAATAAACAGCCATAAGCCAACAAGGGCTGGGTGATTATTTTTGAATTTCCGCCAAAATCGCGCTAGTGGCGATTTATTCGACTCTTCAGAGAATAAATTAAACTTTGCCATGAGCTTGATTCCGCGAGAGTGGGTCGAAAAGGGTATAGGTTAACTCGGCAACGATAGTTGCTAAAATTACAAACATAGACACAGCCAACAACCCACCTTGGATTGCGGGGTAATCACGTTGATAAATGCTGTCTATTAACCAACGACCAATGCCCGGCCATGAGAAAATAACTTCGGTGATCATTGCAAGGGTGATCAAAGTACTAAACTGTAAACCGATTTGTTTGATAACCGGTAAAAGAGCATTACGAAGTGCATGGTGGAGGATTAATTGTGCACGGTTTAAGCCTTTTGCACGGGCTGTTTTAATGTAGCTTTGATCTAAAACTTTAAGCATAGAGTCACGGGTAAAGCGCACCAGTACGGTGGTTGGGTACATTGCAAGGACAATTGTTGGCAGTGTTAGATGATGTAGCGCATCTAAAAATGCCATGCCGTGATAGGGAAAATCAGTCGCAATAATATCAATAAGAATAAAGCCAGTAACCGGCTCTATTTCGTAAAGTAAGCCCATGCGACCAGACATAGGAAACCAGCCTAGTTGCAGTGAAAAAACCATGATTAATAGCAGCGCGAGCCAAAACACTGGCATCGAATAGCCAATAAGCGTGCCAGAGTTAATCAGTTTATCAGGCCAACGCTTGTAGTAGGCTGATGCTATAATACCGCTTGGCACACCAACGGCCACAGATACAAATAACGCATAAAGGCTTAATTCAAGTGTGGCAGGGAATAGGTCTTTTATGTGTTGGAAAACACTCTCGCCAGATGCAAAAGAGACACCCCAATCGCCCTGAATAATTCGCTCTAAGAATGCAAAATACTGCACCACATAGTTTTCAGTAAAATGAAACCTTTCTTCAAGCGCATTAGTTTGTGAAAAGGTACTGTTTGTAATACCACTTAAGTTAGTAAGGGCATCACCGGGAAATAAAAAACTTAATGAAAACGTAAAGACGCTCAGAGTCAGCATCATAAACATTAATAGCGCTAGGCGGCGAAGAATATAATCGAGTATCATTATTCTTTCCTCGCATTAGCCAGTGATATACCGCCAAACGGGCTTAAATTGATACCTTTAACATCGCTACTTGCAGCTTGAAAGCGCATACCATGGGCTATCGGTAAAATAGGAAGTTCTTGCACGATAATACGCTGTGCCTGATTATAAAATTGCTTACGCTTTTCTAAATCAGTGGTATCAAGCGCTTGGGTCAGTAATAAATCGAATTCAGGGTTGCACCAGTTAGCTGGGTTTTTACCGCTAAAGGTAGCAGTACAACTTAATAATGGACTCATAAAGTTATCTGGGTCAGGAGTGTCGGCAGCCCAGCCCAGTAAAACGCTGTCGTGGCGGTGTTCGCCAACCCGTTGTAAAAAAGTATTCCACTCGTACTCGACGATATTAACGTTCACACCAATTTTGCGTAAATCGCTTTGCATTAGCTCTGCCATTTTACGTGCGTTGGGATTATAAATACGGCTTACCGGCATGGCCCAAATATTCATATCAAAGCCATTTTTATAGCCAGCTTCGGCGAGTAATGTTTTGGCAAGTGCAGGGTTAAATTCAGGCATGGCTTTTTGCGCTTCAAATGCCCAAGAGGCCGGAGGCAGTAATGACTGCGCCTTAATGCCGTTGCCGTAATAAACCGCTTGCATTATTTTGTCGATATCGATGGCACTGGCCAGTGCTTGACGAACGCGTACGTCATCAAAAGGTGGTCGCTCAGTGTTAAAGGCCCAATAACCAATATTTAAGTTTTGCTCTTTTTGAACAGTGATGTCGTCTCGCTGCGATAAAATACTCAACTGTGCACTGCTTGGGTGCGCAGTTACATCGCATTCTTTAGTGAGCATTTTCGCAACCCGTGTTGTGCCGTTTGGTGTTATGTCATACACCAATTGCTCAAGTACTACTGGGTGTTTCCAATAATCGGGATGACGATAATAGCGAATTAGACGATCGCGACGATACTCTTTGTACACATAAGGGCCGGTACCCACTGGGTATTGGTCAAATAAGTTTTCTTGGTTTCGTGCTTTAAGCTGCATGGCGTATTCTTCAGATAACACCACGGCAAAATCGGTTGCTAGGTTTGCTAAAAAGCTGCTTTCAGCATTATAGAGCTCAAACCGTACTTGATAATCAGAAACACGGACTATGCGACGAATTAGCTGATCAATACCCACACTTTGAAAATAAGGGTAACTGGCATCGCCAACAAAGTGATAAGGGTTGTATACATCAAATAGGCGACTGAAGGTAAAAATAACGTCGTCAGCATTAAACTCCCGAGTAGGAGTGAAGTATTTTGTAGTATGAAACTTTACCCCTTTACGAAGTGTAAAGGTAATGGCTTTACCATCAGGACTAATTTTCCAATCACTTGCCAACTCAGGCTGAAACTCAGCGGTGACAGGGTCAATACTCAGCAAGCGGTCATACAACTGATTAGCGATAATATCGATAGTCGAACCTGTCGTTGTAACTTGCGGATTAAACGACACAGGGTTTGCTTCAGCGCAATAGACTAAGCCCTGGTTTTTTTGTTCTGTGGTTTTTTCTTCGCTGTCTAGGCAGCCGACTAAGCACACCAAAGACAAAGCAAGTAACGGTTTAAACACCTGATTAGCCTCTAACTATTGCTGCTGATCTAATAAATTGTATTTTTTCAAATAGCCACGTAATTGATGATACGTTAATTCTAAGTGTTCTGCAGTTTTCTTTTGATTAAATTGGCTATGTTCGAGTGCTTTTTTGATCACATCTATCTCAAAGTCATTTGATAGCTGTTTTAGATTACAAGGAAATTGAATTTCAGGTTTATTCAGTGTCACCGTTTCTTGATTTTGAACTGTAGCAATAGGGGCAGCATGTTCGACACTAGCAACTGGAGCACTTGCAACCGCAGCTTTAACCCGTTGTTTAGGTCTAAATTTACTCGCGAATGGGTCTAAAATAATCTGGTGAACGGGAATATGTTCATTACCATGGCGATATAAGCTACGTTCAACCACATTCTTCAACTCACGGATATTACCGGGCCACTCATAAGATTGCAGTGTTTCGATGGCGCTACGAGTAAAGCCACTGAATAGTTCCCATTCAAGGTCGCGAGCCATATTAATTGCAAATTGTTCTGCTAGTAGCATGATATCTTCTTGGCGTTCACGAAGTGGAGGTAAGGTAATAACATCAAAGGCAAGACGGTCAAGTAAGTCGCTTCTAAATTCGCCTTGTTCAGCAAGGGTTGGTAAGTCTTCATTGGTGGCACACACTAAACGAGTATCTACTTTAACCGTTTGCTTACCACCAACGCGTTCAAATTCGCCATATTCAATAACGCGTAGAAGTTTTTCTTGCACCATCGCAGAGGTATTGGCTAATTCATCAAGGAACAGCGTACCGCCGTTAGCACGTTCAAAGCGGCCTTCGTGACGTTTGCTAGCACCTGTAAATGCGCCGCTTTCATGACCAAATAATTCGCTTTCGAGCAGGTTTTCGTTAAGCGCTGCACAGTTAAGCTTTATATAGTTTTGATCCCAACGCTTAGATAAAAAGTGCAAACGGGCAGCAATAAGTTCTTTACCCGTACCGCGCTCACCAATAATAAGGACAGGCTTTTCTAAACTTGCTAGTTGTGAAACTTGATCAAGCACACTTAAAAAACTGTCAGATTGGCCGAGTAAGTTATCCTGTTGGCGAAATTGGCTCATATTCCCTAACTCTTAGTCATTTTTACTAAGATCTAGTGTATTTCATTATCTTTGAGAACTAAAGAAATTTATAAATTTAGTTTAACTATTTGAATTTATTTGGTTATTCTAGTTTTATAAAAGTTGGCAAGCATATTGATACTAGATATACCAACTGATTAAGTTAAAACACCAAAGAGGTAAATGTTATGGGAATTTTTTCACGTTTTGCAGACATCGTTAATTCTAATATCAATGCCATCTTAGATAAAGCAGAAGACCCAGAAAAAATGGTTCGCCTGATCATCCAAGAGATGGAAGATACATTAGTAGAAGTTCGCTCTACATCAGCAAAAACACTTGCTGAGAAAAAAGAGCTAGTACGTCGCGTTGACACGTTAAAAGTTCAAGTTGCAGATTGGCAAGAAAAAGCTGAATTAGCACTCAGTAAAGACCGTGATGATTTAGCACGTGCAGCACTGATTGAAAAGCAAAAGTCAGCAGATGCAGTCGCAGCAGTTGAAACTGAACTTGAACATGTAGAGTCTCACATCGAGAAACTACAGCAAGAAGTAAGCACGTTACAAGAGAAGCTAGCTGATGCAAAAGCGCGTCAAAAAGCAATCATCTTACGCCAACGCTCTGCTGAGTCTCGTCTTGAAGTTAAAAAAGCACTCGACAGCTCAAAAGTCGAAGACGCTTTAAACCGCTTCGAACGTTACGAAAACAAGATCGATGGTCTAGAATCACAAATAGAGTCTTATGATCTTGGTAAAAAATCATTAGCTGACGAAATTGCTGGTCTTCAGCAAGACGAAAAGATTGATGATGAGCTAGCTGAGCTTAAGAAAAAACTAGCAGATAAAAAATAATAAATGGGGGCGTGTCCCCCAATGCTTAAACACATGACGGATTGACAGGAGAGTAGCATGTTTGATGCAGAAGTTTTGATGGCACCCATTATCGTTTTTATGGTGGTTGTTGCCCCACTTTGGTTAATTTTACATTACCGTAGTAAAAAGCAAGTTAGCCAAGGTTTAAGTGAACATGAGCACCGCCAATTATTAGAGCTTGCACAAAAAGCAGACAAAATGGCAGAGCGTGTTGAAACCTTAGAAGCCTTATTAGACCAAGAGGCTCCACAGTGGAGACGTAAAGTATGAGTACCAAACGCGAATTATTTAGAGACCCTGAGCGTGGCAAAATAGCAGGTGTATGCGCAGGTATCAGCGATTACTTTAACATGGAGCTTTGGCTGGTACGTATTTTAGTGGTGACAGCAGTACTATTATCGGGCGGCCCGTTTATTGTTGTTGCTTATATCGCAGCGTGGTTTATTTTAGATAAAAAACCAACTGAAAAAACAGTGAAAAGCGCAGATAGCATTCACCAAGACCCGCTTGAAGTAAAATTTAAAGTATGGCAAAAAGGGGAACCACCTCGCCGTGCATTGCAAGACTTAAAAGATCGTCTTGCTCGAGTTGATGGTCGTTTACAAGAGATGGAACGCTATGTCACATCAACAGAATTTACGGTTAGCCGTGAAATCAACAAACTTTAAAGGATATAAACGCACCTTGTTTGCATCGTGATACCAAGCGCAAATAAGGTGCCAGACACTTTATGAGCCAATCATTTGCAAAGAACACCTTTAATTCGTTAAAAAATAAAGCGGAAAAAGCCCTTCATCGTAGTTTAGACCAACACGTGAAGTTAGCCGTCACGGGGTTAAGTGGCAGTGGCAAAACCGCGTTTATTACAGCCTTAGTTAAACACCTAACAAGTCAAGCTGACGAAAAAAACTTACCTTTTTTTGATGTGATGCGCGAAAAGCGTCATATCGCCACAAAAATAGTGCCGCAGCAAGCACTGAGAATACCGACATTTGAATATAACAATGCATTATCGGCGTTGTTACCTGTTGAAGGTGAGCCAACATGGCCTGCCTCTACCGAGCGTATAAATACGCTACGTTTAGCAATTAAGTACCAAAGTAACTCGGGGCTACGTGGTCACTTCGCACCGCAATCAACACTTTATTTAGACATTATTGATTACCCAGGTGAATGGCTACTTGATTTACCAATGCTAGAGCAATCATTTGCTGATTGGTGTGAATCACAATACTCACTGTTGCAGCAAACAGCCCGTAACGAAAAGGCTAAGCCATTTTTAACAGCCCTTGCTGAACTTGATTTATCAGCCAGTGTTGATGAAAGTAAACTTGCTGATGTTGCTGCGCTCTATCAGCAGCTATTGCTCGGCCTTAAAAAAGACACCAAACTTGCCATGTTACAACCTGGTCGCATGCTGATGCCCGGTGAGCTAAAAGGCGCGCCGTTATTACAGTTTTTCCCGGTTGCGAATGTGCCTGACGATATAACCGAAGGGTCAAATCTAGCGCATCTTAAAAAGCGCTATAAGGCCTATGTAAAAGAGGTTGTAAAACCTTTTTACGAGCAGCATTTTCGTCATTTTGACCGACAAATTGTGCTGGTGGATGTGCTCAGTGCCTTGAATGAAGGTAGCGAAACGCTGCATGAGCAAAGCCGTGTTATTAACCAGTTGCTGGCGCACTTTAATTATGGTGAAGCAAGCTTCTTTAAACGTTTGTTTAAACCAAACATCGACAAGCTACTGTTTGCGGCCAATAAGTCAGATCATATTAGTGCGCAATATCATAAAGATTTAGCGCTATTGCTTGATTCAATCGTGCATGACCAAACGAATCACTTAAAGTTCGAAGGCGTGCAAATCGAAACCATGGCAATGTCATCTATCTGCGCTACAGAGCCACGCCAAGTGGCTGAAAAAGGCCAGCAGTTAGCCTGTATTTATGGCAAACCTTTGGGCGAGCAAGAATGGCTAACGTATTTACCGCCGCAGCCACCATCACGCCTTCTCAACAAACAAGAGTGGCCAAAACAAGGCTTTGAGTTCTTATCGTTTTCGCCACTACCATGCCCTGATAAACGGTTAAAGCATATTCGTTTAGATCATGTCATGCAGTACCTGATAGGAGATAAACTAACATGACTGAGCAACCAAAGGAGATGAACTTTCAGGCTGGTCGCCGTATTTCAAGCTCTGCAAGTAATGAGGCTACAGCAGAGGAGTTAACTGTTGCTAAAGTGATAGAAAACGCCGAATTTATCGACACTGAAGAAGATCAGCAAGATAGCATTGAGCTTGAGCCTGTGTATAAAAAGTCGAAATGGCAAACTCTAAAAGGGGTGTTTGTTGTTAGCTTTTTAGTTTTAGTGTTACTTGAGTTTGCGATGTCATTGTTTGTGACGTTTCAGCAATCAATTATTTTAGGCTCGGTGTATTTAACGGCAGTTCTTAGTGGTGTACTACTAATTGCTCGTGTTATTTGGCGCGAGTACCGCATGTTAAGAAGTTTAAAGCGTAATCAATTGCATCGTACCGAGGCCGACCGTTTACTCAATAGCGAGCAAGTAGGTGAAGCACTGCCGTGGCTTGAAAAGCTTAATAAGCATCAGGAGCTTACAGGGTTTGAAGAGTTTAAGCAGCAAATAGCAAGTCACCATACCGATAAAGAAATCATGACCTTATATGCCGATAGCTTATTGGTCAGCCAAGATCAGCAAGCGAAAAAACTGATTAACCGTTTTGCCACTGAGTCTGGTTTATTGGTTGCGCTAAGCCCACTGGCTTTAGTTGATATGATGGCGGTGCTATGGCGTGGCACTAAGCTCATTGAACAAATTGGCCGTATTTACGGTATTGGTTTTGGTTATGCTAGCCGTATTAAATTGTATCGCTTATTAGTGAAACAAGTACTGTTTGTTGGGAGTGCAGAGTTAGTCTCAGATTTAGCAGCAACGGCACTAAGCGCTGAATTACTGGGGAAATTGTCGGGCCGTGCAGCGCAAGGGCTAAGTGCAGGTATTTTTACCGCACGTATAGGCTATAAAGCGATGGAGCTTAGCCGCCCGTTACCTCGCTTAGAGCATAAGCGTAGCTTGCTAAAAGAAACCGCCAATAGTATTGCTCGTAAAATTGCCTCACGCACGGGTGACAAAGAGGCCGAAAATACAAAATGACAACTTTTGTGTACAGTTAATAAAAACAGCTGAGTGATATTTAGCCATCTGAGCATCCGGCATGCTTGTGCATTGTGGGTATCTACGTTTTATTTATGAGTATGAAGTACTGATAATAAAAACGAGAACACACAATGACTAAGCATCACTTACATACACAATGTATTCATGGTCCAGAAAAACCAAATGATCCTCACGGCGCACTGAGTGCGCCACTTTACCAAACCTCTACCTTCTCCTTTGCTAATGCCGCCCAAGGTGCAGCCCGATTTGCCGGTGAAGAGCAGGGCTTTATTTATACCCGTTTAGGTAACCCAACAACCCAAGAGCTAGAACAAAAAGTGGCTCAGTTAGAAAACTGTGAAGCAGCGGCTGCCACAGCGACCGGTATGGGGGCTGTGTCTGCGTCTGTGCTTAGCTTTTTACAACAAGGTGACCACCTAGTCGCATCAAGTGCGTTATACGGTTGTACCTTTGCATTTTTTGCTCACATGTTGCCGCGCTTTGGTATCGAAGTTACTTTTGTTGATATGACCAACGAGGCTGAACTTCGCGGCGCGGTTAAAGCCAATTCAAAAATGATTTTTGCAGAAACGCCAATTAATCCGACCATGGCGGTGCTTGATCTAAGTTTAATTGCTGATGTTGCCAAGCAGCATCAATTGATAAGCGTTATCGACAATACCTTCTTAACGCCTCTGCTACAGCAACCGACCTCGTTTGGTATTGATATTGTGGTGCATAGCGCAACTAAATACCTAAATGGCCATGGTGATGTGGTAGCTGGGCTTGTGTGTGGCACAGAGGAGCATATCAACCTAATCAAAATGACGGTGCTAAAAGATATTGGTGCAACGATTAGCCCTCATGATGCATGGTTAATTAATCGCGGTTTAAAAACCCTTGCTGTGCGCATGGAGCGTCACTGTGCGAGTGCCCAAATAGTTGCTGAATATTTAGAGCAACACCCGCTAGTAAGCCAAGTTTATTATCCAGGACTTAAATCACATCCGGGTCATCAATTTATTGGCTCGCAGATGAAAGCGGCTGGAGGTGTTATTGCCTTTGAAATTAAAGGCAGCCTAGAAGATGGCGAAACATTCATAAATAACACCCAGCTTTGCACTCTGGCGGTCAGTTTAGGGGATGCTGAAACCCTCATTCAACATCCTGCATCGATGACACATTCGCCTTATACACCAGAAGAAAGAGCAGCAGCTGGGATAAGTGATGGTCTAATTCGACTATCAGTTGGTCTAGAGGATGTTAACGACATTATTAACGATCTTAAAACTGCATTTACATTCATTGGTTAGCTTGTAATTTTAAGTTTACGGTTTTACTTGCCTTAACACCTTTAAAAATGTGGTGTGTAAACTTTTAGATCTTTTTCCGTAATTTAATCTTTACGGTAGGGCTGTTTCTGCAAACCTTAGAAACAGCCAAAACTATTAAAATTTAGCTTACTTTTACATAGTATCGTCTTAACAAGTTAATGAGATTCTGATCAATGCTGATCAAGATTTAACGAAGAAGGTTATTATGGCTAAAGCAAGTAATTACACCTCCAAGCAACCTGATGAAAATGGGGTTATCCATTGGAGCGAAGAAGAAAATAAAATATGGTCTGAGCTAGTTGCTCGCCAACTCGCTTGCATTGAAGGTAAAGCCTGCGACGAATATTTAGCAGGACTTAAGAAAATTAATTTACCAACAGATCGTATTCCACAACTTAGCGAACTCAACGAAGTGCTACTCGAAACAACGGGCTGGCAAGTTGCGCCTGTTCCAGCACTGATTGATTTTGATGAGTTCTTTCGATTATTAGCAAACAAGCAGTTCCCTGTTGCGACCTTTATTCGCAGTCGTGAAGAGTTTGACTATTTACAAGAGCCAGATATCTTCCACGAGATTTTTGGCCATTGTGCCATGCTTACCAACCCAGCATTTGCTGAGTTTACGCACAAATATGGTCAGTTAGGTTATGCCGCTGAAAAGAAAGATCGTGTTTATTTAGCGCGCCTGTACTGGTTTACTGTAGAGTTTGGTTTAATGCAAACCGAACAGGGTCTGCGAATTTATGGTGGTGGTATTTTATCAAGCCCAGGCGAAACACAATACGTGTACTCAGATAAGCCTGAAATCAATGCGATGAATGTGCTAGATGTATTACGTACACCTTATCGTATTGATATTATGCAGCCTGTGTACTACACCATAAACTCAATCAATGACTTATTTGATATTTCACAAATGGATATCATGTCGCTGGTGAGTAAAGCAAAAGAATTAGGGCTACATGAGCCAAAGTTTCCTCCTAAAGAAAAATTAGCAAGTTAAGGATTTATAATGTCTTCATTAAGCACACAAAAGTGTGAAGCGTGTCGTGCGGATGCGCCAAAAGTTTCTGATGCTGAATTAGCAGAATTGATCAAAATGATCCCAGATTGGGTTCCTGAAGTGCGCGACGGCATTATGCAATTAGAGCGTGTTTACAAGTTTAAAAACTTCAAGCAGGCACTTGAGTTCACTAATAAAGTGGGCGATATGGCTGAAGAAGAAGGTCACCACCCAGGTTTGTTAACCGAGTGGGGCAAAGTAACCGTTACTTGGTGGAGCCACTCTATAAAAGGGTTACACAAGAATGATTTTATCTGTGCCGCTAAAACAGACGATGTATTCGCTGCACTATAATTTTTAAGTTCTGCCCAGAACGATAAAAGGCGTAACCTCAGGTTGCGCCTTTTTGCTTTTTTAGTTCTGATTTCAGCACCCTACTTGAAGGGACTTCATAAAAAGGCTAGCATGAACCTTATATAGGTAAATACTAGGGAAGGTGGTTTATCGTTTATTCCTCTAAGGTTATAGAAAGCACTCAAACCCAGAGCTTTTATTTTTTACGCCATATCATATTATCAGCTTATATTTGCCTTTATCTTTTACTTTTACTAAAGCCACTTGAGGTACAAGCTATGTTTGGTCGATTTAAATTGCATACTGTAGAAATGTCGCCGGAGGTATCAGGTCGAATAACTGATGGGGGTAAGCCATTATCAGGTGTGCAAGTAGCAAGAAGCCTAGCATATGATGGGTACAAAGATGGTAAAGAACAACTAGAGCATACATTTACAAATGAAAATGGTGAGTTTTCGTTTACAAAAATGGTAATCAAATCTCGTAAGCCAGGCAGTATCTTTGGACAGAACATGCCAGTAATACAAGCGATTTATGTTGAGCGCGACGATAAGTTATATCAACTATGGTATACGAGTAAGGTATGGGAACCAGTTAAGCCGTTAAGTGATTTGTTATTAAGATTAAATGCAGATCTACAAAATAAAGAAATACACCATGAAGTTGATACAAGAAGTTATGGTGGTATGCGCTCTCAAGTCGTTTTATCTATATGCTATTTCGAAGATAGCCTCATAACATCTTTTTATAATAATCAAGAGATATCTACTTATGCAGATATTGATTAATTTTAATGTAAGGAAACATTATGCACGCAATTTCACCCAGGATGGCATCTAGCCTAGCACTAGCCTCATACTCTATTAAAAATGGCTTATCAAAAGGGGCTCGATTAGCAGTTAACCAAGATATCGATAAACACTTCAGCTTTGACCTATCAAACGGAGTACACAAGGGGACTTCTGGGGGATTTTTCTGGCGTAAAGAAACAGGCTTCGCACTTATTGGTCAAGGAAAGGCTAGTAGTATGATATATAAAAATGATTATGTAGTTGCTTTTAGAGGAACTGATGCCTTAGCTGACTGGGTTACTGATGCAACAGCCCATAGTACGAATAGTGATAATGGGAATGCTGTTCACACTGGTTTTCAGCGTAGTTTTGCTTCTATAAGACCTAGTCTTTTTGATTTTTTTAACCAACCTGGTGTAAGAGACAAAAAAGATGGGGTTGTTCATTGTGTAGGACATAGCTTGGGTGGAGCCTTAGCGACATTAGCTGCTGACTGGATAAGTACAGAATTTGATAAAACAGTTTACGTATATACCTTTGGTGCTCCGCGAGTTGGCAAAAAGGATTTTGTAATAAATAATCACTCAAGAATTGAAAAGACTTACCGTTGTGTTCATGGAAATGACCCTGTTCCTAAGGTACCTGTTTGGCCTTTTTACCATGCTCCGTTAAATGGACGAGAATATATATTATCACGAGCTCAAGGAATTAGTTTCGCAGCACATGGAATGCCGAATGGGCCAGGATATATAAATACAGCAGATCATAATCGTTGGGAGAGTTTAGATGTGCAATCATCAACCTCTATAAGCCAGCGTGTAATACTCAATTATAACCATCGCCTTCAGACTACATACTCAACACATTGGGCTGATAAAATAGCAGCTGCGTTAATGACAATCTTGGTTGATGGCGGAGCGTCAGGTATCGTCGCTAGTTTACAAGCTACATTAGTGCCTGTTGCCACTGTTTATGATGTTATGGCTCGTACTCTGGCTGATATAGCTAAGATAAAAACAGAGCAAACAGAACCCCTTAGAGGTTTGTTAGCATGTATGCTGGCTTTTGCAGGTAAAGGCGTAAGTATCCCAATAAAATTAACAGAGAGCTTTATTCGTTGGGTATTCAGTGTAACTATTGGGCGTTTATATAAAGCTGCTAGACAAGCAATGAAGCAAAACTAGCAACAATTACATAAATATTTATGAAGTTGCTAAAGTCACAACAGACGATGTATTCGCTGCACTATAATTTTTAAGTTCTGCCCAGAACGATAAAAGGCGTAACCTCAGGTTGCGCCTTTTTGCTTTTTTAGAGCCCAAGAATTAACATTAGGCACTTATCTATGCAAGAACACTAGAAAAGTAAAGAATGAAAAACAAAGCGCTTATTCTGCCATTCCTACTCATTTTACTGCCCTTAATTGATAGTTTGTTTATCCCGCAAACATTTGGCATTCAATGGCATAGCCCTAAGCTGATGTATCAAGTAGGCGTGGCGCTGATGATTATAAAGCTCACTATGGTTGCCATTGGGCTTTGGTTATTACTTAAAGCAAAGCGCCTTTATATGGAAGCCAGTAAATCGACCCGTATTATTAAGTTTGCAGTCTTTTTACTCGGCGGTTTACAAGTGGTGATGATGACAGCAATATGCTTTTGGTATTTGGTGGCGGGCACGCAAGCGAAACACTTTATGCTGCAAGACAACATTGCTGTATTTACCGCTGATTATGGCGTATTTGCCCCGGTACATCATGAGTTTTCATTTATATGCTTTGATGCCAATGGTTTTTACCACCTGCAACCAATTGGCCAGCTACCTTGGCTCGGAACCTTTACGTTTACTAGCCAAGATTCACGTTTAATCATTCAACATAAAAACCAAAGCGGCGCGAATACTCAAGAAATTTCATTGAAAGGGTATGGTTGTTTGCAATAAAGTGAAGAAGTGTTGGTATTCATCTTTGAAATAGTTATAACAGCCAGCTCTTTTAACGTCCTGTAAAGCTGGCAGTTTATTACTTACATAGCTAACTAGTTATTGCTTTACCTGAACTTCGACTTCTTGCCCGGTTTGTAGTTGCTCGGCGCCGCGTACTGCGACTTTATCGCCCGCATTTAAGGTGATGTTAGAAGTCGGGGTGACTTCAACCAGTTTATCTTTGCCATTACCGACTTTTACGGGAATTTGCAGGGCTTTGTTGTCGTTGTCGATTTTGACGATATGGGTGCCTTTTTTGCGTAAGATCAGCGCATCGCGATTCACCAGTAGTACATCACCTTTGCTTTTTAGTGGCACGGCTACATCTACTAGTTGGCCAATTGCCCATGTTTGCTCGGCGTTATTTGCTAGTAAGGCACGTACTTCTACGGTTTGTGAACGCGGATCGGTTGATGGGATCACCGCAGTTACGGTGGCTGTTGTCATATCTGGGGCTGATAAGTCCCCGGCTTGAATGGGTAACTCTATGCCTTTGTGTAAAAACTTTAAGTATTTAACAGGCACGTACAAACGCACTTCTAAGTTATTAATATCGAGCAGAGTGACCAGTTCATCTGCGCGATTTATTTCGCGACCAGCGCGTTTAAAACGCTCACTGATCACGCCATCAAATGGGGCGCGAACGGTTGCACGCGAAAGCTGATCGTCTATTACTTTTAATTCAACCTTAGCCAGTGCGATATCAGATAACGCAAGGTCATGCTTATTTTGCATATCATCGACTTGGCTTGCTGCAGCACTGCTGGCTTTGGCGAGTTTTTGTAAACGAGCCAGCTCTTGTTGATATAAGCGTAAGTTTATTTTGGCGCGATTGAGCATTTCTTGCTGGCGTGCTTTTTCAAGTTCAAGCGGTAAGGTGTCCATACGAACTAAGGTGTCGCCACTTTTAACCAGAGTACCTGGCTCAACAACATATAATAAACGGCCGCTAACACCCGCTGTTAGGGTTACATCATCTTTACCATACAAAGTGCCGCTGACTTCAATTTCGCTTGTTAGCGGGGCTTGTGTGACAGTTTCTACTGTAACCGGTACGACTGCAAAGGCGTTAAATGCGATAAGACTGAATAGCGCACAAAAGCGAGCGGTTAATTTACGAAAAGGTGTGTTCATTGTTTTAATACTCATTGATTCGATACCAAGCTTAAAGGCGTTTTTTCTGGTTGCTGTTTGTTATTAACGGGCGGCAGTTGTCTGCCAAGTTGCAATAAACTTGGCATTAATATCAGGGTGAATAGGGCACTAATGGCCATGCCTCCGACAATCACAGTGGCAAGGCCACGGTAAATTTCTGATCCTACCCCCGGCATTAGCATCAATGGCAGCATGCCAAATAAGCTGGTTAAGGTACTTAAGTAAACGGGTCTTGCGCGCAGTAGTACTGCTTGACGAACTGCGTATTCTCGGCTGAGTCCTGCGGCCATCGCAACACGGGTTTGGTCAACCAATAAAATGGCATTATTTACCACCAGACCCAGCAAGATAATAAAGCCAATCATGGTCAGTAAGTCGAGCGATTGGAAGGTAAATAGGTTAAGCACAAATAGGGCTAGTACACCGCCTGCAATTGCCAATGGCATGACGAGTAAAACTAACGCGCTGTCTTTGGCTGACTTAAACAATGCGGTCATTAGCAAGAATAAAATAAATAGAGCCAAGATAAAGTTGATTGTCATTTCTTGCATGGCCGAATTCATCTTTTGTGCGTTACCCGCCAATATCGCGCCAGAGCTGTCGGGTAAGCTTGCACGTACTTTTGGCATAACTTGCTCTGAGAGAATGGTTTGCGCTTGTTGCAAGCTCATGTCTGCTGGTGGCGTGACAACAATACTCACGGTACGGCGGCCATTAACACGTCTAAGCTGGGTTGGGCCTACGGTGCGTTCAATATTGGCAAGCTCGCCTAAAGTTTGAATACCTGATTGCGGGGTCACAATCGGAAGGGCTTTAAGCTCCTCTGGAGTTTGCCACGGTATGCCGCGCAAAATCACGTTCATACGTTCGTTGCCATCAAAGTATTCATTAACAAATAACCCACCTGTGTAGGCTTGCACTGCTTGAGATACATCACGACGAGTTAGCCCTGCTTGGGTTATACGACGGTCATTGGGTGTGAGCCTAAGTTCTGGCTCTGCCATATCGAGTCGTGGTTGTGGCCTTGCAGTGGCATTCGGCATTGCGTCGGTGACAGCTTGCAGCGCCACATTAGCACCGGCGATTAGCTCGTCCATATTCGGACCCGTTAAATCGATATTGATATTACGACCATCACCGCCATTAGCAACTTGGATCATCGACCCTCTAAAGAAGAATACTTGGGTGTCGGGCAAATCAATGAAGATCTCTTCTCGGGCTACCTTCATTAATTCTTCAACACGTTGCGGATCGGCAGAATAAATAAAGCCGCCAGCATTTGCGCCAAACGCATAAAAGTTAAAATCTTTTATCCCCGGCTCTTTTTCACCTGTGTAATAAGGCATTAAGCGCTTTTTGATACGCATCAGCAGCTCCTCTTCCATAAACTGCACATTGCCGCCAGGCGGGGTATTTAAGTTAAAGAAAAAGCCATCGGTTGGTGCGCGCGGCATAAAATCAGTTTTCGGGAGCATGGTCATGGTCGCGACGACTGAGCCACCCAATAACGACACTATCCATACTATTTGTTTAACGCGGGTATTGGTTAGCGACATGATGAAGTTAGTTAGCTTGTGCCAATATTCACGGTAAGGATCCGCTTTGAGTTCTTTGTCTGGCCAAAAATGGTTAGCCAACGGAATAAGTGTAATTGCGCAAATCATCGAGGCAATTACAGCAATGGATAAGGTGAGCGCCAAGTCAGAGAATAACTGCCCCTCAATACCTGCCATAAATAAAATTGGCAAGAAGATAGCAACGCTGGTGGTGGTTGAGGCAAATAAAGCGCCTGTTACTTGAGCTGCGCCTTTTAGCGCGGCTTTTTTACTATCAAAGCCTTCGCTTCTGAGCCTTGCGATGTTTTCTTGCACTATGATGGCGGCATCAAGTACTAAGCCAACAGCAAAGGCAAGACCCGCCAGTGAAATAACATTTAAGCTGCGGTCAAAAATATTCAACGTTAAAAACGCGACTAACAAAGAGACAGGAATCGTCGCTGCAATCACAAACGTGGCCTTTAAGCCTCTAAAGAACAGCCACAAGATTAAACACGACAGCAGAACACCTAGGCCTAAGTTACTTTTAACCAACGATAAAGCATTACGAATATGCACTGAGGCATCAAAACTTAATTCAATCGATAAGCCATTCTCAGCCAGCGGCCCTTCGTTTAGCTCTTTAATGGCAAGGTTAATTTCGTCGAGTAGGGCAACGGTGTTGGCTTCGTTAGCGCGCGAAATACGAATGTAATACGCAGGTTTACCATTTCGACCACTCATGCCTAAACGGTCAGAAAAAGTGCGCTCTACACTTGCGATATCGCCAAGGTAAATAGGTCTATCGCCTGAATAACCAACACGCATTTGTGCCATGCTCGATAAATCATATTGCCCAGTAAAGCGTACGGTATATTGACGACGGCCAACATTGGCAAGGCCACCGGAAGTATCGCGTGAGCTGGCTAATACATTACTGATTTGGTCAAGGCTGACGCCAAGTGCAGCGGCTTTGTGAGGGTCAAAGGTGATACGTAATTCTTTTGGTCGTTCACTGGCTAAATCAACGCGAGCAACACCAGGAATACGTGCCAAACGGGGCTCAACAAATTCATCAATTTGTTTTTGGAACTGCGCCATGTCTAAATCAAGGCTGTCGCTATTAAAATCTTTCGGTGTGACCAGTAACGTTGCAGCGGCTTCCCCATTATTACCGCCAGCGAAAACCACAGGATCAAATGCATCTAACGGCAGAGGTGGCGCTTGGTTAAGGCTAGTTAATACATCAAGCATCGCCTGTTGCATGTTTTGCCCAACTGCAAAAGTTAACGTGATAGAGCCATTGCCACGGTTAATGTAAGTATTAACCTCTAGCGCACCCGGGGTGTTTTTTACCGCGTTCTCAAGCGGTTCAATGATCACCGATTCAATCTCTTCAGGTGCAGCTTGGCGCCAGCCAGAGAAAATAGTGATCTGCGGTTGCTCAATATCTGGTGTGAGTTGAATTGGCAACTTAAAAATACTTAACATGCCAAACAACATAATCAACACCAAGATGACAATAACACTCGCAGGGTTCTTCAGCGAACTACGTGTCAGGTTCATTGTGTGTGTTCCAAAATCAATTTGTCTGCATTGTAGTGCGATGTAAAAAAAGTGCCAGTGAGGTAAATGAAATGTATGTCAGAAGTAACGCTGAATAGCCGTTAATTCGCGATAAAATGTGTATTTGAAATAAGATGTAACAATTTAGCGGAGGAGCTTTAAGTTTTAAGCCTTAAGTTATAGAGTCTGAAACTAGTGAGTCGTATCTTTTCGGCTAAGGGAAGCCACATTTTGCTCAAACACACGTTTTACTTCTGCGCTGTAGTGATTGTGGTCGTTAATGGTGATAAACGGGTTTGTGAAACTAACATCACAGAAAGCTGTATAACACTGGATTTTAACTGCAACTCGATCTGGGGTTGCAAGGCCATCTAAGGTTGTTTGCAATGCTTCAAACACATATTCTTTACGAACATGCGATGTTAAAGCAACTTCAAGTTTTTTGACCTCAGCGCGGTGTGAATTCGAATCGGTTACAAACAATTCGTATAGGTAGCTGCGTGATACAAACAGCAAGATTGCCACAAGATAGAATAGACCTGTGTAATAAAATAACTCCGTGTGAGTGAAACTCCGAAAAGACTTAAACATTTTTCTATTATTTTTGTTTTTTATACTAAAACATATTTGTCAGTATATCTCAATAAACTAACTAAAAATCACTGCATTACAAATAAAAAAGCGCGAAACTAGTTAGTATCGCGCTTCTTGAATTTTTAAACTTACAGCTCAGTTTTGTTATTCATCAATCGAGCGAAGTAGGGCATTAATACCTACTTTTTCGCGAGTTTGCTGGTCAACTTTTTTCACGATGATAGCAGCGTATAGGCTGTGCGAACCATCTTTTGACGGTAAAGAACCTGGAACAACAACTGCACCGGCTGGTACTCGGCCGTAATGAGTTTCGCCTGTTTCACGGTCATAGATGCGCGTGCTTTGGCTGATGTAAACACCCATTGAAATAACCGCACCTTCTTCTACCACAACGCCTTCAACAATCTCAGAGCGTGCACCGATAAAACAGTTATCTTCGATAATCGTTGGGTTTGCTTGCAGTGGCTCAAGTACACCACCAATGCCTACACCGCCCGACAAGTGAACGTTTTTACCAATTTGTGCACACGAGCCAACCGTTGCCCATGTATCAACCATCGTACCTTCATCAACGTAGGCACCAATGTTCACATAAGATGGCATCAGTACCACGTTTTTACCTACAAAGCTGCCTTTGCGCGCAACTGCATTAGGCACAACACGCATACCGCCTTGTTGGAATTGCTCTGGTGTGTAGTCGCTAAATTTAAGTGGTACTTTGTCGTAAAACTGATTAACACCATCGCTCATTGGTTGGTTATCACGAATACGGAAAGACAGTAGCACCGCTTTTTTCAACCATTGATGTACAACCCACTCACCACTGATTTTTTCAGCAACACGGGCAGCGCCGCTATCAAGTAATTCAAGCGCATCGATAATGGCTTGCTTTACTTCACTTGATACCGTGCTTGGGCTGATGCTATCGCGGTTGTCCCAGGCGTTTTCGATCATGGTTTTTAAATCTGACATAAGATCCTCTTATTCGGTTTCTGCGTTGAGTTTTTTACGCAATGCTTGATGAATTTTAGCCTGTTCTTCGTCTGTTAATGCTTGGTACTCGTTATTTGATACCACGAAGAAATCTTCTGCACGTTCACCAACAGTGGTGATTCGCGCGGCATGAATATGTAATAAGTGTGCTTGAAATACTTCAGCAATTTTCGTTAATAGACCCGGAATATCCACCGCTTGGATTTCAATTAAGCTGCGATCTTTACGAGCATGCGGTCTAAGCACAATTTTTGGTTTGATATTAAAGTCTTTAAAGCGCTGTGAGCGGTTCTTTTTGATGCGAATTTTCTTTTTCGGATCGCTAATCGCAAGCTCTAATGCACGCTTAATGCCTTGCGCACGGCTACTTGCAATCGGGTCACCATTAACTTCTAAAATAACAAAGCTAAAAATCACATAGCCATCTTTAGTCGTTAACACCTGGGCATGTTGGATTTGCGCTTTTTTCGAACCAATTACACTCACCAAGCGTGCAAATAAACCCCCTGAGTATGGGCTGTAAGCGAATACTTGCGTCCCCCCGTGCATTGCGGTGTCAGAAACAGTGACGCTTGGTAGGCTTAAATCTTCACAATTTAATAAGTGCTCTGTTTGCCACGAAATTTGTTGCTCACTAAAGGCGGTAAAATAATTCGCTTTAAAGCGGCTCCAAATTAAGTCGATTTGGTCTTCATTGCAGCCGTGATTCAATAAGCGCTGCTTGGCTTGCTGTTTTTTATCACGAATCTGGTCGCGCTGATCCATTGGGTTTTCAAGACCTAAACGCAGTGCTCGCTGGGTATGTAAATACAGCTCACGTAGTAGGGTGTTTTTCCAATCGTTCCATAGATTATCGTTAGTGGCACGAATATCGGCCAAGGTTAAGCAGTATAAATAATCTAGCTGGCGCTCATTTTTTACTTTGCTTGCAAAGTCTTTAATTACGTCTGGGTCATTAATATCTTTACGCTGTGCAGTGACCGACATAAGTAAGTGATTAGCCACTAACCATGAAATAAGCTTGCCGTCTGATGACGGGAAACGGTGCAATTTAGCAAACGCAATCGCATCAACCGAGCCTAGTTCAGAGTGGTCGCCGCCACGGCCTTTGGCGATATCATGGAATATACCGGCTAAATAAAGTAACTCAGGTTTATCCATGCGGGTGACGATTTCACTACAAAGCGGAAACTCGCTGACTTTTGACTTATCAAAATATTTATAAATATTGTTGATTAGTTTGTGGGTGTGCTCATCTACGGTATAGGCGTGGAATAAATCAAATTGCATTTGCCCAAAGATATTACGCCACTGCGGTAAGTAGGCCGCGATAATGCCGTGCTTGTGCATTAAGGTAAATGCGCGACCCATACCATTTGGGTGTTTAATTAAGCGCAAAAATGCTTCACGGCAAGCGGCGTAATCTTGTAAATCACCGAGTAACCGGCGACGTACTTGACGCATTGTGCGTATAGTACTTGGGTAGATATGGGTAATTTCAGGGTTATCAGCAATATGCTCGAACAACACAAATAGCTGATCTCGGCGGAAAAACACCGACGGGTTTTTTACGCGAATTTGATGGCCAATACGTTCAAAGTTACGGTCTAGCTCAACCACTGGTAACTCACCAGCACCTGGCAAAATACTTTGCTCGAAGTATGAAAGTAGCATTTGGTTGAGTTCACGCACGCGGCTCATAATACGGAATAAGCGCTTCATCATGCGCTCAACTGAGGCCTTACCTTCACTACCAAAGCCAAGAATTTCTGCTGCGTGAGGTTGGTGGTCGAACAGTAAACGGTTTTCAGATCGCCCCGCAGCGATGTGCAGCGCAAAACGAATGTTCCAAAGGTTTTCTAAACATTCAGAAAGCTCTTGGTATTCTTCGTGAGTAAGATAGCCGTGATTTATTAGTTCTTGTAATGTTTCGGCTCTAAAGTGCTTTTTAGCTACCCAAATAATGGTCTGTAAATCGCGCAGGCCACCTGGGTTTTCTTTGATGTTTGGTTCAAGATTATAAGCCGTACCATGACATTTTTTATGGCGTAAACTTTGTTCTTGTACTTTTGCCAAAAAGAATTCGTCTGAGCGCCAAATAGGTGTATCAATCAAATGATTTTTGAGTTTTTCAAATTCAATGTGATTACCAAAAATTAATCGGCTTTCGAGCAAGCTGGTGGCAAATGTCACATCTTCGCGTTTTTGTTCTAATGCTTGTTCTATTGTACGAACGCTGTGACCAATTTCTAAATTAAGATCCCAAAGCATGGTGACGAACTGGCCAATTTTCTCGCATACGGCTTCACAGGGCTGTTCACTAACCAGCAGCATAAAGTCGATATCGGAGTAGGGATGTAGTTCGCCACGACCATATCCACCCACAGCGATAAGTGCTAAGTCACTTTCGTGAGCAAGGTCGTAATCATGAAACAGTTTAATTAATAAGCGGTCGATAAACTCAGCACGGGCATTAATTAAGTTGCTAACGGGTTGTTTTGAGAATTCGTTCTGTAGCCATTTATAAAAATAACTAGAACAGTCGCGATAATCGCTAAGTTGCTCAGCTTGGCTGAGCAACTTTTTTACTTTATTGGGTAATGCCACAGGGGCTGGCTCCTAGTGTTCGATGATCCTGTCGATAGTATCATCTGATCGGAGCGTTAAAATTTCAACACCATTTTCAGTCACTAGTAGTGTGTGTTCCCACTGCGCAGACAAAGAACGGTCTTTTGTTACAACTGTCCAGTTGTCTTTTAGTAATTTACACTGACGTTTTCCGGCATTGACCATTGGCTCGATTGTTAAGCACATACCAGCTTTCAATACTTCGCCAGTACCTGCTTTTCCATAGTGCATTACTTGTGGCTCTTCGTGGAACTCAGCACCAATACCGTGACCACAGTATTCGCGAACAATTGAATAGTTAAAGCTCTCAGCATACTTTTGAATTGCAGCACCGATATCACCTAAGCGCACGCCAGGTTTAACCATTTTAATAGCAAGGTATAGGCTTTCTTGCGTAATATCCGCAAGGCGCTTACCTTGAATATTAGGTGTACCTACATGGAACATCTTAGAAGTATCACCGTGATAGCCATCTTTGATCACAGTAACGTCAATATTTACGCTATCACCTTCTTTGAGCGGTTTGTCATTCGGAATACCGTGACAAATTACATGGTTCACTGAGGTGCAAATTGATTTTGGGAAACCGTGATAATTAAGCGGTGCTGGAATAGCATCTTGAACATTAACAATATAATCATGACAAATTGTATTTAGTTCATCTGTGGTTACACCTGGCACCACATGCGGTTCTATCATTTCAAGTACCTCGGCGGCTAAGCGCCCGGCAACACGCATTTTTTCGATTTCTTCAGGGGTCTTGATCACAGCACTCATTGAGGCTCCAAAGTTGTTTTTCAGGTCAGTTTTTAGTGCACAAATTTTGCACTAGACGTTGAGTTTTCAATTTTAATATGGTATAAAGCGCGCCGTCTTTTTACAAATAAATTCTTAACTGATTTTTTGTATTTAAGACAAACACAATTTTATTTTAACACACACACGTATCGTCACATACACTTGGGTGCACTTAAGTTACAAATTAACTACGGTGTTGGTGCTATGGGATATGTGGAGGCCTAACCCTAAATTATAGAGGATTATAAAATGGCAAACGTTTCAATGCGCGATATGCTTCAAGCTGGTGTTCACTTTGGTCACCAGGCACGTTACTGGAACCCTAAGATGAAGCCTTTCATCTTCGGCGCTCGTAACCGTGTTCATATCATCAACCTAGAGCAAACTGTACCAATGTTCAACGAAGCACTTAAGTTCTTATCGAACGCAGCTTCTAACAAAGGTAAAGTACTTTTCGTTGGTACTAAGCGCGCAGCAAGCGAAGCAGTTAAAGAAGCAGCTATTCAAAGCGAGCAGTTCTACGTAAACCACCGTTGGTTAGGTGGTATGTTGACTAACTGGAAAACAGTTCGTCAATCAATCAAGCGTCTTAAAGACCTTGAAGCGCAGAGCCAAGACGGTACTTTCGAGAAGTTAACTAAGAAAGAAGCGTTAATGCTTACTCGTGAAATGGAAAAGCTTGAAAAGAGCCTTGGTGGTATCAAAGATATGGGCGGTCTTCCTGACGCACTTTTCGTTATCGATGCAGACCACGAGCACATCGCTATCCGTGAAGCTAACAACCTAGGTATTCCAGTTGTTGCTATCGTTGATACTAACTCTAACCCAGACGGTGTTGATTACATCGTACCTGGTAACGACGATGCGATCCGTGCTATTCAACTTTACACTGGCGCTGTATCAGCTGCGATCACTGAAGGTCGTGAGAACAACATCGTTGCTCAAGCTGAAAAAGACGACTTCGTAGAAGCTGAATAATTAGCTGTCATCAAGTCTTCATCTAATCAAGGTGAAGACTTGTTATTCTTGTCAAGCGGCCCATACCGCTTCCCTATAACAGAATTCAATTGAGGATATTCTAATGGCTGTAACTGCTGCCCTAGTTAAAGAATTACGCGAGCGTACTGGCGCTGGCATGATGGATTGTAAAAAAGCGTTAACTGAAACTAACGGTGACATCGAGTTAGCGATTGAAAACATGCGTAAGAGCGGTGCTGCAAAGGCTGCTAAAAAAGCAGGTAACATCGCTGCTGAAGGTACAATCTTAATCAAAGAAGGTAACGGTTTCGCTGCGCTTCTTGAAGTTAACTGTCAAACTGACTTCGTTGCTAAAGATTCAAACTTCCTTGGCTTCGCAAATGAAGTATTAGACGCTGCTGCAGAATCTA
This sequence comes from Pseudoalteromonas thalassia, assembly GCF_049257215.1. Classification (NCBI taxonomy): domain Bacteria; kingdom Pseudomonadati; phylum Pseudomonadota; class Gammaproteobacteria; order Alteromonadales; family Pseudoalteromonadaceae; genus Pseudoalteromonas; species Pseudoalteromonas thalassia. The sequence goes on from NZ_JBMMUE010000001.1 coordinate 373,805, forward strand.
AAGCAGACATCGATGCACTTAAAGCACAGTTCGAAGAAACGCGTGTTGCACTAGTTGCTAAAATCGGTGAAAACATCAATGTTCGTCGCGTTGAGTACATCGACGGTGACAAACTTTCTTCTTACCGCCACGGCGACCGTATCGGTGTTGTTGTAGTTGGTGAAGCTGACGAAGAAACACTTAAGCAAGTTGCTATGCACGTAGCTGCGTCTAAGCCTGAGTTCGTAAACCCAGAAGACGTACCAGCTGACGTTGTTGAAAAAGAAAAAGCAGTTCAAATCGACATCGCGATGAACGAAGGCAAGCCTGCTGAAATCGCTGAGAAAATGGTTGTTGGTCGTATGAAGAAATTCACTGGTGAGATCTCTCTTACTGGTCAAGCTTTCATCATGGAACCTAAGAAAACTGTTGGCGAAATTCTTAAAGAGAAAGGCGCAACTGTTACTAACTTCATCCGTTTAGAAGTTGGTGAAGGTATCGAGCGTAAAGAAGAAGACTTCGCTGCTGAAGTAGCTGCTCAAATCGCTGCTGCAAAAGGCGAGTAATTTTCTAACTTAGTGACGTAGGACAATTAGATGAAATTAATCTGTTATTAGCTTTTGCGTCACTGATAAAAATTCTTTAAAATAACCGCGTTTTATGTGTAACCATAGCGCGGTTATTTTTTATCTCATTATTAAGGCTGGCCCAAATATTATGACTATCAATCGTAAACCTATTTTTAGACGTGTTCTTCTTAAACTTAGCGGTGAAGCATTAATGGGAGACGAAGGCTTCGGCATCGACCCGAAAGTACTTGACCGTATGGCTCAAGAAATTAAAGAACTTGTAGAGCTCGACGTAGAAGTAGGTTTAGTTATCGGTGGCGGTAACTTCTTGCGTGGTGGTTCATTAGCAGAAGCAGGTATGAACCGCGTAGTGGGCGACCACATGGGTATGCTTGCTACGGTAATGAATGGTTTGGCAATGCGTGATGCTCTGCATCGTGCATTTGTAAATTGTCGCTTAATGTCTGCCATTCCATTAAATGGCGTGTGTGATGCTTACAACTGGGCAGAAGCTATCAGCTTATTAAAGTCTGGTCGTGTTGTTATCTTTTCTGCAGGCACAGGTAACCCATTCTTTACCACTGATTCTGCAGCGTGTTTACGCGGTATTGAAATTGAAGCTGATACCGTAATTAAAGCGACAAAAGTTGATGGTGTTTATTCAGATGACCCAGTGAAAAACCCAGACGCGACATTATATCGCCACTTAAGCTACAATGAGATCATTGATAAAGAACTAAAGGTTATGGACTTAGCGGCATTCACGCTTGCCCGTGATCATAATATGCCTTTAAGTGTATTTAACATGAATAAATCAGGCGCGCTTAAGCGTGTAATTATGGGCGAAGATGAAGGAACGCTTATCTCTTCACAAGCCTCGGATGAAATTAATAAATAGATTAGGATTGAACCGTGATTAACGATATCAAAAAAGATGCGTCAGAACGTATGCAAAAAAGTGTTGCGGCACTAGGCAGTCAATTATCTAAAATTCGCACAGGCCGTGCTCACCCTGCATTACTTGACGGTATTCAAGTGTCTTACTACGGTGCTGACACGCCACTAAACCAAGTAGCTAATGTAACAATTGAAGACTCGCGTACACTTGCAATCAGCGTGTTCGACAAGTCATTAGCGCAAGCGGTAGAAAAAGCAATAATGGCATCAGATTTAGGTTTAAACCCTATGTCTGCTGGTACTGTGATCCGTGTTCCACTTCCTCCACTTACTGAAGAGCGTCGTAAAGACCTTATCAAAATTGTACGTGGTGAAGTTGAAGGCGGCCGTGTTGCTGTTCGTAACATTCGTCGTGACGCAAATGGCGACATTAAGAGCTTATTGAAAGACAAAGAAATTTCTGAAGATGAAGCGCGTCAAGCAGAAGACGAAATCCAAAAGCTTACAGATAAGTTCATCAAAGAGATGGATACACAATTAACAGCGAAAGAAGCTGAATTGATGGAAATCTAAAAGCTCTTGTTTTTCTTTTCGGGATGAATCCTGAAAGGCAAGCAGGTCATTGCAAATTTATTAGTTTTGAAACGCCGGCTGGGGTATACTAGACGGCGTTTTTTTATGGAATACTCGATATTTATGGTTCTTAACGCTGATAAAATTTCCCAGCAAAGTTTGCCTAAGCATGTCGCTATAATCATGGATGGTAACGGTCGTTGGGCTCAAGCGAAAAATCGCCCACGTGTTTATGGGCATAAAAAAGGCGTTGATGCGGTTCGTCAATCAGTGCAATTTTGTACTCGCTTAGGTATACAGTCATTAACACTATTCGCATTTAGTAGCGAAAATTGGCGACGCCCAGAGGACGAAGTAAATACGCTCATGGAGCTATTTTTATTCGTGTTGGGCAAAGAAGTTAAAAAGCTTCATAAAAATAATGTAAAGCTCAATATAATTGGTGATTTATCACGCTTTTCTGAGAATTTGCGTAATAAAGTTGATGCAGCACACGAGTTAACCCGTAATAATACGGGCTTGCAATTAAACGTTGCTGCTAATTATGGTGGCCGTTGGGATATTACCAATGCTGCAACCATGCTTGCAAAAAAAGTCGCAGCCGGTGAAATGGCCGCTGAAGAGATTACCGAAGAGCTCATGAGTGAACACATGAGCATGGCAGATCAAGTTGAGCTTGATTTAATGATCCGCACAGGTGGTGATTTGCGCATTAGTAACTTTCTTTTATGGCAAGCAGCTTACGCTGAGCTTTACTTTACCGATACGCTTTGGCCAGACTTTAATGAAGCTGCTTTTGCCGATGCTATCGCATGTTACGTTGCCAGAGAGCGACGATTTGGTTGTACAGGCGAACAAATAAAACAATTACTCGCCGAGACCTAATTACTAGTTGAAGGTACACACATTGCTAAAACAACGAATTTTAACCTCGCTCGTGTTGGCACCACTTGCACTTGTATTGGTATTTTATACCCCATTAACTCTATTTAGTTATATCGCCGCCGGTATCGTATTACTCGGTGCATGGGAATGGTCTGCGTTTATGGGGCTATGCGATAAAGTTAAACGTTTTGGATTTGTCGCTGCAACAGCGGTGTTTCTTGCATTATTAAATTGGCATTGGCCGATTGACTCGCTTTGGCAAAATGGTCAACTAGTAGGTGATGCAAACTATCTATTCACGCTATCGTTTGCTTGGTGGATTGTAGCTACTTACTTAGTTTGGCGTTATCCCGCTATGGCAAAAGCGTGGAATGAAGGCATTGTGATGCGTGCCATTGCCGGATTTTTAACACTCGTACCACTTTGGTTAGCTTTAAATACCCTGCGTAGTGCAGGCTATGGCGAATCAACCCATTTCGGCTCTATGCTTATTCTTGTGGTTTTAGGCATTGTTTGGAGCGCAGACATCGGTGCATATTTTACCGGTAAAAACTTAGGCAAACACAAACTAATGCCAAAAGTGAGCCCAAATAAGACCATTGAAGGCCTACTTGGTGGCGTGGTGGCCTCAGTTATTTTTGTTTTAGTATTTTGTCATTACAGCAATGTTGATATGGCTGTGTGGCCAATTTATGCGGTTATGACAGCATTTATTGCGCTGTTTTCAGCGGTAGGCGATTTATTAGAAAGTATGTTTAAACGTGAAGTTGGCTTGAAAGACAGCGGTTCATGTTTACCAGGTCATGGCGGTATTCTAGACCGCATCGATAGCTTAACAGCTGCTGCACCTATTTTTGTACTTTGCTACGCATGGACATTGAGTTTATGAGCAAAGTAGAACAACTCGTCGTATTAGGCGCAACTGGTTCAATCGGTTTAAGCACCTTAGATGTTGTTGCTCGTAACCCAGAGCGCTTTGCTGTTTTTGCCTTAGCTGCTGGTAAAAATGCCGAGAAAATGGCTGAACTGTGTATTGCACATCAACCTAAGTTTGCCGTAATGGCAGATCAACACGCCGCGGCTGCGCTGTCTAACTTACTTGCCACTAGCTCTTGTAAAACAGAGATTCTTGCAGGTACAAGTGCTATGAGCGAGCTTGCTGCTGATACTGATGTTGACACTGTTATGTCGGCTATTGTCGGTGCAGCAGGCTTGTTACCTACTTTAAGCGCCGTTGAGGCGGGCAAAAAAGTATTGCTTGCTAATAAAGAGTCTCTAGTTATGTCGGGGCAGTTGTTTATTGATAAAGTAAAACAGCATGGTGCTACTTTATTGCCTATCGACAGTGAACATAATGCTATTTTTCAATGTATGCCTGCGGCTTTACAAAACGGGTCGGGTTTACTGGCCGATAATGGCGTTAGCAAAATTTTATTAACAGGGTCTGGTGGGCCATTTTTAACTCGCGATGTCGCAACATTATCAGCTGTGACCGTGACTGAAGCTGTGGCGCACCCTAATTGGTCGATGGGCCAAAAAATATCTGTTGATTCAGCAACCATGATGAATAAAGGCCTTGAATTTATTGAGGCTAAGTGGTTATTTAATTGCCAAGCAAGCGATATTGAAGTGGTGATACACCCGCAAAGTATTATTCACTCAATGGTGCAATATCAAGATGGTTCAGTGCTTGCGCAAATGGGTAATCCAGATATGCGCACTCCTATAGCTCACGCTTTAGCATTTCCTGAGCGCGTTGATGCCGGGGTTAAACCTCTCGACTTTGCACAGATTGCAGACTTTACTTTCACTAAGCCAGATTATGCACGATATCCAAATTTAAAACTTGCGATTGAAGCATGCGAAATGGGGCAGGGCGCAACAACCACTGTCAACGCTGCAAATGAAGTTGCAGTTGCTGCATTTTTAGCTGGCCAGATTAAGTTTACAGATATCTTTCGTATTAACTCACAAACCCTAGCAGCAACACAGGATGTTAATGTGCATACATTAGACGAGATCCTGGCTTGTGATGAAGCTGCTCGCATTAAAGCCACTGAGTTTGTTAGAGGAGGCATTAATTAGCATGTTTGATTTTTTTTGGAATCTGGGTTCATTTATTCTTGCCTTAGGCATTTTAGTGACAGTGCATGAATATGGTCACTTTTGGGTTGCACGTAAGGCTGGTGTCAAAGTACTGCGTTTTTCAATTGGCTTTGGTAAGCCGTTGATCAAGTGGTATGACAAACAGCAAACAGAATATGTGATAGCGGCAATCCCACTAGGTGGTTATGTCAAAATGCTTGATGAGCGTGTTGACGAAGTACCGCCAGAGCAGCGTCATTTATCATTTAATGCCAAATCAGTAAAAGCACGTATAGCGATAGTTGCAGCCGGACCAATGGCGAACTTTTTATTTGCTATTTTTGCTTTAGCTGTCATGTACATGGTGGGCGTTCAGTCATTAAAACCTGTGGTTGGTGAAGTGACTCAAGGAAGCCGTGCTGCAGCTGCTAATATTGAGCCGAACCAACAAATTATTAAAATCGGTGAAGACGATATCAGCACTTGGCAAGATGCCACCTTCTCATTGATGAGCCGTTTAGGCGAGCAAAGCGTTGTTGTTACGCTTCGTGATCAAAACTATCAAAAGCATGTGCGTACCCTTAACTTAGATGGCTGGAAATTAGATCAGCAAGATGTACCACCGCTAACATCGATTGGTATAGTACCTTTTCGACCTAACGCCTTACTGCAGGTAGCGATGATCAGTAAAGGGTCAGCTGCAGAACAGGCAGGATTACAGGTAAATGATAAAATTATTGCCGTAAATGGTGAAAATATCAGCACTTGGAACGAGTTAGTTTCACTAATTCAGCAATCACCTAACAAATCCTTACAAATTAGTGTACAAAGACAAGATAGTATTAAAGAGCTTATTGTTACACCTAAAGGCCAAATCAATGATTCAGGTGTTGAACAAGGTTTCTTAGGTGTGTCTCCAGTGGTTGAGCCATGGCCAGAAAATTATATTGAAACTAGACATTATGGCCCTGTCGATAGTATTGTGCTGGGCATACAAGAAACATGGCGTTTAATCACACTAAGTTTCGACATGATTGGTAATTTAATTACCGGTCAGGTGTCGGTTAAAAATTTAAGTGGCCCTGTAGGCATTGCAGTGGGTGCGGGAACTAGCGTAAGCTATGGTTTGGTTGCTTTTTTAAGCTTCTTAGCATTAATAAGTGTAAACCTAGGTGTATTTAACTTATTACCGTTGCCAGTGCTTGATGGTGGGCACTTAATGTATTACATAATTGAACTTTTTCGCAAAAAGCCGGTCTCTGAAAAGACGCAAGAATTTGGTTTTAAAGTGGGTGCGTTACTGCTCCTGTTTTTAACATGTTTCGCTTTGTTCAATGATGTATCGCGTTTATAACAAATGAGCGAAAAATTCCAATTTGAACACGATTGTAAAACACCGCAAAAGTTTAACTTACAAGGTGTTGAGCGGTAATACAGTTGTAAAGGATAAAGATAATAAAATGGCTATAAAAAAACATTTGGCAGTTTCAAGTTTATTAGGTGCAAGCTTTGCAGCCCTAGGCCAAAACTCCTTTATTGTAGATGATTTAAAAGTTGAAGGTTTACAACGTGTTGCTCTAGGTGCAGCGCTAACGCATATTCCAATCAACGTGGGCGATAATATTGATGAGTATACAATTTCAAGAACCATAAAGGCTCTCTATCGTTCAGGTCACTTTGATAATATTAAAGCATTACGCGATGGCAACAGTGTTATTTTCCGCGTAACAGAGCGCCCAACGATTAGCATGATCGAATTTGATGGTAATAAAGACATCAAAGATGAGCAGTTAAATGAGTCGCTCGATCAGCAAGATATTCGTACGGGTGAGCCACTTGATAAAACCGTTCTTGATAATATAGAAAAAGGTTTAGTTGAGTTTTTCCATAGTATTGGTAAGTACAATGCTAAAGTGGATGTAACTATCACTAAACTGCCACGTAACCGTGTGAAGCTATTGTTTAAATTTGATGAAGGCGATGCCGCTTCTATTCGTCAAATTAACCTCGTTGGTAACGAATTATTCTCTGATGAAGAGCTACTTAAATTAGCTGAGTCACAACAAGATTTGCCGTGGTGGAAGTTCATGTCGAGCGACCGCTATCAAAAGCAAACCATTGAAGGCGACTTAGAAAAAATTCGTAGTTACTATTTAGACCGTGGTTACCTTCGTTTTAATATCGATTCAACCCAAGTTTCAGTTAGTCCTGAACGTGACTCAGTTTACGTAACAGCTAATATCACTGAAGGTGTAAAGTACACCGTAAAAGGGTTTGATTTTATTGGTGACTTGCTTGGTCGCGAAGAGTTAATCAAAAGTGTTATCCCGCTGAAAACGGGTGAGCTTTATAATGGCTCGGTGGTTACGTCTTCTGAAGAATTCATTAAAAGCTATTTAGCGCGTTTTGGTTATGCCAACGCTGAAGTACGCACAATCCCAGAGATTGATGACGAGAAAAAAGAAGTTCAATTAACCTTATCAGTAAACCCTGGTAAGCGCGTCTATGTTCGTCGTATTATCGTAGGTGGTAACCAAAATACCTCTGATGAAGTAGTACGCCGTGAAATGACTCAGCTTGAAGGTGCGTGGTTATCGAATCAAAGCTTAGAGCGCTCTAAACTACAAATTCAACGTTTACCTTACATGGAAAGTGTTGATTTTAATGTTGTGCCAGTACCGGGAGTTGATGACCAAGTAGATGTCGATTTTACTGTTAAAGAACAATCAGCTGGTAGCTTTAACGCTGGCCTTGCTTATGGTTCTTACTTAGGTCTGCAATTTAATATCGGTGTTAGTGAATCAAATTTCTTAGGTACCGGTAACCAGATTGGTTTCAATATTAATACCTCACGTGGTTCTGAACGCATCAGTGTTTCTTATACAGACCCTTACTTTACGCCAGATGGTGTATCGCAAGGAAGTAGTATCTTCTACAGCAACTATGATGCAAGTAAATTCAGTCTAATCGACTATAAATCAAAGAGCTATGGTATTGGTACGAATATTGGCTTCCCAATCGATGCTGTTAACCGTATCAATTTTGGTGTTCGTTGGATCCAAGAAGAGTTATCTGACATTGCTGAATACGAGCAAACTCGTGTAATGCGTGAAACTTTCTTAGACCCAGAAAACCCTGATGCAGGTTTTGACTTTACTAAGTATGAGCTTAGTGCAGGTTGGTCGCGTGTTACCGTAAACCGTGGTTTATTCCCAACGGCTGGTTCGCGTCAATCACTTAACTTAACAGCTACAACGCCGAACTCTGATTTACAGTACTTTAAGATAAATTATGATTCGCGTTTCTACTGGCCAATTAGTAATGATCACCGTTGGGTATTCTCAACACGTGCAGCACTTGGTTATGGTAATGGTTATGGTACAACCAATGGTTATGACCAAACATTGCCGTTCCAGGAGTTCTTCAGAATTACTGAAATGGAATTACGTGGCTTCGATCGAAACACGATTCTACCACGTGCTGTATCGCGTGGCCCACAAGCTATTCCTGGTACACCATTACCTGACGGTACTACAACAGGTAACATTGGTGGTGCATCAGAGTTTGATGAACTACGAACAGCAGGCCGAATTGGTGGTAACGCCAAAGCGGTAGCAGGGATGGAGCTAATCGTTCCAACACCTTTCTTAGATGAAGAAAACACCAGCTCTGTACGTACTAGCTTTTTCGTAGATGCAGCAAACGTATGGGATACAGAGTTTAATATTGACCGTTATCAAAACCTTTCAATAGACCAGCGTGCAATATTGTCTGATTACTCAGATCCAATGCGCTTTAGGGTTTCAACGGGTCTTTCATTACAATGGATCTCTCCAATGGGTCCAATGCTGATTAGTTTTGCGTATCCATTGCAAAAAGAAGAAGATGACGATACGAAGACCATCAGCTTTAATATTAGTAATACATTCTAAAGGAGTTTTTACGTGAAAAAATCAATCAAATCAACAGCCTTCGCATTGCTTGCTACTTTATCTATGGGCCTTTCAACAAGTGCATTTGCGCACAAAGTAGGTGTTGTTGATATGCAAGAAATTTACAAGCAAATCCCTCAAATGGCGAAAGTTGAGCAGTCACTTGAAGCTGAGTTTTCTGAGCGTCGTCAAGAGTTAGAAAAGTTACAAGGCGATATTCGTTTTGAAGCTGAAAAGTTCAAGCGTGAATCAACAACGATGAGCGATAAGCAGAAAGATGAATTACGTACTAAGATTCAAGGTATGCAGCAGCAACTTGCTGAAAAAGGCCGTCCTTTAGAGCAAGAAATCAAGATGCGTCAAAACCAAGAGTTAGCTAAGGTTCAAAAGCTAATCTTAGATGCAATCGAAGAAGTGGCTAAAGCTGGCAAGTTTGATGAAGTTAAAGTTAAAGAAACAACAATTTATTTTAACCCTAAAACAGTATCTGATTTATCAGATAAAGTAGTTGAAAAAGTAAGTAAGCAATAGAAATCATATATGCATAATTACACGCTTTCGCAGATTGCGGATCTTTTAGGCGCCGAACTTCAGGGTGATGGCGCCACAGAGATTACAAAAATATCAACACTTGCAAATGCCCAACATGGGCATATTGCATTTTTAGCGAACAAGAAATATCGCTCACAATTGAACGACACATTAGCCAGTGCGGTGATTTTATCCGAGGCTGATGCAGCGTTTTTTACAGGCAATAAGCTTGTGGTTGCTAACCCCTATGTATGTTACGCCAAGCTTGCCCAGCTTATGGATACCACGCCGCGTTCAGCTGCTACTGGTATTCACCCAAGTGCAGTCATTCACGATTCAGCCAGGATTGGTGATAATGTCGCGATCGCTGCTAATGTGGTGATTGAAGCGGGGGCTGTAATCGGCAATGACGTACAACTTGGTCCAGGCTGCTTTATCGGTGAAAATACAAAAATTGGCCAAGGCACTAAGCTTTGGGCAAATGTATGTGTTTACCATGAAGTCGAAATCGGCAGTGATTGCTTATTTCAAGCGAATACAGTTGTGGGTAGCGATGGTTTTGGCTATGCGAATGAGCGTGGTGAGTGGATTAAAATTCCACAGCTAGGCCGTGTAATTATTGGTAACAAAGTTGAAGTAGGTGCATCAACGACCATTGACCGTGGTGCACTTGACGATACTATCATTCATAGTAATGTAATTATCGATAATCAATGTCAAATAGCGCATAATGTCGAGATCGGTTCGGGTACTGCAGTTGCTGGTTGTACGGTATTTGCTGGCAGTACAGTTATTGGTCGGAATTGTCAGATTGGTGGCATGGTTGCAATTAATGGTCACATTAGCGTATGCGATGGTGCTATAATCACCGGTATGAGTATGGTGACTAAGGCAATCACAAAACCTGGGATTTATTCTTCGGGCTTGCCACATCTAACCAATAAAGAATGGCGACGTAGTATTGCCCATATCCGAAACCTCGGTGATATGAAAGACCGCATTAAAGCACTTGAGTCTCTAACAAAGTCACTCAATATTGAAGACAAATAAGGATGCTATTTTGGCAAATGAATTAAATAGTCTTGATATCCAAGATATCTTGAGTTTACTTCCGCATCGTTATCCGATGCTACTTGTTGACCGTGTATTAGATTACACGCCAGGCAAGTCGTTACATGCAATTAAAAATGTAACAGTGAACGAACCTATTTTTACGGGTCATTTCCCTAACCAACCAATTTTTCCTGGTGTGTTGATCCTAGAAGCAATGGCTCAAGCTACGGGCTTGTTAGGTTTTAAAACAGTTGAAAACCGTAGTGACAATGAACTGTATTTATTTGCTGCGATTGATAATGCACGATTCAAACAGCCGGTATTACCTGGCGATACCATGCATTTGCATGTAGAGTTTGTAAAAGAGCGCCGCAATATATGGAAGTTTGCAGCAGAAGCAAAAGTTGACGGCAAAGTGGTGTGTACTGCCGAAATCATGTGTGCGAGAAGAGAGTTTTAATAGTGATTCATCCTACGGCAATAATCGAACCAGGTGCAAAACTTGGCAAAAATGTGTCAGTTGGCCCTTATAGCTATATCGGAAACGATGTAACTATTGGTGACAACTGTATCATCGACTCTCATGTGGTTGTTAAAGGCCCATCGACGATTGGTTCTGGTAACCATATTTTTCAATTTGCATCGGTTGGTGATGCTTGCCAAGACAAAAAATACGCGAATGAACCAACTACGCTGATCATGGGTGATAACAATGTGATCCGTGAGTGTGCAACAATTCACCGTGGTACTATCCAAGACCAAGGTGTGACAAAAATTGGTAGTAACAACTTATTTATGGCGTACACCCATGTTGCACATGATGCTGTAATTGGTGATAACGTTATATTTGCTAACAATGCCTCTGTTGCTGGTCACGTACACGTAGGTGACTGGGTTATTCTCGCGGGTAACTCTGGTGTTCATCAATTTTGTAAAATTGGTGCTCATGCCTTTGTAGGTATGTACTCTGGCGTAAATAAAGATGTACCACCATTTGTAACTACTATTGGCACGCCGGCTGGCCCTGTAGCAATCAATACTGAAGGCATGAAACGCCGAGGTTTTGAAAGTGATGAAGTTATGGCAACCCGTCGTGCATATAAAACGCTTTACCGTAAGAGTTTAGGTGTTGAAGAAGCTATCGCCGAGTTAACTGAAGATGCAGCAAAGTATCCTGCTGTTCAGCTGATGATAGACTTTGTGAAAAGCTCTGAGCGCGGCATTATTCGCTAATTATAAGCGATACACTAAAAGCCACCGTAAGGTGGCTTTTTTGTTTTTATACTAATTCGCTTAATTAGGTAAATCAGTATAGTTCAGGTTTCGCTAAGTAAGCGCTTGCTACCTTTATGGCAAAAAAGGATTCAATAATATGAACAAACTTATCCTCTTTGCTTTATTAAGTTTAATTATAACTGGTTGTAGTACTGCGCCTTCGGTAACTAAGGGAACGATAGAAAAAGGCAAAGCCAGTTATTACGCTGATAAATATCATGGCCGAACTACTGCAAGTGGTGAGGTGTTTAATCAACAGGCATTGAGCGCGGCTCATCAAACACTTGGCTTTGGTAGCAAAGTAAAAGTCACTAATATTGCTAATAATAAAAGCGTGGTTGTGACCATTAATGACCGCGGCCCATTTATCCGCGGTCGTATTATTGATTTATCAAAAAAGGCGTTTTCACAAATCGCATCAACAAAGCAAGGTGTGATTGACGTTACCGTTGAGCAGCTAGATTAAAAGCGGGTAATAAGCTCTACGTAGTCAGCTTCATTAGCAACTAATTCAGCATGACTTGCAAGGGCTCTCACTTGTCCTTGTTCTAACCAAATCACTTTATCAACACGACTTAGCATTGCTGGGTCGTGAGTAATGGTTAGCATGGTTTTATCTGCCCATATTTTCTCAAGCGTAGTCAGCAAGTTTTGCTTAGTGTGGTTATCTAGACTCTCTGTTGGCTCATCAAGAATGATTAAATTACCTTGCCTTAATAGAGCTTGGGCAATGGCAACACGACGTGACTGACCATGAGATAGCTTTCTGCCTGCGGTGCCTAAACGAGTGTTTAGCCCATCTTTTAAATTGCTTAACCATGAGCCAAGCTCTGCTTGTTCACAGGCTTCAATAAGCATTTCATCTGTCGCATCAAAAGCTGCATAGCGAAGATTCTCCCGAAGCGTGCCATCAAAAATATGATGCTGCTGAGCCACGATAGTCATGCATTTGAAGCGCTGTTGATGACTAAGCTTGCTTAGCTCAAAAGTATTTTCTTTAGTGGTTAGTTCAAGCGTGCCTGATTGGATAGGCCAAAGCCCTGTTAGTAAGTTAACCAGAGTGGTTTTGCCACTGCCGCTGGCACCAACTAGAGCTAATTTACTGCCTGAAGCAATTGATAAGTTAATTTCATTCAGTGCGTTTCTGGTTGCGCCTTGGTATCGGTAATTAACATTTTTGAACTCAAGGCCAAGAGCACTGTTTGCTATTGTATGTGCTTGCTTCTGTTCATTATGCTCTTCGAATTTGTCTTCAAGTGTAAATAGTCGCTGTGCTGCGCTTAAAGCATTTGGTAATTCTATAAACGCACTTGGCAAAGTTAGTACAGTTTCAAAGCTGGCTAATACAAATAACGCGAGCATAGCTAGTTCAACGTTTTTCATAGTAGCTGTTGCGACCAGTGGAATTATTATAAATACACTGGCAAGCATGGTGAGTTGGATCACCAAAGTGCTTAAGCCATTACTGTTTGCTATGGCTTTGTGTCGATTATATAGCAAGCTGTTGTATTGCTTACTGAGTGAATCACAATGGGCAAGCTGCGCGGCGTGTGCTTGATATACTGCAAGCTCTCTGGCACCTGATAGTGTATCAGCAAGCTCAGATCTTAACTCTGCTGAAAGCTGTGTTTCAGCATGTGCTTGTTGGCGAAGTTTATGGCTCAATAGAGCCGGAAGTAACACGCCAATAATCATCAATGAAATAAAGCATAACAATGCAACATCAGCGTTATACATTGCCATGAATGCCATTACGATAGGAATGCTGATAAGAGCGACGATAATTGGCAGCAGCACATTTAGGTAAAACTTATCTAACGCATCAACATCGTTTTGTAGGCGGTTGAACAAGTCGCTACTACGAGTCATTGCTAAGTCAACGTTGTTGAGTTGGCTAAGAGTCTTGAACATTTTTACGCGAATTTCGCTCAGCAACAAAAAGGTAGCGTTATGAGTTATCATTCGCTCGCCGTAACGAGACGCTGTGCGCACGATAGCTAAAAAGCGGATCACCCCTGCAGGGGTAAAGTAGTTCATCTGCACACCGGCAATACCCGCCGTTGCCATGGCTGCTAAAAACCAGCCCGAGATGGCGAGTAAACCGACATTTGCAAGTACTGTTAAGCTTGCTAAAAAAGCCCCCAAAAGCAGCATGCCTGCATGAGGTTTGCAAAGTTTTAATAAACGTATGAAGTTATGCATGGGCTTCACCTTGGCTCACAAGCTTAGCAAATAGGCCTGCTTGTTCGGTGAGTTGCTGATAATGACCAGACTCAACAATTTGACCTTGTTGCATAACGTAAATGGTGTCGGCATGTTTAACCGTATTCAGTCGGTGAGCAATAACCAGCACTAAATGATCTTTTGCATAATCTCGGATTGCTTGGTTGATTAAATGCTCTGTTTGGCTGTCTAAGTGAGCTGTAGGCTCATCAAGCATTAGCACAGGGGCATTTTTTAAAAATGCACGGGCAAGGGCAATACGCTGCTTTTGCCCCCCTGAGAGACCTTCTCCTTGTTCACCAAGCTGTGTATCAAAGCCATTAGGTAGGGCGTTTATAAACTCAAGCGCACCAGCTTTACTAGCCGCTTCCTCAAGTTCAGCGTGGCTTGCATCTGGTTTTGCTAATCGTAGGTTATCTGCAACGGTTCGATAAAATAATGTGGCTTGTTGTGGGATCCACGCAAGCTGTGCTTGCCAATCAGCTAAGGCGGTATCGCTCAGTGGCTGTCCGTTAATGTGAATGGCATTGTTGGCTTGATGATGAAAACCCAATAGGCAATCAAACAAAGTACTTTTACCCGAGCCGCTTTCACCTACAAAGGCAACTAATCCTGTGCTTGGCAGGCTTAAGTTGATATCAGTCACCCCTTCGTTTGTCTCAGGGTAGTGAAAAGTAAGCGCATTCAGCTGTATGTCTTTTATCGGTAACTCAAGTTTAGAGGTACCTAAATGTTTATCGGCGTCGCTTTGATTGATTATATCGACCATATCAGCAGCGGCGCTGATCCCTTCGAGTTTTGCATGATAATGAGTGCCCATTTGGCGAAGTGGTAAGTAAAACTCAGGGGCCAGTAATAGCACCACAAAACCGGTCGCAAAATCGAGCGTACCAAAAAATAATCTAAAGCCAATGATCACAGCAACAAGAGCAACACTAATGGTGGCTAAAAACTCAAGAGCGAAAGATGATAAAAAGGCGACTTTCAGCACCCCCATGGTTGCACCACGGTAATCATCAGATATCTGACTTATGCTATTTAGCTCACGCTTGGTTGCATTAAAAAGCTTAAGTTGAGTCAGTCCTTGTAATCGGTCAAAAAAGTAATTGCCAAGTACCGCTAGCTGTTGCCAGCGTTCTTGGTTTAACTGCTCCGCTTTATGGCCCACTAAAATCATAAAAAAGGGGATAAGCGGGGCTGTTAAAAGGAATATGAGGCCTGCTTTGTAATCGGTTGGAAAAATTACGACCAATATGGCTAATGGAATAAGCGCACTGTAAGCCACACTTGGAATGTAGTTGGCGTAATATTGATGCAGTGCTTCAACCCCATTATGTAAGGTGTTAAGTGTTGCGCCATGGCCTTTTTGTTCAGTGTATGCTGGCCCAAGTTTGCTGAGCTTTTCTAGCAATGTATTACGCATCACGTTCTTTATTTTTAACGCGGCAAGGTTACTCACCCGTTCACTTAGCGCAACCAATAAAGCACGAGCTAAAATGAGCCCCGCAAGAGGCCATAATAAAGGGCTTACGGCTTGCAAGTTTGCTTGTTCAAACATAACTTGATGAACTGCGTTCGCAAGAAGGTAACAAGAGGCAATCATTAACAGGGCATTGAGTGTGCCCAGACTAATGCTTAATTTAAGAAGCCCTGAAGCGGACTGGCTATACTGCTTTAAAAAAGCGCGCAGCGTTTGCTGTTGCGCGCGATTTGGTCGGGGTTTAGTTGTCATCGTTGTTTTTGAGTCTCGCGTATAGCTCTAGCTCATCATCAGCGATTGAATCTTTATGTTGGTGAAATTCGTACCACATTACGTTGATCACTCCCAGTGTACAGGCTAATAGAACACCTAAAATCCAGGCAAAATACCACATATTTTAATCTCCTTAATAGCTACCGTGAGTGTTGTTTTCAATTTCACTGATGGTTACTTTGCGCCACATCTTCACATAACACCATGTTGTGTAGATAAGAATAAGTGGTACAAAAATAACCGCAGCAATAAACATCACGTTAAGTGTCATATGGCTCGAAACCGCATCCCACATGGTTAAACTAATATTAGGGTTGTTGCTCGAAGGCATAACAAACGGGAACATTGACATACCCGCAGTGAGTATCACGCCAGCAAGCATTAGGCTTGACGCGATCAGTGCCATCGCTGGTTTTTGTAATTTAGATAACACTATTGCCAGTGCCGCCATAACGAATGCAAGGGCAGGGAACAGCATAGTTAATGGCATTTTTGTATAGTTATCAAGCCATGCCCCCGGTGCTTGCGTTACTGTTTTAGCCAGTGGGTTGGCATAGCCTTGAGTATCGCCCATGCTGACGATTGTATAACCATCAAGTTGAGATACCCACACACCTGCTAAAGCAAACAATACAATAAACGCCATCAGTGCATATCGGCCATATTGTGCTGAGCGTTTTGCAACCTCCGCATCAGTTCGAAGTTGTAGCCACATACCAGCGTGGCCAACGAGCATAAGTACACTCACAAGGCCTGCAACAATGGCAAATGGATTTAATAGCGCAAAGAATGAACCTTGGTAGCTAACACGCAGTAGGTCATCAATGTGATAAGGCACACCTTGTAGCAAGTTACCAAATGCCACACCAAATACTAGAGCCGGAATAAAACTACCGGCAAATAGGCCCCAATCCCAGTTATTACGCCAGCGCGGTGAATCTATTTTTGAGCGGTAATCAAAGCCAAGTGGTCTGAAAAATAGCGCAAATAATACCAGCATCATGGCAAAGTAAAAGCCAGAGAACGCAGCCGCGTAGACCATAGGCCAGGCTGCAAAAAGCGCCCCCCCAGCAGTGATGAACCAAACTTGGTTACCATCCCAGTGAGCACCAATGGTGTTAATAACAGTTCGGCGTTCAACATCGGTTTTACCCACTAGGCGAAGCAAAATTGCCACACCCATGTCCATACCATCGGTCACTGCAAAGCCAATCAGTAATACACCAATTAACAGCCACCAAATTAGTTTAAGAGTTTCGTAATCAAAAATCATGATTGAGCTCCTTGGCTTGCAAGACTATCTGCTTTGACAAGTTCATGGTGATATTTACCAGTATGAAGCGAGCTTGGCCCTTGTTTTATAAAGCGCAGCATCAGCCAACCTTCAACCGCAGCAAGACCTGTGTAGAATACTAAGAAACCAGTAATACTAATTAATAGGTCATTGACCGTCAGTGATGAGGTTGCCAAGAAGGTCGGTAAAATTTCCGAAATAGCCCACGGTTGACGGCCGTATTCAGCAACAATCCAACCAAACTCAATAGCAATCCAAGGCAGTGGAATACTCCATACCGCAGCCCACAATAACCAACGCTTTTGCTCAATAATTCGGTGTGCGTTGTAATAAAACGATAAGACAAATACGCCAAGCATGATCACACCACAACCAACCATGATCCTAAATGACCAGAACATTGGGCCCACTTGAGGGATTGAATCTTTCACTGCTTTTTGAATGTGCTCTTCTGTTGCATCAACCACGTTAGGCGTATAGCGCTTAAGTAGCAAACCATAGCCTAAATCAGCTTTTAAGGTATCGAATTTTGCAATGTTTTCAGGAGTGTCTTCACCGCTGCGAAGCTTTTCTAAGTATTCGTATGCAATCATGCCATTACGAATACGCTTTTCATGCTGCTCTTCAAGGTCTTTAATGCCCGTTACTTGCTCGTCAATTGAGCGAGTAGCAATAATACCCAGTGCGTAGGGGATTTTTACAGCGGCGTGAGTGACTTGCTCTTCTGAGTCAGGAATACCTACCAGCGTAAATGCGGCAGGGGCCTCTTCGGTGTGCCACTCAGCTTCAATCGTTGCGAGTTTTACTTTTTGTACCTCGCCAACTTCGTAGCCAGATTCATCACCCAGTAAAATCACACACAAAATAGACGCTAAACCAAACCCTGATGCGACCGAAAATGAGCGTTTGGCAAAAGCAAGGTCACGACCTTTTAAGATGTACCAACTACTAATACCCAGTACAAACATAGATGCTGCAACATAACCTGCTGATACAGTATGAATAAACTTAACTTGTGCAACAGGGTTAAATACTAGTTCAGCAAAGCTGGTCATTTCCATACGCATGGTTTGGTAATTGAATTCAGCACCTACCGGATTTTGCATCCAACCATTTGCGACTAAAATCCATAGTGCAGATAAATTAGTCCCTAATGCCATTAAGAAGGTTGCACCTAGATGCTGACGTTTACTCAAACGCTCCCAGCCTAAAAAGAACATACCCACAAAAGTTGATTCTAAAAAGAAAGCCATTAAGCCTTCAATTGCCAGTGGTGCGCCAAAAATATCGCCCACATAGTGAGAGTAATAAGACCAATTGGTACCAAACTCAAACTCCATAGTTAGACCCGTGGCCACACCAATCGCAAAGTTGATACCAAACAATTTCCCCCAGAACTTAGTCATATCACGATAAATTTCGCGACCAGTCATCACGTAAACGGATTCCATGATCACCAAAATCCACGTCATACCTAAGGTAAGTGGAACAAATAGGAAGTGAAATAGGGCAGTGATTGCAAATTGCAATCGCGATAGATCCACAAATGTTTCATCTATCATCGTTTAGCTCCTTGTTAGCGGGTGCGGTAGACACGACAAAAATAGGTTATAAGGTTTCAGTAATTATTGAAACTTTGTGAATTCTAACCTTGTATCCATTTTAGTCAATAGAAAAGTACGAAAAAAAGACAGACAGCCTCTGTATATCTTTTCTACAGGTTAGAGATAATGCTCTACACTTTCAAATATTTAATCGTTATAAAAAGCTCATTTACTATGGCTTACTTAGTTAATTTTTATTATTTTTAAGAATCTGACTAATTATCTACCGCTACTTTGAGCGGTAAACTGTGTATAAAGAATCGACGACTTTTTAGCGTAATTTCGATTTCTAGTATTTATTAACTCTGTGACATTTATCCGACTGCTAAAACACGGTAAACTCATTTTCATTAGTGCCAAAAGTTGCGAATTATCAACGAATGAAAGAACAAACAAAGCCGTTACGTATTGCCTTGGTGGCAGGTGAGTTATCAGGTGATATTTTAGGTGAAGGGTTAATAAAAGCACTTAAACGCCGTTTTCCTGATGCTATTTTTGAGGGGATTGCGGGCCCGCGTATGCAAGCGGCTGGTTGCAATACATTATTCGATATGGACGAATTATCAGTGATGGGCCTAGTCGAAGTGCTTGGCCGATTACCGCGCCTACTCAAAATACGCAAACAATTGGTGCAGCATTTTATCGACAACCCACCGGATGTATTTATTGGCATTGATGCGCCTGATTTTAATTTACGTGTTGAAAAACCGTTAAAAGATGCAGGTATCAAAACGGTTCAATATGTCAGCCCGTCAGTGTGGGCGTGGCGCGAAAAACGTATACATAAAATCAGTGCGGCTACTAATTTAGTGCTGGCACTACTACCATTTGAAAAAGCCTTTTACGATAAGCACAATGTACCTTGTACATTTGTGGGTCACACATTGGCTGATGATATTGCGCTTGAGCACGACCAAACCGAAGCGCGTAACCAGCTTGGTTTATCACAAACAGATAAAGTGCTTGCTTTGTTACCAGGTAGCCGGGGTTCTGAAGTAGGGCTTTTAAGCGAAACCTATATTCAAACAGCAGCGAAATTACAGGCGCAAAATCCTGACCTTAAAATTGTAGTGCCGTTAGTCAATGAAAAACGAAAAGCACAGTTTTGTGAGATTTTAGAAAAAACAGCCCCTGATTTAAAACTGCAATTATTGGATGGTCAATCAAACCTTGCAATGCAAGCTGCTGATGCCATTTTGCTTGCCTCAGGTACCGCAACGCTTGAAGGCATGCTGTATAAAAAGCCGATGGTCGTGGGCTACAAAATTAAGCCACTGAGTTATTGGATTTTTAAAACACTATTCACTTTTAACATTAAATATTTTTCGTTGCCTAATTTATTAGCCGATGAAGAACTTGTTCCAGAATACTTACAAACTGAGTGTAATGTTGAAAACTTATCAGCTGCGCTAACACCTATGTTGAATACGGATAACAGCGAATTAAAAGCGCGCTTTTTAGCTATTCATAAAGACATAAGATTAAATGCCAACGAACAAGCTGCAGCTGCAGTCGCGGAGTTACTAAATGCAAATTGAACGACCGAATGTTAATTATATAGCGGGTGTAGATGAAGTTGGCCGTGGCCCATTAGTGGGTGATGTTGTTACCGCTGCGGTAATACTTGATCCGAATAAGCCAATAGCAGGTTTAGCTGATTCTAAAAAGTTAACAGATAAAAAACGTCAATTATTAGCGGTAGAAATAAAAGAAAAAGCCCTTTGTTATGCTATTGGCCGTTGCAGCCCAACTGAAATTGACGAGTTAAATATTCTACATGCCACTATGCTTGCAATGAGCCGTGCGGTTGAAGGCTTAAGTGTAAAGCCTGAGTTTGTTTTTATTGATGGTAATCGTGTGCCTAGCCAGTTAACTGTGCCAGCACAGGCAGTAGTAAAAGGTGATAGCCTCGTTGAAGAGATTTCTGCGGCATCTATTTTAGCGAAAGTTGCCCGTGACGAAGAAATGATTGAGCTTGATAAGCGTTATCCTGACTATGGCTTTGCAGGTCATAAAGGCTATCCAACTAAAGCGCACTTTGCAGCACTCGAACAATACGGGGCAATTGCAGAGCATCGTAAGAGCTTTAAACCTGTTCAGCGCATTTTGGCGTTGAAAGGAGAGCAATTGTAATGCCTGCGCCGCAATTTGTTCACTTACGTGTTCACTCAGATTTCTCAATGGTGGACGGCCTTGCTAAAACCAAGCCGATTGTAGCTAAAGCTGAAGAGTTGCAAATGCCAGCGCTGGCAATCACTGACCAGATGAACTTATGTGGTTTGGTGCGATTTTATGGTGCGGCGCATGGCGCTGGGATTAAGCCAATTGTTGGTGCTGACTTTTGGTTAAGAAGCCCTGAATTTGAGGATGAACCAAGTCGCATTACCATCTTAGCGAAAGATAACGAAGGCTATAAAAACCTTACCTTATTGATCTCTAAAGCGTACCAGCGCGGGCATTTATTTCATCGCCCTGTGGTTGATCGCGAATGGTTGGTAGAAAATAAAAATGGCCTGATTTTATTATCAGGCGCTAAAGATGGCGACTTAGGCAAAGCCCTACTAAAAGGCAACCCTGGTCTTATTGAGTCTGTGGTTAGCTTTTATAAGCAGCACTTTAGCGATCATTATTATATTGAGCTTATTCGTACTGAACGCCCCCTAGAAGAAGATTATCTGCATCTGGCTGTTGAGCTTGCCGCAAAAGAGCAGTTACCAGTGGTAGCAACGAATGAAGTGGTGTTTTTAAAACCAGAAAATTTTGAAGCCCACGAAATCCGAGTGGCAATCCATGACGGTTATACTCTAGAAGATAAACGCAGACCAAAACGTTTTTCTGAGCAGCAATATCTAAAAACAGCGGAGCAAATGGCTGAGCTATTTAGCGATATTCCAGAAGCGTTAGAAAACACCGTAGAAATTGCCAAGCGCTGTAATGTAACCGTGCAGCTAGGAACTTACTTCTTACCTGATTACCCAACCGGTTCACTGAAAATTGAAGACTTCTTGGTTAAAGTCTCTGAAGATGGTCTTGAAGAGCGTTTACAGTTTTTATTCCCTGATGAGCAAGAGCGCAAAGAAAAACGGGGTGAGTATGATGAGCGTCTGAAAATAGAGCTCGACGTAATCAACCAAATGGGTTTCCCGGGTTACTTCTTGATCGTAATGGAGTTCATTCAGTGGAGTAAAGATAACAATATTCCAGTAGGTCCAGGACGTGGTTCGGGTGCCGGTTCACTGGTTGCTTATGCTCTGAAGATTACCGATCTAGATCCGCTAGAGTTTGA
The DNA here is from genome assembly GCF_049257215.1 of Pseudoalteromonas thalassia. Taxonomy (NCBI): domain Bacteria; kingdom Pseudomonadati; phylum Pseudomonadota; class Gammaproteobacteria; order Alteromonadales; family Pseudoalteromonadaceae; genus Pseudoalteromonas; species Pseudoalteromonas thalassia. Next base: position 395,744 of record NZ_JBMMUE010000001.1, read on the forward strand.
CCTACTATTCGAACGTTTCTTGAACCCTGAGCGTATTTCAATGCCCGATTTCGACGTCGACTTCTGTATGGATAGGCGCGATGAGGTAATTGACCACGTAGCGGCGCTTTATGGCCGTGATGCGGTATCTCAGATCATCACCTTTGGTACCATGGCTGCAAAAGCGGTTATCCGTGACGTAGGCCGTGTACTTGGTCACCCTTATGGCTTTGTTGATCGTATTTCAAAATTAGTACCGGGCGATCCGGGCATGACCTTGGCTAAAGCGTTTGATGTTGAGCCGCGTTTACAAGAAGCCTACGACGGTGATGAAGAGGTAAAAGAGCTTATCGATATGTGTCGCATCCTCGAAGGGTGTACACGTAACGCCGGTAAACACGCTGGTGGTGTTGTAATTTCACCAACCACTATCACTGACTTTGCGGCCCTTTATTGTGATGATGAAGGTAAATTCCCGGTTACTCAATTTGATAAAAACGACGTTGAGACGGCGGGCTTAGTTAAGTTTGACTTCTTAGGTTTAAGAACGCTAACCATCTTGCAGTGGGCGCTTGATATGACCAATGAGCGCTTAGCCCGCGAGGGTAAAGAGCCGGTTGATATTAACGCCATTCCTCTTAATGACAAGCCAAGTATTGAGTTATTGCTACGCGCCGAAACCACCGCGGTTTTCCAGCTCGAATCTCGTGGTATGAAAGATCTTATTCGTCGTCTAAAGCCCGACTGCTTCGAAGATATGATCGCACTGGTGGCACTGTTCCGCCCAGGTCCATTGCAATCAGGCATGGTAGATAACTTTATCGACCGTAAGCACGGCCGAGAAGAAATATCTTACCCAGACGTTCAGTGGCAACATGAAAGCCTAAAGCCTATTCTTGAGCCGACCTACGGTATCATTCTTTATCAAGAACAAGTAATGCAAATTGCGCAGGTACTTGCCGGTTATACCCTTGGTGGCGCTGACATGCTGCGTCGTGCAATGGGTAAGAAAAAGCCTGAAGAGATGGCAAAGCAACGTTCGACTTTTGAAGAAGGCGCTATAAATAATGGCGTTGACGGCGAACTTGCAATGAAAATCTTCGACTTGGTAGAGAAATTCGCGGGTTATGGTTTTAACAAATCGCACTCTGCTGCTTATGCACTGGTATCGTATCAAACCCTGTGGATGAAGACCCATTATCCAGCTGAGTTTATGGCTGCAGTAATGTCGGCGGATATGGATAACACCGATAAAATTGTTACCTTGGTTGATGAATGTGAAAACATGAAACTGACCTTGTTACCGCCTGATGTAAATGCCGGTGAGTACAAGTTTACTGTTAATCTAAAAGGTGAGATTGTTTATGGCATTGGTGCCATTAAAGGCGTGGGTGAAGCACCGGTTGAAGCTATTTTAGAAGCTCGAAGTGAAGGCGGCCCGTTTAAAGACTTATTTGATTTTTGTGCCAGAGTTGACTTAAAACGCTTAAACAAACGCGTGGTCGAAAAACTTATCTATGCAGGCGCACTCGATCAACTTGGCCCAGATAAAACCCAGCCAGGTCGTGCGACCTTATTAGCGAGCTTAAAAGATGCCATGCGAGCGGCTGATCAACATCATAAAGCAGAGTCATTAGGGCAAGCAGATTTGTTTGGTTTATTGGCTACTGAACCAGACGAAGTTGAACAGGCGTTTATCAAAGCGACAGACTTAACTGATAAGCAATGGCTAGATGGTGAAAAAGAGACCTTAGGGCTCTACTTAACTGGCCATCCAATTAACCAGTACCGTAAAGAACTAAAGCATTACACCTCGGGAAGGCTAGTAGACTTGCAGCCCACAAATCGTGATGTGCAGTCAACAGCGGCTGGTCTTGTTATCAATGCCCGAACCTTGATAAATAAAAAGGGAAATCGTTGGGGTCTTATAACTTTAGATGACAAGAGTGCCCGTATTGATGTACGCTTATTCCCAGAACAGTTTGAAATGTACCAAGATATGCTGCAAGTTAACAATATCTTGGTAATATCCGGACAGGTCAGCTTTGATAACTTCTCTGGTGGCATTACAATGACCGCTAGAGACATATGCACCATTGCCGAAGCGCGAGAAAAACGTATAAAAGCGATTAAAATGACGCTGAATATGGTGCAGATCGAGGCAAACTTCTTCGATAATTTACAAAAAGTACTTGAACCTTATAAGTTTGGTACATGTCCTATTAAAGTATTCTATCAACGTCCGGATGCGTTGGCTGAGATTACCTTAGGGACTGAATGGTGTGTTACGCCTAGTGATGACTTAATTCATAAGTTGTCATTGATGGCGGCGCAAGATGTAGAACTAGAATTTAATTAATTAGGTAGTTTAGAGCATGAGCCTCAATTATCTTGATTTTGAGCTTCCAATCGCAGAATTAGAAGCAAAAATTGAAGAATTACAAAATGTAAGCCGCGCTGGCGAATTAGACCTTGGATTAGAAGAGGAAGTCAGTCGATTAAAAGAAAAAAGTGCTGAAATGAAAGAGAAAATTTTCTCTGAATTAGGTGCTTGGCAGGTTTCTCAGTTAGCCCGTCATCCGTTGCGTCCTTATACTCGTGATTACATCGAGCGCATTTTCACGGAATTTGACGAACTAGCAGGCGACCGTACCTTCGCTAACGACCCAGCTATATTAGGTGGTATTGCACGTTTTGAAGGTCAACCTGTAATGGTTATCGGCCAACAAAAAGGTCGTGACACGGCTGAAAAAATCAAACGCAACTTTGGTATGCCAAAGCCAGAAGGTTACCGTAAAGCATTACGCTTAATGGAAATGGCTGAGCGCTTTAAAATGCCAATTATGACATTTATCGACACACCAGGGGCATACCCAGGTGTTGGTGCTGAAGAGCGTGGTCAAAGTGAGGCTATCGCACGTAACCTTAAAGTTATGGCTGCGTTAAAAGTACCAACAATCTGTACTGTAATTGGTGAAGGTGGTTCAGGTGGTGCACTTGCAATTGGTGTGGGTGACCGCGTTAACATGTTGCAATACAGCACTTACTCTGTGATCTCGCCAGAAGGTTGTGCATCAATTTTATGGAAAAGCGCAGATAAAGCACCATTAGCTGCAGAAGCAATGGGTGTAACCGCAGCGCGCGTTAAAGAGCTTGATTTAATCAACAATGTGATTGAAGAGCCTTTAGGTGGCGCGCACCGCAATTACGATGCAATGGCACGTAACCTTAAAAACCAACTTAAACGCGACCTAGCTGAATTACAAGGCCTTTCACTTGATGAAATGCTTGATCAGCGTTACAAACGTTTAATGTCGTTTGGTTACTGCTAAACACAGCTTAAAATTGAAAAAAGCCGCTTTTGCGGCTTTTTTTGTTTTATAATGCTGATAACACAGACGCTTGTATACTCATTGGTTTTTAATGCAAACATCAGACTTATATCACCATTTTTTAGCTCAATTACGGCCGTTGCTGAACGCTGAACACAGCTGCTTTAGTGTTGCCTTATCAGGCGGTGTTGACTCTGTTGTGTTGTTACATTTAATGAACCAAGTTCAAAAGCAGCTCCCAGAGCTTAAGCTTGAAGCTGTGTATGTTAATCATGGTTTGAGTAAGTATGCCGATGAGTGGCAAGGATTTTGTAAGTCACTATGTGAAGAGCTCGGTGTAGCATTTAAAGCTGTGCGCGTTGAAATCCAAGAGCGCTCGCGCACTTCACTCGAGGCACAAGCGCGAGAGGCAAGATACCAAGCTCTTGACGAAAACTGCGTGGCAGGCAGTGTAATACTGCTTGGTCAGCACTTAAATGACCAACTCGAAACCTTCTTGTTGCGGCTTAAACGCGGCTCAGGCTTGCAAGGCTTAGCATCAATGCCACAAACGCGGTTATTAGCGTCTGGGCGAGTATGTTTTAGACCGCTGATTAATATCACACGTGAGCAAATTGAACAGTTTGCCATTAAATTTGCCATTACCCATATCACTGATGATTCAAATGTTGATGAGCGCTTTGACCGCAATTTTTTACGTCATCAAGTTTTGCCTATTTTAATGGAGCGTTTTCAAGGGTTTGAAAAAAGTGCAGCGCGCAGTATTCGGCTGTTACAACAACAGCAATCGCTGCTCGATGAATATACGCAAAGTGACCTTGCACACTGCCAAAATTCACAGGGTGGTTTAAGCTGTGTTGCAATTGCGGAGTTTAGTAAGCCCAGACAAGCAAATCTTGTGCGTGCGTGGCTAAATCAGTTTACCCATCAACTACCTTCAGAAAATCAGCTACAGCAAATTATTGAGCAAGGTTTAACGGCACAAGCTGATGCGCAGCTAAAAATTTGTTTGCAAAGCGGCGATGTTCGTCGTCATCAGCAACATTGGTACTTTGTGACTGAGCAGGCAATACCACAGGCAATGGATATTAACTTACAGCCTATAGAGCTCACTGATGGCCGTAAACTTATCGTTAAGCAGGGAAAGGGCATCAGAAAGCCTTTAAAAAATGAGCAAGTAAGTGTTGAATTTAATAAGCCGCAAGCACGTATAAAACCCTTAAAAAAACCCGGCTCAAACACCTTAAAACATTGGTTTAAAGATGCCAAAGTGGCCCCTTGGTTACGTGCGCAAACACCACTTATTTTTTATAACGATCAACTCGTGCAAGTAGTGGGCTATTTCACTAGCGCTGAGCACAGTGTTGATGAAGGAATTTTTTGGGAGATATTCTATGAGTGAACAACCACATGTTGGTTTATCACTAGTTAATAAGGCACCACTAGGTTTGGTGTTGTCACTGTTAGTTGCTGTTATTGCTGGTTTTGTTTATACAGACTTGAGCTTACTGACACTACTTTATGCCTTAGCTGGCGGCCTGTTGTGTTCAGTATTGCTACTAGGATATTGGTCAGGTAAAGGTGGTATATTCTTTATTTTAGGCGTACTTACGCCATTGGCCTTAGTGATGGTATCACCCCTTACCACCATGGCTGCATTGCTCTACTTGTTAAGCGGCTTTTTTGCTGGCTTTTGGCTGGTGTTACTTTGCTATAAGTTTAAAGTTAAGAAAGCCTAGCGGGGGATGCTAGGCTTTGTGTTAATTAAAAAGCTCTGGCGCAGTTTCTTCCTGCTGCTTTAGCTTTGTACAGACCTTTATCTGCACGGGCAAATACATCATTTTCGCAATCTTGGTTAGTTGCTAAAGTATAACCAATACTAGAAGTTACGCGGTATTGTGTCATCAAGTTAGACTTTTTCACCAGCCGCATAATTCGCTCTGCAACTACTTTGTTAGTTGTGAATTCTGGGTCGTCAATTAATAGTGCAAACTCGTCGCCACCAAAGCGAAAAATTGAGTCTGTTCCTCTAACACTACTGCATAGTACTTCTGAGAACTCTTGTAAAACATCATCACCAATTTTATGACCGAAACTATCGTTCACTTGTTTGAAATTATCTAAATCAAGCAACATTAGGCTAAATGGTCGGTTTTGGCGACGACAACGTTCAAGCTTTTGCGCCAAACTGTCATTAAATTGACTTCGGTTATTTAAGCCTGTTAGGGCATCTTTCGTTGCCAAACGTAATACACGGTTATACATAATGGCATTACGAAGTGGATAAACTAGTGCACTGTGTAACTGTTCTAATTTAGCTTCTATGCCTTTACCCATCGGGAATTGGCTAAAGTAAATTAATTGCCCTAAACGCTCACTTTCGATATCTAAATCAAAAGAGTAAGGCGTTTGAGATGTATCACTCCCCGCACTCTGAGACACGCCGAGTGAAGACTGGAACTGTAATCCCGATAAATTAATCAGTTGTTTTGCATGATTAGCAAAAATCGTCAGTATATTCTCAATTGAAAGTGTGGTTTGCAGTTTAGCAATTAAGTCATGTGGATTATTTGTTTCATTTATTCGGTAATGCTCTGCCGAAAACGGCAGAAATTCGCCTCGCGCAGACACTCGCTGCGTCAAAATATGGACATTTTCCATTAAAATTCTCCCCCCGGAGTGTTTAGTTACTCCTACTTAGCGAGATTTGTGCCACTTTTTTAAACTGGCTGAAAAACAAATGGTTGCTATAGTTAAAGAAGGCTACAGCTTTATCATCAAGTAGAAGGGAGTTTATTGCTTGCAAAATGTGCTGATTCAAGTGTTTGGCTTGCTAGTTGCTGCCGTATTATTTGTTTGGTTCTTCAAACGAATTGGCTTACCACCTATTCTTGCGTACCTGGCAACTGGGGTGTTGGCGGGGAGTCACGGTATTGGCTGGATGGCGCAAAGCCATGAAATGCACTTTGTGGCTGAGCTAGGTATTGTGTTTTTATTATTTAGTTTAGGTCTAGAGTTTTCGTTACCCCGTTTAAGGGCTATGCGTAATATCGTATTCGGCCTTGGCTCATTACAAGTGGTTGTCACCAGCATTGTGTTTATGCTGATTTTGTTGCTGCTTGATTACAGCTTACTAAATAGTTTTACTATTGCCAGCTTAATGGCGCTATCTTCAACCGCAGTGGTTGTGAAGCTACTTAAAGAATCTGGAGAGCTTAACCAACGACGAGGCCAGCTTGCCATTGGCGTATTGCTATTTCAAGACATCGCGGTTGTGCCACTACTTATTGTTTATCCACTGCTAGCACAAAGCGGCTCAGAGGAAATTGTAGGCGCATTGGCGTTTGCACTCACTAAAGGCGCATTGGTTTGTGTTTTACTCTTTGCTATAGGTAAGTGGATACTCCCCAAGGTATTTAGCGAAATCGCATTAGTGAGAACCGATGAGCTATTTATGTTAACCACGCTATTGGTTGCATTATTCGCAGCTGGGCTTACATACTTGTTTGGCTTATCAATGGCATTAGGCGCTTTTTTAGCCGGGATGATGTTAGGAGAAAGTCATTACCGTCACCAGCTAGAGGCGGATATTCGGCCATTTCGCGATATTTTAATGGGGCTGTTCTTTGTCACAGTTGGTATGCAGCTTGATGTACTTTATGTGCTTAGTAGTTGGTATTGGATCATCACTGTACTGGTTGGCTTGTTGTTCTTTAAAATAGCGGTGTTATCGATTGCTGCTCAAGTAATGGGTGAGCGTAAGCAAGATGCTGTTTCTGCGGGGATCATGCTTTGGCAAATGGGGGAGTTTGGTTTTGTACTTATTGCCCTTGCTTCGCAGCACCTTTTAATCAGTGCAGAGCAAGCATCGTTTTTAATTGCAGTAGGGGTGCTATCGATGGCACTCACGCCTTATCTTATCGAAAAAACACCGTTAATTATTAAAAAACTCGGCCTTTTAAGTCAAACAGGGCAACATTGGCAGCAACCCGCTGCGAGTAGTCCGTTGTACCATAACCATGTTGTGATCTGTGGGTTTTCACGGGTTGGACAAACCATCGCGCGGTTTTTAAAGCCCGAGGCAATTGAGTACGTAGCAGTAGAGAGTAATCCTATCTTATTGCAAGAAGCAAAAGCCGCTGGCGAGCCTGTTATATTTGGTCATGTAAATCAAAAAGATATTTTAAAGTCAGCTGGGGTAGAGCGAGCAAGGCTAGTGATCATTACCTTTACCGACTTTGAGCAAACACAAATAGTGGTTGATGCCATCAAGCAAATCGCGCCCAAGGTCAAGATTCTTGTGCGTATGCGTGATGATAGTGAGCTCGAAACACTAAAAGAACTGGGTGTGACAGAAGTGGTGCCCGAAACCCTTGAGGCAAGCTTGATGCTAGTTTCTCATGTTCTTTATATGTCGGGAGTGCCTATGACTCGCATTATCCGCAGAGTAAGTAAAGAACGTCGTAACCGTTACCAATTTTTAAATGGCTTTTTTACCGGCGACAAGCTCGATGGAGAGGAAGCAAGTTCAGACCGCCTAGAATATTTGCATGTTATTGCTTTACCCGAGCGAGCTTATGCTGTGAACCAAAAAATCAGCGAATTAAAACTTGAACAGCGCCGTGTATCTGTAAGGGCGCTGCGTAGGCAAGACCGTGAAATTGACGCTCCATCATCGCAAACAATTTTACTGGCTGGCGACATTTTAGTGCTACAAGGTAAACCACGCCGAGTAGAGCGAGTAGAGCGGTTTTTGCTGGATGGTTTGGAGTAGCTAATCCAGCTCTAAGAATTTACGAATTTCAGGGAGTTTATTAAGGCCATCTTGGTAGCCAATCTCGATGAGCTTTTGTGTGTAACGCTTCTCAAACAATAAGTAGCTGGTTAAGCTTGATTGCGAGCGTTTTTTTACCCCGATAAGACGTAATAACACTTTAATCGCCATTGGCATATCGTCATAAAACTGTGCGGCAATTACATTAAAGTTCTGTGAGGGGTTAATCACGCAGGTTTCGATTTGCTTTAATTCTTGATGTTTGTCGCGAGCAGGTAACAGGCTCAAGGTTCGGTTGATACGTTGTAAACGCTCTAAATCAGACTGCAAGGTATCGGTAAATACACTGTCGAGTAAGTGACCCGCAATATTTGAAAGTCCTGGGTAGTGTGGTTGATAGCCCGGAGGATGTGGTGCTTTTGGTTCGTCTACACCAATGATAAAAATTTTCTCAGCGCCTAAATGCACAGAAGGGCTCAAGGGCGATAGCTGGTGGATTGAGCCATCACCAAAATAATGGTTATGTACATTCACACTTGGAAAAACCATAGGAATGGCACTTGATGCCATTAAATGCTCTACATTTATACGTGTTGCTTGTCCCTCGCGCTTCGCTCGGCGCCAAGGCTTTTGAGTAAGTGACTGAAAAAACGCCACAGAGTCACCCGTGGTATAACTAGAAGCAGTAATAGACACAGCATCTAAATAATTTTTATGCAGATTTCGCTCAATACGTGATAAATCGAGTATTTCATTGAGCAGTTTTCTCAGCGGCTTGTTATTCAATAAGCTCGCTGGTGGGTGGTTTATATGCTCTGACTGGAAGCTTGTTAGCATATTGCGCAGAATATGCAGAAAAACACTGATGAAGTCGCTTTTATAAACTTGTGAAGTAGAAAAGTTCTTCCATACCGATTCTAGTTTTTTGCTCGCTAAATGAGCACAAGAAGCATAACATGCTAATGCAGCGGAATTAATTGCGCCTGCTGATGTCCCATTAATTATAGTAAACGGTAAAGGGGCAGTACGCGGCATGCTTTGAGTAACTGCTTTTAGCACGCCCACTTGATAAGCAGCACGAGCGCCACCACCTGTAAGTAGTAAGGCGACTTTTGAATGCTGTGTTTTTTTTAACTTAGTACCCATATTTGCATTTAACTAGTTGTGCGTCTTTACTTTATTTATCAACTGTAAGTCTTTAAGCTAGAAGAAGCAAAGTTTAGCTCGCGAGTTACGTTAATTTTCGTCTTTTTGTTTGTTTTTAAAGGGAGTGTGTATGTCTGAGCATTCGTCAGAGCCTACAGTTAAATCAGGTTCATCAAATAATAATCTTATTTTTGCGGTTGTTATATTAATTATTATCGCCGGTGTTGCGGCGTTTATTTTATTGAAACCAGAAGAGCAGCCAGTGCAAGTTGTTGAAGACATTGTCACTGAAGAAGTGCCTGTGGTTGAATATCAAAACCCTGAGCCTGAACCTGAAACCTCAGAGCCAGAACCAGAGCCAGTTGTGGTTGAAACGGCTCCAGAGCGAACCCCAGAGCCAGTACCAGAGGTAGAGCCACTGCCTACGCTCAATGAAAGCGATGAAGTGGTTGTAGCACGTATGGATGAGTTATTAAGCGATCAAGTGATGAGCTTAATGGTGACCGATGACCTTATTCGTCGCGGTGTTGTGTATGTTGATAATATCGCCAAAGGTAAAGTGGCATTAAGCCATGCGCCTGTTGAGCGCCCTAAAGAGTCATTTAAAGTGATTGAAGGGGATATTTTAACAATCGATCCAAATAGCTATGAGCGTTACACCCCTTACGTAAAACTATTTACTAGTTTAAGTGCTGCACAAGTTATACGTATGTATGACGAATACAAACCACTGATTAACGAAGCTTATGCTGAAATTGGCTACGAAGGTGATGCATTCACTGGCACGCTAGAAGAGGCGATTGACGTTCTGCTTGATACTCCAGAACCAAAAGGTGAAATGCCGTTGGTACGTAACTCAGTTACTTATCAATATGCTTATTCTGAGTGGGAAAATTTACCTGATGCGCAAAAACAATTGCTGCGTATGGGTCCAGAGAACATGAAAAAAGTAAAAGCAGCTCTGCGCAACATTAAAGCTGAGCTTGAAAAGTAATTAACGAAAATCACTTATTTACTGTGCGATTGTATACTAAGCATGCAATCGCACTTTCTTTTTCGAATACCCCTTGAATAACAGGCTAAAACTAGAGATAATCCCTCCCGCGCCGAACGAGGCTCTCAATGGTAGTCTTATTGGTCCTCTCGCAACACTAGCAGGTGAATCTGGTCAGGCCCGGAAGGGAGCAGCCACAGCGTGTGACGTGTGTGCCGAGATGTGGCTGGTAAGACTGCCACCCAAAATCTTCTTTGGGTGACTTTCTTCATACTTATCTCTTTTTTAAACACGCTTTCGATACCCGCTTTAATTTTCTATTAAATTACACCGATTTATTAGCTGGTATGAATGATGTCTTCTTTCTTACAATTTACTTTAGAACCTAGAACCTAGAACCTAGAACCTAGAACCTAGAACCTAGAACCTAGAACCTAGAACCTAGAACCTAGAACCTAGAACCTAGGCTCTTAAAACTATTTCACAAACACTCTAAATCCCCACGCCGGAATTGTGAGTTCTGTTGTTTCATTAAATTCTATTAGCTGTTTTGAAAAAGCATCAGTGTACTTACCTAAATATAATGGTTCCTCAAAACTGACTGTTTTTGGTTCTTTCGAGAAATTAAATACGGCAAATACTTTATCGTTGCCTTTTGCACGAACAAAGCTAAGTACTGTTTTTGGTGCAGTGTTTGGTACATGTACCATGCGTCCACCAAATTGGCCATTCCATAGTGCTTCATTATTATGTTTGAGTGCAAATAGTGATTTATATAAATCACCGATTGGGTGGGGTTGCCACTTAATCGGATCGCGTTCAAAAAAGGCGAGTCGTCTATCGTTTCCTGCTTCTTGACCGTTATAAATCATTGGGAAACCTTCACCTACGACCGATAACGTAATGACCGCTTCAAGTGCGTCACCGTAGGTTTCAAACATAGTCCCTTCCCATGCATTCGAGTCGTGATTGGCAACCCCTACAAGCCGATAAGCCTCGGCTGGGAATGCGCTTTCATTCCATGAATAGTAAATAAATAGGGCGCTGACATCTGCATGACCATTTACAATTTTGCGCATGTGTTCAGACCATGACCAAGCGTATGTCATGTCAAAGGCTTCGGCATGTAAATCGCGCGATTCCCATTCAGCAAGCATTAAAACAGGCTTTATGTCATCAAGCTCACGGCGTACATTGTTCCAAAAGTCTACGGGTACAAAGCCTGCTACATCACAACGATAGCCATCAATACCGACTTCTTTTACCCAGTATTTCATCGACTCTGTCATGTACTCACGAAGCGCTGGTTTTGAATAATCAAAGTCGATAATGTCAGACCAATCCCACCAAGGCGTCGGTCTAAATTGGCCTTGATAATCTCTATCGTACCAATCGGGGTGTTCATATCTAAGCCAGTTATCCCATGCGCTGTGGTTTGCTACCCAATCTAAAATAACGTACATGCCCATGTCATGTGCTTTATTCACAAAGGCTTTAAGATCATCTAGTGTGCCAAATTCAGGGTTTACTTTTCGGTAGTCTTTTACTGAGTAGGGGCTGCCTAAACTGCCTTTGCGATTTTCTTCACCAATAGGGTGAATTGGCATTAACCAAATAACATCGACACCTAATTTCTTTAAGCGCGGCAGTTGTTGCTGTGCGGCATTAAAAGTGCCTTCTTTAGTAAACTGGCGAGTATTTAGCTGATACATCACTGCATTTTTTGACCATGCCGGATGCGTTATCTTTACATAGGGTTTTGGTTGGTAAGCACTATTTGTTGTTTGAGTACACGCCGAAGCGAGTAAACAAAGTATGAATATAAGTAAGCACTTTTTTGTAATATGAGTCATTTTAAGGCCTTGTTGTCTAGTGTTATATGCTGATTGAAAAATCAGCAGGTGTCCTTACTATAGCCTTCGCGTTTAGCTGCAACAATAAAGTGCATACGTATTCACTTTGTGTTTACATAATCGATTAAGTTGATTCTTGCTATTCGCTGAGAATAAGCAACTAATAAAGTACTTAAATGATTAAATAAATGTGTTGAACAAAAGCCACTGCTAACAACCAAATAGTCAGTGACTTGGTCCGCTTTTAAGCGGATAGTTGAAAAGTTGATTTGCTGGGATCCCAGCTAATGAGCCGGTTGATTTCAAGCTCTTTTAAAACGGTTAGCAATTCGGACTCACTTAAACAACAGCCTTGTTTTAGCTTATCAAGTGAAATCGCTTTGTCACGGCTATGAAACTTAGAGGCCAACATAATACGGTATATTAGTTTAGACTTACGGTTCATAACGCACCCCTCCACATTTTAATTTTGATAGCAGCGGTTGCTACTAGATAGCAGCGGTTGCTACTAATTGGTTTTATAATTAGGTTCAATGTGTACCGATGATTAATGACTATGGGCGATCTTTTTTTGTAAGTCAATCGTTATATAAAGGTTAAATAAGTGTTTTGGAGTGGGCTGTTCATTTGCCATTTTTTGAAAATCTATAGCTTATTGAAATAGCAAAATAAGCTGTGAATTTTGATGAAAACTTTAATCTAAGCCTTCATTTTGGTTAATTTCGAGTACATCATTAATCGTGTTAAACAGCAGGTGTTTTTCAATAGGCTTACCAACGTGACCGTTAAAGCCGCAGTTCATATACTCGATAATATTTTCTTTCATTACATTGGCAGTAAGGGCGATAATAGGAACTGCTTCGTTAACTCTTCGTATATGAGCACACGCTTCAATGCCCCCCATATTTGGCATTTGTATGTCCATAAGTACTAGCCTAGGATTGAGCTTATTAAATAACTCTATAGCTTGTTTACCATCTTGTGCGAAGTGTAGTTCAGCATTGGTTTCTCCTAGCATTGATTTAATAATCATGGTGTTTAAAGGGTTATCCTCTGCTATTAATACCGTCTGATTTGTTAAGTCAGGTACTTTAATGTGAGTAATTGTTTCATCAATATGAGCTTTTTGAGATAGCTTAAGTGGTAAATACACTGTAAAACGGCTGCCCTTACCAAGTTCACTTTTTACATCAATACTACCACCCATGCGGTTTATTAAATTAACTGTAATCGACATGCCAAGACCTGTACCTCCAAAGCGCCTGGTAATGCTGTTATCGGCTTGCTGAAATCGATTGAAAAGATGAGACAGTCCTTCTTTGCTCATGCCAATACCCGTGTCGATAACATCTAATTCTATTCCCTCGCGCTGAGCAGCTTTTTTGACAATAACTCTTACACCTCCTTGTTCAGTGAATTTAACTGCATTAGATACTAGGTTTAACAGTATTTGTCTTATGCGTACCGGATCGCCAATCCATAAATCCTCTATATCATCACTAACTTCAATTTTTAAATAGATAGATTTTTCATTACAGACAGGCAAAAAATCAGAATTAATTGACTCAACGACCCGCGAGAGAGAGAAGTCTATTCGTTCAACTGATAGCTCGTTCGCCTCCATTTTAGAAAAGTCTAAAATATCGTTGATGATGGTAAGTAGTGATCGACAAGAAAACAGCGCCTTAGCAACAACTTCTATATTGTTCGGTTTTTGAATGTTTGGCTGTAAAATTTGTAATAGCCCCATAATACCGTTTAAAGGGGTGCGGATTTCATGACTCATGTTAGCTAAAAACTCTGATTTTATTCGTGTGCCTTCTAAAGCACGCTCGGTGAGTTCAATCTGTTGTTTATAAGAGTTTGAAAGCTTTCTAAAGTAAACAAGCAATATGCTGGCAAGCAAGATGGTGGTTAAAATATGTACGATGTAAGCGAGTTGAAAGTTGTTATTGATAGCAAGGCCTTTGTCCTTCAGTATCGTATTTATATGTGTTTCGAATTCTGAAAGAGCCTTTAATGCCGCAGCATCATCCACTTTAGCCACTAAATCGATTTGCTCACTTGTAGCGCCTTCAGCAATCATATTTATTGCAATGTCGAGTTTAGCTTCATACTCACTAACTGTTTTTGTAACGTCAGTAAGCGCTGTTTGATCGTATTCTTCTATTGCGCTGAGTTTGGATAGTAAGTCTTTTATTGCGGCAAGTTCATTTTTAATTTTGGGAAGGTAAAGCTCAGTGTTTTTTCTTAGCACCAAGTTTTTAAAATGATGAATAAAACCACCATAACCTAGTTTTTGAATAAGCTTGTCGTGAAGGACATAAACATTTGTTGCTGTTTCAGAATAATCATGCCATTGCGAGTCGACATTTTTATAAGAGAATAAAGAAGTAAAAGTAAGCAATATGACTAATGCAATCACGATAGATGCATTCATTTTTAACTTTTTTTTAGTTTGCAGCAGCGCTTTTGTCATTAGATTAATGCATCTATCCCATTATTATTTTAAGCATAGCAGCATTTTTTTATGTTCACATAAGAATGGACTAAAGTCAGAATGGCTTTTTATGTGAATAATAAAAAGCCTTAACCAATAACATGAAAATAACCTAAAGCGATTAATAAGCTATTCATAAAAAATATTTTAAATCAATAGCACTGTACTTTTTTCGTACTTATTGTATCTTAAGTTGGTACATAATTTTAAGGTTTAATTGAGTGTAAGCTAACACTCATTTGTTAAGTGGAGTAAAGGATATGCAAGCGCAAACAGTCAAAGAATCAATGGCAACTATTCAATCAGGTGTCGCAAAAGCAGATGGTAAGCTTTTAGTTACAGAGCAAGACATTGTTTTTGAGCCATTTAACAAAGAGTTAGGCCTAGGTCCATACACATTTTCACGATCGCAAATCAATAACGTTGATAAGTGTTCAGGTAAAGGCGCGGGTATTTTACCAATTACAGCTGATGGAATTCGTATTACGTTAAATAACCATGATGTATTTGAGTTTATTTTAGCAAACCCTGATGAGTGGCTAAGCGTACTTTCTCACTAAGCAAATAACCAATAGGCGGCATATTAATTGACGTATTACTATGCCGTTTTTTACGCAATGAATTCTCTTTCTGCGCAACTACTTGATCTCAAACAATACTAAGATAAACCTCTTAGGCTACTTTACACATCTAAACCATTAAATTGCTCGTTGCTTATTAAAGGAGGCTCTTGAGCAAATGATCAACTTAGATGAACAACGCCTAGTTTCGCTTGAACGCGGTTTTCATATTCCACCTAAACCTGAATTATTGAGCCAAATTGCTGATGAAATGCAAAAGTCGGATGCAAGTTTAGATAAAATAGCCCTACTAATTTCAAAAGACATTAGCCTTTCGGCCTTATTGTTAAAAACTATAAACAGCCCGGTGTTTGGCTTACAACGCACTATAAGTGATATACGCCAAGCCGCGATGTTTTTAGGCTTAGAGCAGCTTAATCGGTTGGTAACGCTGGCCTTACTTAAGCAAAATTTTAAAGGCAATGCCTGCATAAGCCTAGAGCGCTTCTGGGATGAGTCGCTTGAAGTTGCCAATGCTTGTGTGCTGCTCGGTAATAGTTATAAGTCATTAATGCCAGTAGATGAGCTTTATTCTTTAGGGCTTTTTCATAATGTGGGTATTGCCGCAATGGCATTAAAATTTACAGATTATGTCGAGGTACTTAAACAAGCAAATCTAGCTAAAGAGCATGCGATTACAGACCTTGAACAAGCACGCTACCAGTGTGACCACGCGGTGATTGGTTACTTTATCTCTGTTTCTTGGCATTTACCTAAGCCACTTTGTCACGTTATTTTAAACCATCATAACACGCACTTTTTAGCGCAAAATAACGATGAACAACAACGTATGGCCTATGCCATTTTAAAATGTGCAGAAAGTGCTGTGGATTATGCCCGTCACCAACAGTATTCAAGCGAATGGTTTAAAATCAAAGAGGCGTGTTTTACTGAGCTTGGTATTGTTGAGCAAGATTTTGCTGATATGGTCGAAGATTACGTCGACAATGCGATGGCAAGTTAAAGCCATTTAGTTTTATTTCCTCTTATCTTAACTTCGATGAGTTTGCGAGTGGTGAGTTTTCATCACTCTTTTTTAAATAGGCAGAAACTATTCAATATTAAATTTTCTGTTGTTAGCTGAGTTTTATTTTTCCAAAGAGTGCTTAACATTTAATGTGCTTGTAATAGACACTAGCAGCGTTTGTTTTATAGACGTTTATTGCCCATTCCCATTGATTCTTAGTTTTGTTATTGAATAAAAAATTCCCCAAAACAAACACGCGAATGTAATTCTTCAATTCTTAAAAAGCACCTATTTTATAAAGTATTAATATAAGTTAATGATTTTAATTGTTTTTTAATCTCAAGGTTGCTTGCAGTGTGTTTTTTGTCTCTTTTTTGGAATTTAATATTGTTAATATATAAAATTTAAAGAATAAAATATCTTGATTTTATAAAATATTACTACTATTGTAGCCGCAATGTAACAATAAAGTTGTTACCAATTGTTGTTCAAAAGAGCATTTATGTAGTTTGTAGTCACAAAATCTCTCACTTTTTAAAAAACGATAGGGTTACATTTCCATGAATAAAAAATTCTCCACGCTAACTGTTTGCATCAAAAAAGCATTGCTCCCAACTCTTTTACTTGGAACATGTGCACCAGCCTTTGCAGCTGATCAACAAGATGAAAAAAAGAAAGTTACAAAAGAAGATATTGAGCTGATAGAAGTCCGCGGCTATGCGGCGTCAGTTGAGAAAAGTATTAATATGAAACGCTTTTCAAACAGCGTAGTTGATGCAGTTTCTGCTGAAGATATCGGTAAATTTCCTGATCAAACAGTTGCAGATGCATTGCAACGAATTCCTGGCGTGCAAGTAGAGAAAGACTTAGGCGGTGAAAGCGACCGAGTGAGTATTCGTGGTACAGCACCTCATTTAAATATAACGCTGTTAAATGGCCAAAATGTGGCTTCTGCAACGGCTTCGGCATCAATTACACGCCCGTCGCGTGGTTTTAATTACTCATTATTACCAGCAGAAATGGTCGATACTCTCGAGGTTTATAAGTCTGCTGAAGCTGACATTGATGAGGGGTCAATTGGTGGCACTGTTGTAGTAAAAACACGCAAACCGCTTGATAGTGAAGCTAACTATGCAGCGCTTTCAGTAAAAGCATTCCATTTTGAAAACGCAGATGAAACTAAGCCATACGTGTCTGGTTTATATTCATGGAAAAATGAAGCCCAAGATTTTGGTTTTAATGTTGGCTTCGTGCACAAAGAAACAGCAACGCAGCGTGATAGTAAAGAAGTACGTTTTGGATATCGCAGCACAGATGCTAACCAAGATGGTAATGCAGAATTTTATCCTGGGGCAGTGGGTTACAACCGCTACGCAAGTGATAGCGATTTAGATACCGCAACAGCGACATTCCAATACGCTGCAAATGATAACCTTGATTTTGTTTTCAATAACTTATATTCAAAGTCAGAACATGAATCATATGGCACGTATTCAAGCGGTTTTATCCTGCAAAATATTGCTAACATTGAGAACCCCGTTATCGTTGACGGTACGGTTGTCGCCGGTGATTTACCAGCACACAATAACTTGGGTTATTATGGTAATGCGGGCTACCGTGGTGAATTTAAGACTCAAGCTCATGATTTAAAAGTGACTTACAAAGCAGATGATTACACTGTTACAGGTCAGCTAGGTTACAGTAAAGCTGACGGTGAGGTGAGTGATGTTTATTCAGAGTACTATGCCAATACAAATGCGTCATTTACGTTAGAAAATGGCACGCCAGATGTGACTTTATCGGCAGATTTAAGCCCACAAGATTACCGTTTAGATTACAACCATAAAAATGACATACTCAATGACTCTGATGAGCTTTATGCGCAGTTTGATGTTGAATATTTATTAGACACTGGTTTTTTCACTGCAATTAAAGCGGGTGTAAAGTACCGTGAGCATACAAAAGCTGCCAGTTTGATGAAAGCCAACTATCCAAAAGTGTCAGCATCAGGTGAGAGCTTTAATTTGGGTATGTTTGCAAGCGATTCTACTAGCGACGGCATTTTATGGCAGTTTGATAATAACCAGTATGCAGACTGGATCTCGTCTACTAGCCCAACATCAGGTCCTTATGAGCACCTTGACTACACCTTCGACCTTGAAGAAACCGTTACAGCTGGCTACGTCAAAGCCGTGTTCGAGCACAATAAGTGGCGCGGTAATATGGGCGTACGCGCGGTTAAAACAGAGCTTGACTCTCGTTCAGTTGAGTACACTGGACGTAGTTTTGCGCCTGAAAATATTCAAGATGTATATAGCTCAAATAGCTACGATGACTTCTTACCAAGTGTAAACATTAATTATGACTTTACGGATGATGTTGTGCTTCGCTTTGCTGCGGCTAAAGTAATGTCTCGCCCTGACTACGATTTTTTATCAGCGCGTAAAAGTGGCTACTGTGCAGCGGCAACAGGCTGTAAAGGTTCACAAGGTAATCCAGACTTAAAACCTTATCGTTCGACTCAATATGATTTATCAGTTGAGTGGTACTTTAATGAGTCATCAATATTGTCATTAGCTTATTTCTACAAAGATATTGATTCGTATATCACCAATACAACGATTGAAAAGCAGTGGACATGGACAGACCCTGATACCGGCGTTGAAGAGGTTCGTGATTTCTTAGTGACTCAGCCTCAAAATGGCCTAGGTGGTGAGAATTCGGGCTTTGAAGTGAACTACACTCAAAAGCTTATGTACGGTTTTGGTATTCAAACCAACTATACATATTCAGATGCTGAACTAGAGCAAACACCAGAACAAAAAGCCGCAGGTGAAGAAGCTGTGTTGCCAAACAACTCAGAAGATACTTTTAATGCGACGGTTTATTATGAAAACACTGCTTTCAGTGCCCGTGTTTCTTATACATATCGTTCAGAATATTTTTATACTAATTACCTTGGCTTAAACCAGTATAAGGATGGTTTTGGTCAATATGATTTAAATGTTAGCTATAACATTTCTGAAGATTTTAATCTTATTTTCCAAGCTATTAACTTAACAAATGAAGAGCAAAAAGCGACTTCAGGTAATAGCACAGGTATGCCAGATGCTAATCGTCCATTAGCAATTCATGATTATGGTCGTCGCTTCTTGATTGGCGCACAAATGAAGTTCTAATACTCATTTGAGTTTAGTGAAATTGAAGGCACAGCAACATGATTGCTGTGCCTTTTTTATGAGGTTGATCATGTATTTAAAAATTTTATCGCTATTGAGCATGTGCTTGGTTTTAAGTGCGTGTAGTTTATTGTCAAAAAATGAAACAACGTATACTGAAAAACAACTGCTTGGTACGATTTACCAACCACAGGTCGCAAGGGAGTTTCGTGCTGCTTGGGTTGCCACAGTAGCAAACATTAACTGGCCAACTGAGCCTGGGTTAGCTGTTACAGAGCAAAAACGGCAAGCGATTCAAATTCTCGATAAATTACAACAGCATAACTTTAATACTGTGATTTTTCAGGTACGCCCGCAAGCAGATAGCTTCTATCACAGTAGTCGTGAGCCTTGGTCTTATTATTTAACTGGCGAGCAGGGCAGAGCTCCAGTACCATTTTATGACCCGCTACAGTTTTGGATTGAGCAAGCACATAAGCGTGGCCTAAAGATACATGCGTGGTTCAACCCTTATCGAGCCCATCATCCTGATGGTGGTCCTGTGTCTGAACACTCTGTGGTCACACGTATGCCAGACCAAGTGGTAAAACTAAAAAATAGTACTTATTGGTTTTTACCAACCGATCAAGATGTGGTTGCTCACACCTTAAATACATTAACGGAACTTGTTAAAAATTACGATTTAGATGGTATTCACTACGATGACTACTTTTATCCTTACCCTTCTTATAATGAAGGCGAAGATTTCCCTGACGCATTACAATATCAGGCTTATGTAAAAGCGGGCGGCAAGTTAATAGTTGCAGATTGGCGTAGAGAAGCGGTCAATCAATTTGTTAAACGTCTTTATGCTCGTGTTAAAGAAACTAAACCCCATGTGTTAGTTGGCATTAGCCCATTTGGTATCTACAGACCCAATAATCCAGACTCAATTCGTGGCATGGATCAGTACGAGAAGCTCTATGCGGATGCTAAGTTATGGCTAAACGAGGGGTGGCTTGATTACTTAACTCCACAATTGTACTGGCCAATAAACCAGTACGCGCAAAGTTATCCACTGCTGGTAAATTGGTGGCAAACACAAAACACCAAACAACGTCATTTATGGCCGGGTATTAACGCACTTCGGTCGTTTGATACAGCGGGTGTCGATGAAGTGGTTAATCAGATCATGGTTAACCGAGGATTTTTAGCATCGCCAGGGACTGTTTTTTGGAATGTTGCGGCGCTTGACGGTAGTCGATTAATGAGTGATGCATTAGCAAAAGGCGTGTTTCAGCACCAAGCATTAATACCGCAAACCCCTTGGATAGACATGCCAGCGGTTGAGCCATTTAAAGTTTCATATGAACGTTCAGCAAATCACATTGAGCTATCTTGGCAGCATGTAAATGAACCCCAAGTAACGCAGAGCTTGGTGTATTTTAAATACGGTGACGATTGGCATTATCAGCTTTATGCAAACAATAAACATACGCTCAAAGTTGCTACAGAAAAAGAGCAACAAACATTAACAACAATTAAAGTAATAGCCGTTGACAGATTAGGTAATCAAAGTGATGCAGTTCAATTAGAATTTTAGTTGAGGCTGTACTGCGTGTCCCCTAATTTGTTACGCTTTAAAAAACTAAAAAATGGATACTAAAGTGAAAGCAGTTTTGTTAAGTGTAATCGTACTGATTGGTAGCTCTTATTCATCATGGGCTACTGCCGCAACAAAGCATATCAAAATAGTAAAACCTGTGGTTGCAGCGTTTAAAGCAGGGGATAAAGCGGCGATTGCAGAACGAGTCCACTATCCATTGCAGCGTAAAGCCCCTCTTAAAGACATTGAGAATAAGCAAATGCTTATCGATAAATTTGAGCAGGTATTTGATCAGCAATTTGTTGAGTCGATAGCTAACTCAAATATTCGTCATGATTGGGAGATGATGGGTTGGCGCGGTATTATGTTTGATTCAGGCAAACTTTGGTTAGACTTTGATGGCTCTATTTGGGCTGTGACCTATCAATCAGATGCAGAAAAAACATTACGCGAAGCGCTTATTGAAGAGCAAAAACAAGCTTTACACGAAACCCTTCGCGAATTTACTCAGCCGATACTAACTTGGAAGACAAAAAAGCATTTAATTCGT
The DNA here is from genome assembly GCF_049257215.1 of Pseudoalteromonas thalassia. NCBI lineage: Bacteria > Pseudomonadati > Pseudomonadota > Gammaproteobacteria > Alteromonadales > Pseudoalteromonadaceae > Pseudoalteromonas > Pseudoalteromonas thalassia. The sequence continues at coordinate 417,223 of NZ_JBMMUE010000001.1, forward strand.
ATTGATGAGTTGGCAGAAAATCAATACCGCTATGCGGCTTGGGATATTGAACAATCAATGCTGGATGATCCAAGATTGGTGATAACAGGGGGCACGTTAAGCTTTGATGGTAGTGGCGGTAACCATTTTTATACATTTATGAATAACGGCTATCGCTATGTGTGTCATGTTATCGTGCTAGGTACTGAACAATCTCCGGCAGGGCAATTAGAAGTATTTAAAAATAATGTACAGATTTTGTCTGAGCCTGCTTTGGGTTTTTAGGCGTTTTTGCTTACTTTGAACTACACTTACTTTTTTAAAGGAGTAAGTTATGAGTACAAAATTTTGGATTTTAAGAGCCACTAGAGTTTTCACGCTGGTGGCTATTTTATTGTTTATGGTAGAAATCCTTAAAGGTCACGACACACAAAGCGCATTAAGTTTTGCGTTACTTTGGTCATTTATTGCAACGGCAATTTTTATCGCAACCCGTTTATATCACTCATCAAAAGGGCGACATTGTGCACTTTGTAATGACACCCCGGATGATAAAAAAGCCAGTTAACCTAGGTTGTTAACAAATACACCGCCCCATACTAGCGCACAAATTGTAAGAGCAATAAGTACGGCTGCTGACCCCAAGTCTTTAGCTAGGCCTGATAACGGATGAATTTCAAGGCCTATGCGGTCTATTGCTGCTTCAATTGCCGTATTGACCACTTCAGCAAACATCACAAATAGCACAGATACAAGCAGCATGATTTTCTCATACAGGGTAATTTGCCAGACAAAAACCACGGCTATGGCAAGGACCAATAGTATCAGCTCTTGTTTAAAAGCAGATTCATGTTTTGCTAACCACGTGAATGCACGTTGGGAATTTTTAAATGCAAGGCGAATACGTTTAATGCCTATGGGTTTGTTAGTGCTATCAAATTGCATAGTATGAAATCTCTATTTCGTTAGCTTTGTTTTGAGCAAGCATAAAAAATGTCTTGCTCAGGATTATATTTAGTACTTCCGACATGGGTTAAGCCAAGTAGGGTGTCAAAAATGTTATCGTGCGAAAAAGCATGGTTACGCTGTTGTTCAATACATTGGTTAAAGCGGCTATCGGCTAGCTTATTACTCCAAAACAGCATAGGCACTTGAGTTTGCTCTTTTGGCGCTAGTGCATATGGAAAACCGTGTAAATACAAACCTTTTTCACCTAACGACTCACCATGATCAGAGACATATAGCAGTGATTTATCATCCGCTTTACTGTCTTTAAGCAAGTTGATTAGTTTACTCAGCACTAAGTCGGTATAAGCAATGGTATTGTCATAGGTGTTTGTGAGTTGCTCGCTGCTACAATTTTGGATATCGCTACGTGGGCAGTCAGGCAAAAATTTAGTGTCTTTTTTTGGGTAGCGGCGATAGTAGGTTGGCCCATGTGAACCAATCATATGTAACACCACTAGTTGGTGCTTTGCATTACTCTTGGCAAGTGTTGCTGCTAACTCATCAACAAGTACCTCATCAAAACAGTAATGGCCATCACAAAGTGGATTGCTCTTTGTCGGTTCTATCGTTTGTGATTTAACACGCACGCAAACCCCTTTGCAGCTGCTGTTATTATCAATCCATGTTACTTCAACTCCACTTCGTTGAATGATATCAAGCGCATTCTCTTGGCTTTGTGCTATACGTGAATCATAGCTGTTGCGGTCTAATCGAGAGAACATGCAAGGTACAGAAATTGCGGTTGCTGTACCGCATGAACTAACATTACTGAAATATTTTACCCCAAGCTTAGGTGTATTTTGATTGGTTGGTTTTTCATAACCTTGCAGTGAAAAATTGGCAGCTCGTGCTGTTTCGCCTACTACCATAATAGTGAGTGAGCTTTGCTGCTTAGCCAATAAATGCGGTGTTTTATCTAATACTTTAAATGGTAAAGGTGGATAAAAATAATTATCGCGCAAGTACTTATAACCTGCAGTGTAAAATGCAAAAGGAGTTATGTAGCTCGTTAATTGGCGGTTATTACGCCCTACAGAGGCATAATCTTTATAAAATGGTACCGCAATAATGGCTACAACGATAACAGCTGCAAGGTTTAATAGCGCAAAGCTTTTTAGGCGTTCGCGAAAGTGGCCAACAATCTTAAAGCGAGAAAACAAATAGGCTGGCAGCACCCCAAGCACACCAATAAAAGCGATCACTTGTACATTCAGGTATGAAAATGCCTCACCTGAATTTGTTTCTAAGACATTTTGCAACATGCTTTTATCGAAGATCACGCCATAGTTCAAAGTGGCATAAAACAGCAGTGACGAGAGCACCACGCTTGTCAAAAGTATGGGCTTTACAAAGGTGATTAACGACAGCCAACTTAGCACCATTGCCGTCAATGCCAATAAGAAAAACGGCACGGTTATTATGAATAACCAGTCGACATGCCCAGGCTTGGCTGCCGCCTCAAACACGTTATATAAAAATAAGCCGTTAAAAGCGATAACTAAATATAAAGACACTAGCCAGACAAATTGGCTGTAGCTAACGGGCCATTTTTTAGTAAAAAGTTGTTTGATTTGCATACTCATAGTCATTCCTCATCGCTATGATTTATTCGGTAAGCGATACAGCTTTTCGGTATAAGCAAGATTGCTAAATAAGACATGAGCCAGCGCTTTTTTGGCAAGATTTAAGTCAGTGGTGGGTTTATCAATGGCAACTTGGCTTTTATTGGTTGTGTCATAACGCCAATAACTCACTTTTTGGTTTGGCATTAGTATTACCGCCTCACCATTTTCTACATAAGCAAAGTTGTCGTAATACTGCATCATGGCGCGCTCAACAGGGTATTGTTTAGTTAAGTCATAGCCAAGCATGGGAGTTGCTTGCCCTGCACCTAATAAAGACAACAAAGTAGCAGGTAAGTCTATTTGGCTGACTAAGCGAGTATCGCGCTTTGCTTTCACATCACTGTTTAGGATCACAGCAGGAATATGGAAAGATTTAAGCGGTACAGGCTCTGAGCCAAACACCCGTACATCATGATCAGCAACCACTAAAAATACCGTGTCTTGCCAGTAATTTTGCGTTTTTGCCTTTGCGATGAATTTACCTAATGCATAATCAGCGTATTTAATTGCTAGGTCGCGTTTGTAGTTTTCTGGGTCGTGACCATCAGGTAGCGTTACTTTACCTTCTGGTACATCGAATGGGTCGTGGTTACTTGACGTAAACACAAGGCTGAAAAAAGGTTTGCCCGCTTTATTTAACTCGTTTAGCTCTTTATCAGCTTGATTAAACAAGTCTTCGTCGCTTACTCCCCAAGATGAGATAAACTCTGGGCTTTGTATGTCATTAATATCGACAATATCGCTAAAGCCATTCCCTAAGAAAAAGCTTTTCATGTTATCAAAATGGCTTTCACCGCCGTAGATAAATTGGGTGGTATAACCGGTGCGGGCTAATACATCGGCAAGAGAAAAAAAGTTGTGCTGTGATTTAGAAAGTTTTACCACAGAGCGTGAAGGGGAAGGAGTAAACCCCGTTGTAACTGCTTCGATACCACGAACAGAGCGTGTGCCAGTAGCGTATAAATTATCAAACCCCCAGCCTTGTTGATAAAGCTTATCTAGTTCAGGAGTCACGCCAATGCCACCTAATTCACCAACAAAGCGTGCGCCTAAGCTTTCTTCTAAAATGATAACTAAATTCTTTTGTTTGCCGGTGTTAAAAGGCAGGTTGTTAGCAAGAGTAGGAATACTCTCAGTGATAAATTGCTGTTTATAGGCGGCTTGCTTGACTGTTTGTAAAATTTCATCACGTGGCATGGTGCCATACAAGCTACTGGCATTTTTTTCATTGCCCATATTTTTAATAGCAAATGCGACACTGTAAGTTGAATTAAGGGCCAAGGAGTTAACCAGCGAGTCACTTGAAAAGTACACTAACGCAGGATTTAACGGGCGATGACTTACAGTACCTCTTGCGCTAATTAAACAAACTAATAAGGTGGTAACGAGTATTACAACTTGGCTAACTTTTTTAGAGTTTTGTTGTTTACTAAATGCTGCGCTTATAAAGCGATACGTAAACACACAACTTAATGTTGCAATAATTAAGCTGCTTATCATAGCCAGCAGATGGCCATTTAACAGCATAGAGAATACTTCTTGAGGATAATCTAGGTATTCGACAAATAAGCGATTTGGTCGCACATCGTATTGGTTAATAAACGCGGGTGTCGAAGCCTCAACAACCACGATTAAAGTCACAACTAGGCTGCTATAAAGAGTAAAAGCATGTTGAAATAAAGCGGTCTTACTGCGCAAAAACACGTTAGCAAGTAACATCAAAACAGCTAAGGCTGATAAGTAACCAAGGCTACTCAAGTCGATTCTCAGGCCACCCATTAGCACCGCTAAGCTGTCGCCATCAACGAGCCGTTGCTGTTGCCATAACAGCAAGCCAATTCTCGACAGCATAAAAACTGCCATTAATAATAAGGTAAAACGAAACAAAGGTTTTAAAACGGAGAGTTTTGCTGTCATAGTCGTACTTACTTAATCGAAACTACGGCAATAGTAGGAAGCAAAACTTAAGAAATCCTTATGGTAATCTTAATATTTTCTAAACCAGAAAAACTTCAGTAAATCTTAAGTGAATCTTAAGTTTGGTGGCGTAACCTGATGACGTAAAAGTGTTTTTACCTATTTGAGTAACATATGAAATTGTTAATTATTGAAGATTCAGTGTCATTAAGACGTAGTCTACGAATTGGCCTTGAAAACCTAGGTTTTACCATTGATGAAACTGGCGATGGTGCTGAAGGACTTAGTATGGCAATGACAGGAGATTACGAATTAATCATACTCGACATTATGTTACCCAGCATTGATGGTATTACCCTATTACAAACAATTAGAGCAAAGCAGCTCGATGTGCGTGTGCTGATTTTATCTGCCAAGCAAGAGCCTGAAGACAAAGTGAAAGGGCTGCTGACAGGGGCTGATGACTACCTAACAAAACCATTTTCGTTTGATGAGCTTCATGCAAGGTTATTAAACTTGATGCGTCGCGGTGGCTTGAAAACAATCAGTGACGTGATCCGCATAGATAACCTGTCTTTGAACTTACAATTAAAACTGTTGCAAGTCGGTGACACTGTCATCGACCTTACACCCAACGAATACAAAATTGTTGAGTGCTTATTTAGCAATCAAAATAAAGTAATTACATCAGAAAAGTTAAGTACTTATATTGCTGGGCAATATGACTTGGTTTCGAAAAACTCTATTGAGGCGCATTTATCATCGGCACGTAAAAAGGTTAGAGCGGCAGGTGGTGAGTTACCTATTCAAACCAAGCGCGGCTTTGGTTACATAATTCAAGGAAGGTGATGAAATCAATTCGCAGTAAATTAGTTTTTACTCTATCCATAGCTATAACAGGGCTTGTTTTAGGTATTTTATTAGCCACAGATATTGCCGTCGACAGCTGGATAGATAATGAGTTTAACCGTGGCTTACACTCAAAAGCTGGTATGCTAATGACACTGGTACATGAGGACGACCAAGGGATAGGTTTTAACCACCCAGGTGAGTTTATGCCGGAGTTTGATGGCCGAGTTGAACCTGAGTATTTTCAAGTGTGGACTGATGAGGGCGTACTTATTCGCTCACCAAGTCTTGATTTATTTCCAGTAAAGAGCCTTAAGTTTCAAGAACTAAAACTCGGTGAAGCGAAAATAATGACCACCCAGTTACCAGATGGTCGAGATGGACGGATCATTTATACTCGCTTTCAACCGCAGTTTGATCCACATTCGCACCACAGCTCTTATGATGGGGTGAGTAAGCCGAACTTTAAAACACTCACGTTGGCTTATGCCGCATCTTCCGAAGAAGTTGATTTTATATTATGGCTTATCGACATTATTTTTGTGGTAACCACAGTAACAGTCATTGTCTTTATTCGTTTATTTGTGCGTAAATCGGTCGACAGCTCGCTAGCACCACTCAATAAATTAAATCGTGATATAAGTAAGCTCAGTATCGCTGATAAAAACTCAATAATTGTTGTTAAAGAACCAGTTAAAGAGCTGCAGCCGATTGTAAATAGCTTAAATGCCTTTATTCAAGAAAATAGGCAGCTTTACTTTCGCGAAAAACGTTTAACCTCAGACATCGCTCATGAACTAAAAACCCCTATTGCTGAGCTAATCAACATGACCGAAGTGGCAATTCGTTTTCCTGATGAAAAAGAATTTGAAGCCGATTTTAAACCCGAGGTACTAAAAATTAGCCAACGGTTAAAAAGCATTGTGTCGAACTTATTGCTACTGCATAAATACAGTAATGAAGCCCTACCAAAACAAGACGCTTGTGATTTAAATCAGGTCATAATGCGCATCTTAGAAAAGTGCGATTTAGAGCGAGTTGAATTTGCACTTCAAGAAGATATACCGGCGATTGTTAGTAATCTATTTGCACTTGAATCAATCATCACCAACCTTGTCAATAACGCCAAACAATATAGCCCAGAAAAGAGCGTAGTGACTGTAAGTACGCAGTTGAATGACGAGGGTAAGTTGCAATTCTCTGTTACCAATGAATTAAAAGTATCCTTAACAGATGAAGATATTAGCCAGTTATTTGATCCACTATGGCAAAAAGACAGTGCCAGAACGTCTAATGATAACTTCGGTTTAGGTTTATCCATTGCCAAGGCGTTAAGTCGAGCAATTGGTGCAGAGCTTCATGTTTCGTTAAGTGGGCAAAACATAATCTTTAGTTTGATTATTGCTTAAGGTTTTGCAGCTAATTATTTTATGTGCAAAACTGTTCGTACTAACATGTAATAAAAAACAACAATAAGGAACAACACAATGGGAAAAATTATAGGGATTGCTTTAATTGTTATTGGTGTAGCACTCGCGGTTTGGGGTTACAACGTGTATGACTCGGCGAGTGCGCAAATTAGCCGCACGTTTAGTGGTGATACACCAATTGAAGCTTGGCTCGGTATGGTGGGTGGCGCAATTTGCGCGGTTGTCGGTATTTTAAAAGTTAAATAGCCTCAAATATTGAAATCGTTTAGCTAATACCCGATACTGTGATTATATACAGTGTCGGGTTTGGCTATGAAAACACAATTACCAGCAAAATATTATTTAAGTCACTTCTTTGAGCTTGCTGAGTTTATTCAATCTCAGTGCAGGCATCTGCTTTTAGCAGAGCAGCAGCAATTTCTTAAAAAACTCCTTCAACTTGATGAGCAAAGCTTGTGTACTTTGCTGCGTATTTATTCTCGTAAGCCAAAAATTGTCGCATTGTCATCATTAAATTATGAAGAGATCCCTAATCTTCACGGTGCTATTTTTAAGTTAAAACAACAAGGACTGGTAGCGCATCCTAACAACGACGAATTAGATCTATTGCTTGAACATTTAACAAAGCCAACCCTGTTAACCTTATTAGCAAACGATGCGTTAATGGCGACTCAAGCTGATTACAAAAAGTCAGCCAGCAAACAGAGCTTAACCCAACTGTGTAAACAACATATCGATCGTAGCCACGCTGATTTAGAGGCATTGTTTAGTCAGTTTGTAGTTAATAGCCGAGACCAATATTATGAATATTTTGAGTTTTTATACAGTGGCCGACTGAGTGGCGGCGATATAAATCATCAAAACCGATTTGTGATGCGTGACTTAGGAATTGCAAAAGTGCGTAGCGATGTCAGCGAGAGCTTATCGCGTTTTCAAACGCTAGCCGAGGCACAAACACATTATCAATTAAACCAATTACGCATGCAGTTTAAGCAAAGCGAGTCACAAACACAGTATCAAAACTTAGCCCATGCGCTTTTAGCTATCAGCTGTGAAGATGAACTAGCCCAGAGTATTAAAAATAAGTTACTTATTCGCCTATACAAACAACTCAAAGAGCATAACTTAGCATTTGCATTTGAGTTACTTGAGCACTGTGAAGGCAGCAGTGAAGCGCAAGAGCTAGCTATTCGCCAGCGTTATAAGCAAGGAGATAAAGACTGGGTTGAGCAAAAGCTTGAAAGTATTATTCAAGACCCACTTGATGATGGCATTTTGTATTTCGCTGAAGATTTTTTACAGCGTAAATATAACAAGCAACAACGTTCACGCTTAACACAAATGCTCATGGATACAGAGCATCAATTAGAGATTGATGATATTTACCGCGGCGATGTAGAGCAAGGAGTGTGCGGGCACTATCAACAGCTTGGTAACACGGTATTTTTTACTGAGAATAATCTTTGGTTGAGCTTCTTTACCTTAACGTTTTGGCAAGAGCTTTTTATAGAGACTCCGCACCCGCCGTGTAATGAATTTGATATTTACCCAAAGGTGTTGCAGGCTGATTGCTTTTACACTTTGCAACAAACACAAATTGAGCAAAAGCTTGCAAATTTCACTAGCAATGAAGCCTTGTATAAACATGTCTGCAAAAATGCAGGGCAGTTTTACGAAATACCTAATGGTGTTTTTATGTGGCATAGCGATATTTTAGAGCCGCTAGAGGTATTAATAAAACACAGCCCGCTTGCAAATTTAAAAGCGCATTTATTACAAATGTCAAAAACCTTTAAGCAGCTAAAAGACGGTTACCCAGACTTGATGGTGCTAAAAGGGGATAAGCTCACCTTTGAAGAAGTAAAAGCCCCTGGCGACAAACTAAGACGTAACCAACTTGTCAGTATTGAGGTGTTAAAACAGCAGGGCTTTGCAGTAAATATCGTTGCAGTAAATTGGTTTAATGATCCGAACCGTATTTATAGTGTCGTTGATATAGAAACCACGGGTGGCGTACAAGGTAATAATAAAATCACCGAAATTGCAGTTGTGCAGTTACAAGCGGGCGAAGTGATAAAGCAGTGGGCAAGTTTAATCAATCCTGAGCGAAGTATTCCTGCCTTTATCACTAAGCTAACAGGAATTAATGCTGCGATGGTGCGTGATGCTCCTCGCTTTGAAGAGGTTGCCGATACACTGCGTTCACTTTTAAAAGGCAGTGTTTTTGTTGCCCATAATGTGAATTTTGATTACGGTTTTATTCGCAAAGAATACAGTGCAATCGGGCAGGGCTTTAAAATGCCAAAGCTATGTACAGTGGTTGAGTCGCGCAAAGTATTTCCAAAGCTTAAGTCTTATTCACTCGGTAATTTAGCGGCACATTTTGAATTGAATTTAACTAATCATCACCGAGCATTAGCCGATGCGACTGCTACTGCAGAGCTGCTAAAACTTATCCAACAAACACAATCAAAAAAGGCGAGTTAATCTCGCCTTTTAAACTTAAACGTTACGGTTATTCGTACTCGATAGGGTCGGTAACGTTATTTAATGCGAAAGCTTCTAAGCGTTCTTGGCAGGCACCACATTTGCCACAGGCTTTGTCGCGGCCGTTGTAACAGGTCCATGTTTGGCTGTAATCAAGACCCATTTTTAAACCGTCTGTTAAAATGTCGATTTTGGTATTGTTTAAGTACGGGCTGAAAATCTCAACAGCGTCGTAATTAGCAATACGGCAAACATCATCCATTTTTTGCACAAACTCAGGGCGACAATCAGGATAAATAGCATGATCGCCTGAATGCGCACCGTAATAAACTTTGCTGGCTTTTAAAGACACCGCATAACCCACAGCAAGTGAAAGTAAGATCATGTTGCGGTTAGGCACAATTGTGCTCTTCATGCTTTCTTCTTCGTAGTGACCTTCTGGCACGTCAATATCGTCGGTCAGTGATGAACCACCAATCAATTGGTTGATTGCTGAAATATCAACAATTTTATGTGGAACACCTAATTTTTCACATACTTGAGCGGCAACTTTAAGCTCTTTAACATGACGCTGGCCGTAGTCGAACGACAGGGCATACACTTCGTGGCCTTGTTGCAGGGCTTTATTTAATACGGTAAACGAGTCCATACCGCCGGAATAAATAACAACTACTTTTTGCGTCATAACTGTTTTGCTCTTACTTTTGATAGAGGTTTACTTCAGGGCGCGATATACTACACGGCTCGGGCCTAAATAACAATTTTTGCCAGTGTTTTTGGTTTATCTGATGGTATGTATTTTATACCGTCGTGTCGTAAGTGAGATGTCTTTTGTACAAAATTAACGAAGTGTTTGAAACAATTCAAGGTGAAGCAAGTTTTACGGGTACACCTTCAATCTTTTTACGTTTACAAGGCTGCCCTGTAGGCTGTGCTTGGTGTGATACGAAGCAAACATGGGATGTTGATAATGTATATAAAGTGTCTCTTGATGACACGGTCGAGAAAAAAGCGGATTCTGATCATTGGGCAGAAGCATCAGCAGAGCAAGTATTAGCATTATTTAAAGAACGTGGCTATAACGCTAAACATGTTGTTATCACCGGGGGTGAGCCATGCATGTACGACCTAAACCCAGTGTGTGAACTATTACATGCAAATGGCTACTCGACGCAAATTGAAACCAGCGGCACATTTGAGATTTTAGCGCCTGAGCAAACATGGGTGACCGTATCACCAAAAATTAATATGCGTGGTGGCTATAAAGTACTGCGCAGTGCGATGCAGCGTGCTGACGAAATAAAACACCCTGTTGCAATGCAAAAGCATGTTGAAGAGCTTGAAGACTTATTCTTAAAAACGGGTGTGAATCCACGTTTAGTGTACCTTCAACCAATTAGTCAAAAGCAGTCAGCGACCAAACTTGCTATTGAAACATGTATTGAGAAAAATTGGCGTTTATCAGTTCAGGTGCATAAGTACTTAGGGATTAGTTAGCTTCCGATGTACTGATTAAAGATGCGTGTTGTGCTCTGTAGAATATATCTTTGAGAGGGCACGCTTTACTCTTTAGTCAGTTGTTCATTCATTAATATTCAATGGATAATGAGTAACTTAGCTAAATCAATTTTTCCGATTGGTGATATCGATATTTCCGATTGTTCATTTATCTGTAACCTCTTTAAACTATCTTACAAAATATCAGTGCTTACTCTTGGTTTTTAGTTTTTTGGAACCATATAAAGGTAAGTATTGCTTATGCAATTGGAAATAAACTCAAATATTTGGAGATAAAAATGGGTGTATTAGTTGGCCGTCAGGCACCAGACTTTACTGCAGCAGCTGTTCTAGGTAACGGTGAAATCGTTGAAAACTTCAACCTAAAAGAAACTATCAAAGGTAAAAAAGCAGTTATCTTCTTTTACCCGTTAGACTTCACTTTCGTTTGTCCTTCAGAGTTAATCGCTTTCGACAAGCGTTTTGAAGAGTTCCAAAAGCGTGGCGTTGAAGTAATCGGTGTTTCTATCGATTCACAATTCTCACACAATGCATGGCGTAACACTGCCGTTGCTGACGGTGGTATTGGTCAAGTTAAATATGCACTAGTTGCAGACGTTAAACACGAAATCTGTAAAGCATACGACGTTGAGCACCCAGAAGCTGGTGTTGCTTTCCGTGGTTCTTTCCTAATCGACGAAGAAGGTAACGTACGTCACCAAGTAGTTAACGACCTTCCACTAGGCCGTAACATCGACGAAATGATCCGCATGGTTGACGCGCTAGCGTTCCACAGCGAGCACGGTGAAGTATGTCCAGCAGGTTGGACTGAAGGTAAAAAAGGTATGGATGCAAGCCCTGAAGGTGTTGCTAAATTCCTTTCTGAAAACGAAGGCGACCTATAATTTAGGCCTTTGTTAGCGAATTAAAAAACCCGCCAATTGGCGGGTTTTTGTTTTTAAGCTCAACGAGATTAATTAAAGCGCATTGTTAGCTTAGTATAGAAATAACGACCACGTGGGTTATGTACGCTCGATACATAGCCATATAAGTCGCCATCACCATCGCCGATCGCGAACGGAGGATCTTCATCAAACACGTTATTCACACCCACAGATAGTTTGATTTTATCTGAGAAGTTATACGCAGTTTGTAAATCAACCAGTGTTTGCGAATCAACCATACGTGATGTGTTGCTATCAAAGTCTAAGTTTCCATCAAAGTCGATGTCTGGTGTATCTTCAAACTCGCCTGTGTAGCTAACGTTCACATTGGTATTGAAGTCACCCATTTCCCAATTTGTTGAGAAAATCCAACGGTTCTCAGGATAACGGTACTCGCCTGTGTAATCGCGGCTATCTTTTTTAAATTCGTTTTGGTATGCCCATTCTAAATTGAATTTTAAGAAGCCGTAATCGTTCATAGCATGAGTGTAGTTTGCCGACACATCAACACCCGATACTTCTTGCGATGAAACGTTTTCAAAGGTGCTGTAAACTTTTTGGATTACACCTAAACTTTGACCATTTTGTGGTGCTAAACGCACACACACAGTGCTGTTTTGATCGTTACAGTTGTTATCATAGATAGGGCCGAACTCTTGTTCGTCTATCTTATTATCTTGTGTAATGCTCCATACATCGATTCCAAAGCCAAACTCAGCGGTTGGTGCCCAAATGAAGCCCACGTTCCATGACTCTGATTCTTCAGCTTCAAGGTTCGGATTCCCCGCAAATTGGATATTGTAATCTAGAGCATTACAATCCTGTCCCGTTGCCTGACAACGGTAAGTATCTACAAAGAACTGACTTTCTTCAGATGGACCTAAACCAATTTGTGCCAGTGAAGGAGCACGGAAACCTTGAGCCCAAGAGCCACGCACAGTAATTGAATCAGTTGGTGCCCAGCGCACAGCTACTTTAGGGTTTGTTGTTGAACCAAAGTCACTGTAATCATCGTAACGACCTGCTAATTGCAGCTCTAAGTTTTCTGCTAACGGAATTGAAAACTCAATATAAGCAGCATACTGATCGCGCTCTGCTGCAGCTGATACAGACTCAGTACCAAAGATTAACCCGCGTTGGAATTGGTCATCTGGAATATCGCTCACATCTTCTTCACGGTATTCAATACCTGCAGCCATCATCACTACATCATCGCCAAAGCTAAATGCTTCACCACTGATATTTGCATCAAATGATGTCATGTGAGATTCGCCGCGGCGAACTAAGCTTGTGGTAATACGATCAATAACTGCTTGGTCATTATAGGTGCCACCGAATGGGTTATAGTTACCTGCGTCAATTTCTTGTTGTAAGAAATCAGTGCGCACCCAACCTTGGCTTCTATCACCTGTTTGCATTGATTTACTACGGCCTTTTTGAACTGCCGCTTCCCAGCTCCAGTCACTGATCTCACCTCTTAAACCAGCAACAAAACGTAACGTATCTGACTCAATGTCCCATTGACGAGGGCCTGCATCTACCGTTCTGTAGCGACCAATCTCGATATCTTGGCCAAATGGGTTATTTGGATGACTTGCTGGCACTGTTAAGCCTGCATCTTCATCAAGAGGGGTAGGGGCACCAGCTGCTTGCGATGTATTATGTTGTACAGCCACTTCTAAGAAAGCTGAAATACCGTTATCAAAGTTGTATTCAAACTGTGATATAGCACCAACACGCTCTGATGCCGGAGTTACATAACCAAATGGGCCGTAGTCAAATAAACAGCTCCCACTTGCTGTGGCATTTTCTGCCGGGCATGCAGGGTCAATTGTTTTTTCGCCATCTACGTAAAAGTAGCCAGGGAAGCCACGCGATGAACGAAAATCCATGCCGCCATAAGGTTCTTGATTTGCAGTACCTAAGCGACCCATTTCATCAGAAGACAGCGCTGTGTTGTTAAAGTAGTCAATAATGATTGACGCACTGCTTTTTTCAGTACTCGTACCCCAAACTAGGCTTGCCGTTTTTTCTTCGTAGTTAGGACCATCAGTACCGCCGTAACCTAGGTTTACTTCCAGGCCATTAATATCTTTCTTTAAGATGATATTAACTACACCTGCAACTGCATCAGAACCATAAATTGCTGATGCGCCATCCTTTAAAATATCGATACGCTCAATAGCAGAGACTGGGATTGAGTTGATATCAACAAATGAATTGGTAATGCTTTCTGCAAAGGCACTAATAGATACACGGCGGCCATTAATTAGTACCAGTGTTGCATCTGAACCTAAGCCACGAAGACTCACTGCAGCGGCACCATTTGCTGTTGAGTCTTGGTTATTACCGCGCGTAGAGAAAGTTCCATTACCTGCAACTGGCATACGCTCCAATAGTTGCTGTAGATTGTCGTAACCCATATTGTCGATATCAGCACGACTAATAGATTGTACCGGTGAAGGGCCTTCAATATCAGAGCGTTTAATGCGAGAACCTGTAACTTCAATACGCTCGACCTTTTCAGCTCCATCTGATTGTGCGGCAACAGACATAAAACTTGTGCCACTTAACGCTGCAATTGTAAATGCATAGAGAGGTCGCTGTATAAAGCGGTGGGTGTTCTTCATAAATTTCAATCCTTGTTTAATTGTGAAAGTATTGTGAAAATATCACAGTAAAGATTGATATCATGTAAATGATAATGTTTGAAATAGCAAAAAAGTATGGGTTTTTAGAAGGGGTATTGATTTATTTGTAAAAAGCGAGAGTTTATAAGGGATAGGAGCCTAACCTTAGGTTAGGCTCAAAGAGCAGAATTATGCTTTATGTTTCATTAGGCGTTCTTTTTCACGCGCCCAATCTTTGTTTTTTCCGTCTTCGCGTTTGTCGTGCATCTTTTTACCTTTAGCAAGGTGGAACTCCAACTTCACCCAGCATTTTTTCCAGTACATTGCAGTTGCGATTAAAGAAAACCCATCGCGTTCTGTGGCACCGATAAGACGATCGATTTCACGCTTATTTAAAAGTAACTTACGATAACGAAGAGGATCGCAAATCACGTGAGTAGAAGCACTATTGAGTGGCTGAATTTGACTGCCAAGTAAAAATGCTTCGCCGTTTTTAATATGAATATAAGTCTCAGAGATGTTTACTTTACCAGCTCGGATACTTTTTACTTCCCAGCCCTGTAGTTCAACCCCTGCTTCGAACTTATCGTGTAAAAAATACTCATGGCGCGCTTTTTTGTTAAGCGCGATGGTATTACTTGTCGATTTAGATGATTTTTTCTTAGCCATAGTGGTTCATATTATACGTAAAAACAGCGTTTTTACATCGCTTTTTTAAGGCTTTGCATAAATTTTCACGCTACTAAAATTTGGGGAAATAGCCAAAGCTTGCTAAAATTCGCCGACACAGTTGGGAGTGAATATGCCGCAGATAGAAAAAAGTGCGCTGGTAATGTACAGCAGTAAAGAAATGTTTGATCTTGTGAACGATGTAGATGCGTACCCAGAGTTTTTGCCGCATTGCTCTGATGCGAAGATAATTGCACAACAAACTAGCGGCATGACAGCCAGCTTAGAGATCTCGAAAGCAGGTTTGAAAAAGTGGTTCACCACCGAAAATACCTTTATAGATGAGCAAACGGTTACGCTACGCTTAGTGGATGGGCCGTTTAAAAAGCTACAGGGTAAATGGCAGTTTTTACCTCTAGATGAGCAAGCATGCAAAGTGCACTTACATTTAGAGTTTGAATTTGCCAGTAAACTAATTGAGCTTGCTTTTGGTAAAATATTTAACGAAGTTGCTAAAAATATGGTGAATGCGTTTACTCAGCGCGCGAAAACTGTTTACGGAGCACGCACATGATTACTGTTGAAGTTGTATATGCGCTACCTACCACAGCGACAAGTTTACTTGTTGAAGTACCGGTAGGGACTAGTGCAGAGCAGGCGGTGATAAAGTCAGGTATTTTTGACAAATGTCCTGAAATCGATGCTAACAATTTAACATTAGGGATCTGGAATCGAACCTGCAAATTAAATCAGCAGGTTAAGGATGGCGACAGAATAGAGATTTATCGCCCATTAATTGCAGATCCAAAAGATGCACGCAGACGCCGAGCAGAAAAAGCAAAAGAAGAAGGCCGAGCAAACAAAGTAACGGGCGGTCGCCCTTTAAATAAAGCATAACAAAAAGGGTAGCTAAGCTACCCTTTTTGTTAAGTGTGATTCGTTACTCTTGCTCGAGCGGTGTATTGAATTCACTTGGCTGTTCATAATCACCTGAAAGTGAAACCAGTTTATCGTTTTCAAAGTTAAGCGTTAGTGATTTACGCTGTTCGTTACTACGACCAATATTAAATACATAAAGATAATGCCATGTATTATTGTCGAATGAATCTTCAGCTACTGGTTTACCAAGTACATAAAGAACTTGTTCGCGTGTCATATTGATGCGAAGTTTATCAACGTCAGATTGCTCTAAAAAGTTACCTTGTGGAATATTGATACGGTAAACCCAGCTTGAACACCCTGCTGTAGCACTTAAAGTAAGGGTAAGTACTAACCAAAAAGAAAAAGTTTTAAACGACTGCATTATTTGTTTGAATCCTTATTTTTTATACACTGCATGATACCGATTAGTCACAGAAGGTAAAACCCTTTTCAGTAATTGTTTTTACTGAAATGCGATTAACAATCACGAGGCATAAATTTGACCACAGATAATACAGAAAGTTTACTCGATCCAATAAAAAACAGCGATAACTCAGATGCTTCATGGCATTTGTATATTGTTCAGACTCGTTTAGGGCATTGGTATACGGGGATCAGTACCAATGTACAAAAACGTTTTGAAGCCCACCAAGCTGGCAAAGGTGCGAAAAATTTAAAAGGCAAAGGGCCGCTTAAATTAATTTACCAACAACAAGTGGGTAGTCGCAGTGAGGCAAGTAAATTGGAGTGTCGCGTAAAAAAGCTCACTAAGGCGCAAAAAATACAGTTTGTAGCCACATCTAAATTAACTACTAAGTTAGTCGGTTAGCTTGTCCATAAATTCAGCTATTTTTTGAATAGCGTGTTCATATAAATCGAAATTGATGTGTGCAATTGTATCAGTGCTTTGATGATGGTGCTTATCGTCACCCATACCAAAGTAAATATAAGGAATGTCAGCTTTAGCAAAAGAGTAGTGGTCACTTGCCTTAAGCCAGTTAACTTTTAAATCAAACAAACGGTTTAAATAGTGCGAAGAACTTGTTGCTATAAACCGTATTTTCTCGTCAGACAGTGAGTTTATGGCGTTTTTGTACTGCGATTGATGATTTAAAAATGCGATCATACGCGGTTTGTGCTGATTAACCACTAACATGTCTAAGTTAATGTTCAGCTTTACGTCGCTAGGATTTAATGTAGAAACGAAATAATCACTACCATGTAAGCCATTTTCTTCTGCATCTGTAGCAACAAACACAAGCTTATATGGGGATGTTTTCTCAGCAAAAATGGCTGCTATATAAAGAAGGGCTGCAACACCGCTGGCATTATCATTAGCTCCAGGGTAAAGACGACTGCCTTGTAAACCTAAGTGATCGTAATGTGCGGTTAACACGATTAATTTGCACGATTGGCAGCTGTTTGGCTGAACGGCAATAATGTTACTAGCTTGGGGTTGCTGGTAAAAGGTGCCCGAGTAGTGAAAGTCTTGGCGTTGAATTTGATAACCAAGGTCACTAAATCGCTGGGTAATATATTCTGCAGCCCTCTTAGCACCAACAGTATTCGTTTTTCGGCCATAAAACTGGTTTGATGTAAGAGTCGCTATATCGTGTTCAAGCTGTTTCTGTGAGCTTGCATTGACTTGAAAACAGCAAAAGTAAATTAAACTAGTCGTGATAAGACAGTTTTGCAGTATGTGAACGAAGCGCACGTAGCTTGCTTTCATAGCGTTTTTTATCTTCCTCAAAGTCAGCTTTATCGTTAGCCATGGTTAAATATTTTTTAGCCAGTTTTAAATCGCCAAGTTGATAATAAGTTCGTGCTAAACCAAAATCGGTATCATGTAATTTTGGGTCAAGCTCACGGGCTTTTCTGTAATGCTTGATAGCATCTCTATAGCGTTTTGTTGTATAGGCATCATTGCCAAGCGAAATATGATAATACGGGTTTGCTTGGCGTTTTTTGTCGAGCATAGCTAAAATTTCGCGACCTTGCTGTACTCTGTCAGTTAAATTATAAAGCCGAGCTAAATTGCCAAGAGCAGTGTTGTTGTCTGAGTTTAAGGTGATTGCATATTGATACGCTGTTTCTGCACGCTGAAAATCATTGTTAAGCCTAAAAAGTACCCCAAGATTTCCCCATGCACCAGAGTATTTATAGTCCGCATTAATCGCAGCTAAATAATAACTGTAAGCAAGGTCATAGTCATTTTTCAGCATTGCTGAAACACCTTTGTTGTTGTAGAACATTGCGGTGATTCGGGCTTTATTAATGTTAGTCGTTCTAAATGCTTCTTGGCGACTATTCGGATCAAAGTCGATAATAATTGCCCGTTCTTGTGGGTAAATCACCTTATGATTTACGGATGCTTTGTTGCTTTCTTTTACTTTTAAGTTTATGTGGCCTGTTAGCAAATTAAAGCCGTTATTGAGGGCCCAATATTCAGGTATATGAACTTGTTGAAATTGCCCTTCGAGTCCGAGGTGCTCAGCTAAGCTGTAGGCTAATATTGATAGCGATAAACAGTTTGCATTTAGATTGGCATAGCTTTGACCTGCCGTAAGTGTTGCACCTGATTGATATGAAAGTGACGAGTCTCCATTTTTAAGCAAAAAATAAAGTAACTTTTTGGCATTTTGTAACGTTCGAGCTTCTTTAGGAAAGGCAGTGTTGAGCTGCTCTTTAATTTGAGGGGTCAATGCAAATATCTGCTCTTGGCTTTCGACCTCAGATACAATGAATTCGTTGGCTTGTGTTAACGACAGTGGTGGGGGAACTAAGTTAGTTTGTGTACTATTGCAAGCGGTTAAAAAACTTAGACTCGATATTAAAGCAACGGTAATTGTTTTCATCTGACCCTCTAAATTCATGGCCTAATACTATTTAAGTATAGGCCGTGAATAAAAAAGGGTCAGTGTTATCTGTTACAAAACATGTCAGCGTTTATCAAATGTAGCAACAAGGTCATCTAAGGTTTGTGCGCTACTTGCTAAATCTTTAATCGCTTGCTCTGTATCAATTTGCTCACGCATCACGGTATCGCTGATATCACTAATTTGCTCAATGTTGCGGCCTACATCAGCTACCACGTTACTTTGCTCTTCAGTAGCGGTCGCAATGAGTGTTGCCATATCATTGATTTCATTAGCTGCATCATTAATGGCATTGAGCAACTCTACTGAACTTTGCATTGCTTCAACGCTAACCTGAGCCTGTGATTTCGAGTGATTTATATGATTTACCACTGAGTCAGAGGTGCTACTTAGTTCACTGATCATGGTTTGAATTTCAGTTGTTGATTGTGAAGTTCGGTTTGCAAGTGCTCTTACTTCATCTGCCACAACAGCAAAACCACGGCCATGCTCACCAGCTCGTGCGGATTCAATAGCCGCATTAAGAGCCAGTAAATTTGTTTGCTCTGAAATACCTCTGATTGAGTCAACGATACTGGCAATGGCTTGTGTTTTATGTGCCAGCTCATTCACTTGCTCTGTAATATTATCGATATCGGTCGCCAGTTCTATTATCGCTTCTTTACTTTGTGTGACCTGAGTGTGGCTTTGCTTAGTATTATCTTTGCTGCTTTGTGTTAACTTGGCAGTATTTGCAGCACTTGAGGCTATTTCTTGCACGGTTGCGCCCATTTCATTAATAGCAGCAGCAACAGAAATAGTTTGCTCTTTTTGATTATCAAGCGCTTCAGAGTTCTTTTGCGCTTGTTTAAAAACATGAGAGGCACTTTGTCTTATTTCGCTACTTTCTTGTGCAACTTGGCTGATAGCGGTTTCTATCTTAGAAATAAATTGATTGAAACCAGCTGATAAATTAGCAAGTTCAGGCTGCTCTGAGTCAGGTAGTCGGTACGCTAAATTAGCATCACCTGAGCCTAAACGAGTAAACAGTTCGGCCATTTTTGAAAGAGGAGATGACAGTGTGCGTGCTAATAATAAGCCTGCAAAGCTCGCTATCAGTGCAATAACAATAGCAAAGCTTATAATTTGCCATTGTAAAACTTGAATGCTCGAAAATACTTCATGTTTTGGTACCTGAGCGATAACAAATAGATCTGTATTTTTGATTGGACTTGCAGCAACTAAAGTGGCTTCACCATTAAGCTCGATTTCTTGTAGGTTGAAGTCTTGGTTTGTTAAGAGTGTGTTTGTAATACCCGGCGAGTAGATACTATCAAGTTTTGCTTTCGCGACTTTATCAGCATCTTTATGCAGCTGGATTAACCCATTTTTGTCAGCCAAAAATACAAACCCTGTTTCTTCGATTTGGAAGCGCTTTAGCATTGCTTGCATATCGTCAATGCTTTTTGCAAGGCCGGCTAAACCAATGCCATTGGTTTGCTGGTGGTTTACAAACATTTTCACATCAGTTGGTGATTCTTGATAGATACTAATAGAAAACGGCTGCGTTGTGTTAGTAAACGCAAAAAACCAACCATCTTGATCTTTAGTTAAAACTCGCAAGAAACCGTCTTGATTCCAGTATTGTGCCGTTTCACGATTAGCCCAAGAAGCGGTTGCTAAATCGTATTGCTTAACAAGGCGGTTAAGCTCTTTTAGCAGTGTTTTATCATCAGTATTGCCTGAACGCGCCCACTCTAATACAAATTCGTTACTAGAGAGTTGCTCAGCGGCGCTGATCATTTGATTTATATTGTGAGTAATATAATTATCAATTGCTTGCAGCTTGCTAGGTAGCTCAGATTCAATCATTCGTTGTTCGATGATTTGTTTTGCACTGTACAGAGCTGTTGCGCCAATGAGAGCGGCAACAATTAATGCAATTGCACTGCCAAGCAGTGTTATCTTTTTAGTAATGGTGAGTTGATTTAACGCCATGAAAGTGTCTTAGTTTACAACATTTAAGTCAGTAATTTTAGCATATACTTTGCAGATGACGAATCAATGTAGGAACAAAAAAAAAAGCCCAAAGCATATTAGCAATTGGGCTTGGTTTCTAACAAGCGAAACTTACTTTCCAGGGTTAAACAATTTTCTTCATTGCTGACATATAACCACGTAGCTTGCTACCTACTACCTCAACTGGGTGCTCACGTAGAGCTTTGTTTACAGCAATCAATGCTTGGTTATCTACTTGATTACTTGTTGTATCTAAGCCTTTACCAATTACATCTGTGTCGATGTTTTTCATAAAGTCTTGTAATAGCGGTAAACACGCATGGTTGTATAGGTAACAGCCGTATTCTGCTGTATCTGAAATTGTTCTGTTCATTTCGAATAGCTTCTTACGCGCAATGGTATTTGCGATAAGCGGCGTTTCGTGTAATGACTCATAGTAAGCTGACTCTGCGATAATACCTGCAGCAGTCATGGTTTCGAACGCAAGCTCTACACCAGCCTTAACCATTGCAACCATTAAAATACCTTGGTCGAAGAACGTTTGTTCGTTGATTTCTTGATCTGTATTTTGTTGCTTTTCAAATGCTGTTTCAGCTGTTTCAGCACGCCATGCAAGTAATTTTGCATCGTCTTCAGCCCAATCAGCCATCATGCCACGAGAAAACTCACCGCTGATGATATCGTCCATATGCTTGTTATAAAGCGGACGCATAATTGTTTTTAGCTCTTCGGCTAGTTCAAACGCTTTTATTTTTGCTGGGTTTGACAGGCGGTCAAGCATGTTAGTGACGCCACCGTATTTAAGAGCTTCGGTGATTACTTCCCAACCGTATTGAATTAATTTAGATGCGTAGCTTGGATCAATGCCTTTTTCGACCATTTTATCAAAACAAAGTAGTGAACCTGTTTGCAGCATACCGCATAAAATTGTTTGCTCGCCCATTAAGTCAGATTTTACTTCTGCAATAAAGGATGACTTTAATACACCTGCACGATGACCACCGGTGCCAACAGCGTATGCTTTAGCTTGTGCAAGACCATGACCTTGAGGGTCGTTTTCAGGGTGAACAGCAATAAGAGTCGGTACACCAAAGCCACGCTTGTATTCTTCACGAACCTCAGAGCCAGGGCATTTTGGTGCAACCATGATAACTGTTAAGTCTTCACGAATTTGCATGCCTTCTTCAACGATATTGAAACCGTGTGAATATGCTAGTGTTGCGCCTTGCTTCATTAAAGGCATGATTGCAGTAACAACAGAAGTATGTTGTTTATCTGGTGTTAGGTTTAGTACTACATCTGCTGTTGGAATAAGTTCTTCGTATGTACCAACAGTAAAGCCATTTTCAGTTGCGTTTAAGAATGATTGACGACGCTCGGCAATAGCTGACTCACGTAATGTATAAGAAACATCTAAGCCTGAATCACGTAAGTTCAAACCTTGGTTAAGGCCTTGAGCACCACAACCGACAATAACGAGTTTTTTTCCTTTTAAAGCATCAACGCCTTCAGAGAACTCTGAAGGATCCATAAATTCACACTGCGCTAATTGCGCTAACTGCTCTCTTAAAGGAAGAGTATTAAAATAATTCGCCATTGTTAGTGTCCTATAAAAAACTAATTTGTTAGAAAACAAAGAGCCAATCTGTTGCCCTTTGTGTGAGTTAACAGTATGCAATTTTTTGCCTTGCGTAAAATGATATATTTGAATTAAAGTGTTTCATAAAATGAAATGGTGGGTTTATGGATCACAAACATCTACATTACTTTTTGGCTTTAGCTAAGACGCTACATTTCGCCAGAGCGAGTGAGCTTTGTCATATTAGTGCGCCTACGTTAAGTCGAAATATTAAACAGCTCGAAGAAGAAGTCGGAGTGGTGTTATTTAACCGGGATAACCGCTCTGTAAAATTAACACGAGAAGGTGAGTCTTTTATTGAGTACGCTAATGCGACATTGGCCAGTTGGCATCGTTTTAAAGCAAATGTCCAAGAGCCCCAGCAACATATTTATGGCAATGTCAGCATATATTGCTCTGTGACTGCATCGTATAGCTTTTTACATCAAATATTAGAACAGCTTCGCATGCAGCATCCTTATATAGAGATCACCTTAAATACCGGCGATCCCGCGTTAGCTATTAACCGAGTATTAGATGGCCATGAAGCAATGGCAATCGCAGCAAAGCCAGCAAAATTACCTGGGCAAGTTGCTTTTACCAGTATTGGTTACTCTCCTTTGGTATTAATTGCACCAAAAATTGTCTGTCCGATCAGCGAAAAGCTTGCAAGTGCTGAGCAAATTGATTGGTCTGCTTTAGAATTTATTGTTGCTGAGCAAGGTTTATCAAGGCAGCGCCTAGAGCAATGGTGGCGAAAAAATAATATTCATGGCCGTATTTATGCTCAGGTGGCAGGACACGAAGCAATGGTTTCTATGGTGAGCTTAGGTTTAGGTATTGCTATGGTTCCTAAAATCGTTCTAGATAATAGTCCATTAAAAGACAAGGTGCAGATAGTTAGTGATACAGAGCAAAGTATTGATGGCTTTGAAATAGGTTTAGCAGTGCTAAACAAAGAGCGCCATGATCCTGCTTTAAACGCTATTTGGAGTATTGCACAATCAATGACACAACAGGCAATCTGATATTTTAAGATGATTGAATTGAAAAGTAGTTGTTAGTGAGCGGTTTGGCGGATTTTAAATTAGTTATTTAGTATTGGTTTAGAAAAAAGTATGTCGTGTTTTATGCTGTTTTTTTATACTTCAAGCGGTTTTTATATTGATTTTTTTTAAGCGATTGCTAACGTGAATCTAAATAATAATATCAGGATTGCAAAGATTTATGACCCTGTCAGCACAAGCCGGACATTCTTTAAGTTTTTCAAGTCACTGTTTAAAACAAGCCATCCCTTTGATGGTTAAGTATAAAATACCTATTACGCCACTCAATTATGCGCTGTGGTATTGCTATGTTAGCGAAAAGAATCACGAGCTCAGTCAAGAATTAGACACTATTATCAATAAATATAATACCTGCAGCACAGAGCAAGCCAATTACTTGTTTAACAAATACCTTTCAAATGATGACATGGCTTTGTTTTATCAACTATCTGATGGATTTAGTGATGTTGTTGGTAAGGTCCATCATGATATTAGCGAGGCACTAACTTATTCTGCAGAGTTTGATTCGGTTTTAAAAGAGTGTCGTGACAAACTTAATGAGGCCGATATAAGCCAAGAGAGTGGCTTTGATGAAGTTCTTCTGTGTGTTGAGCGTTTGAGTGACAAATCTGCTGCCTTACAAAATCGTGCTCAGGACTTTCAAAATCAACTTGCGCATGCTTACTCAGAGATCACTGAATTAAAACAAGAGCTCATTAAATCTCAAAGTAAGGCTGAAAGAGATCCCCTGACAGGGCTGTTCAATAGAGGCAAGTTTGACGAAGATGTGGTTCAGTTTTGCCAAGCACCTGATATTTCTGGGGTTGCCGTACTTGTTATGGTTGATATTGATCATTTCAAATCATTTAACGACACTTTTGGTCATCAAAAGGGTGATCAAACATTGCGCGCTGTTGCAACTAAATTATTAAAACATGTCTCGAGTGTCGGGCAAGTATACCGCTATGGTGGAGAAGAGTTCTGTTTTACAGCGCATTTTGCCACAATCAGTGATATGACCAATTTTACCCAACAGTTACGTCAAGCCATAACTAAGTTACAGATCAAAGACCCTAAATCTGAGACTATCTTAAGACACGTCACTGCAAGCTTTGGTGTTGCGATTAAATCTAAAAATAGTCAACCAGAACAACTTATTGCAATTGCCGATAGGGCTCTTTATTTAGCTAAAGAACATGGCCGAAACCGCGTCGAAATTATCGAAGAGTAACCAGCATAAACAGAGTTTATCGATATTTGTATCAAATTTGTGAATAGTTGTAACCTAGCAAGGACAGTTTGTTCACATCTTGATAGTATGCAGTTATTAGAAAATCTTTTTGGTCGTAACAACAATAATGAAGTCTCAAGCGATCAGGATGTGCGCAGCGATATATGCTTTGACTGTCATGTTAGTGAATCAAGCGTATGCTGATGATTCAACTCGCACTGAACGTGAAAGCCGCAAGGCAAACCAAGAAATAGAAACCAATCAATGGCATATCAGTATTAATACTGGTATTGGTGCTATTACAAATCCATTACACGGTGGCGATAACTTACCCTTAGTTTTGCTCCCTGAAGTTGCCTACTATGCAGATAAGTGGTTTTTTGACAATGGCCGATTAGGTTATTCTCTTTTAGAGAGTAACTCTCATGTGCTTAATGTTGTCACTGAGTTTAACCCCGAAACTCGCTTTTTTATCGATTTTCATCCAAGCAATGTATTTGCGCTAAATTCATCTAGTAGCTTTATAGTCGAGTCAACAAGCAGCAATGAATTAAGCAGTAAAACAGTATCTGTTGATGATATTCGCCATCGACGTTGGGCGCTCGATGCAGGTCTTAGTTATCATTACATTCAAAATAACCACGTCTTTTCTGTGCAAGCACTAATGGATGTTTCTGGTGTTTACAATGGAATGCGAAGTGCGCTGCAATGGCAGTCTCATTATCAAGTAGGTAACCTCAGTGTTGCACCAAGTCTCGGTGTTTGGTACAA
Organism: Pseudoalteromonas thalassia; assembly: GCF_049257215.1. NCBI lineage: Bacteria > Pseudomonadati > Pseudomonadota > Gammaproteobacteria > Alteromonadales > Pseudoalteromonadaceae > Pseudoalteromonas > Pseudoalteromonas thalassia. Next base: position 442,719 of record NZ_JBMMUE010000001.1, read on the forward strand.
ATCAGCCGGCCTTAATGATTATTTTTATGGTTTATCGGCTGAAGAGACCTCATATGGGGAAATTGATGTTGGCAGTAGTTGGCAACCTTATGCTAAAATCGACGCCCGTTGGCCATTGAGTGAGGCTAACTCTCTTCGTTTTCATTTAGCATATTATGACTATTCAGCCGTGGATGACAGTCCGCTTTTTGAACACACGTATTCAATGACTGCTTTTATAGGATTCAATCATATTTTTTAATATGAAGTATTTTGTTTTTAGTCTGTGTGTGTTTGCAGTAGTTACTTGGCCGTTCCCAAGCCATGCGCAAGCGACTCAGTTTGATATCTCACCTAAAGTGTGTGTTGTGCTACAACAGCATGAGTTTTGTGATCTTGATTTAAAAATTAGCTGGCAAATAGCGCGGCCTCAAGATCTGTGTTTATACCAAAATGAGCAGCAGATACAGTGCTGGCAAGGTCTTCGCAAAGGGGTGTTAAACCATAAAGCGCGGGTTCAGGTTGAAACAATATACTCCTTAGTCAATCCGCATACGGGGAGCGAAATTGCAACCGCAAAAGTCGAAGTGCAAAGCACTGAAGCAAAAACAAAGAGACGAAGATTGCGCTCACCGTGGAGCTTTTTTTAATTCAGGAGCAACCAATGGCAAAGATTTTACTTGTTGAAGATGATCTAGGCTTACAGCAGTTAACCAAGGATTACCTTCAGCATAATGGGTTGGATGTTGCGGTCCTTGAACGCGGCGATGAAGTATTCGATTATTTAGAGAATAACCCAGTTGATTTAATGATATTAGATGTCATGTTACCAGGCAAAGATGGTTTTAGTGTCTGCCGTCAAGTACGTGATAAATTTAATCTACCCATTTTAATGCTCACCGCCAAAGGCGAAGATTTTGACCAAGTGATTGGGCTTGAACTTGGTGCTGACGATTATGTTATTAAACCAGCAGAACCACGTGTTTTACTTGCACGCATTAATGCATTATTGCGCCGAGGCCAAGCTTCAAATAAAGCACCTGAAGAGCTCACGTTTGGTGATTTAAGCATTGATAAAACCAGTCGCATTGTTACACTTAAAGGCAACGAAATTACACTTACATCTCATGAGTTTGAGTTACTATGGTTACTCGCTTCAAATGCAGGTGAAGTGTTAAGCCGTGAACATGTACATCAACATATGATTGGTCGTCAGTATGATGGCTTAGACCGTACCGTTGATGTTCGCGTATCTCGGATCCGCAAGAAACTAGGTGATAATAGTGATAAACCATATCGTATCAAAACTGTTTGGGGCCAAGGTTACCTTTTCGTATCTGATGCATGGGACATGTAATCATTAATGGGGAAACTATTTGCTAGCTTATATTTATATATAATAGTTTCTCTGTTTTTAGTTAGTGGGGTCATAGAACAGTTATGGCCCTATGAAGACACACAGCAACATATTGCACTTGATCAAGAATTTGGCAAATCCCTTTGGCTTCTCAGTCAAACAGAAGGTGGTTTAACAAAACTAAAGCAAGAGTTTAATAGCGAGATAATCAATCGTAGCGATCTTGCCCTTCCTGAAAACCTGAAAACGCAACTCAATGAAAAGCATTACCTCTATGTGTTTAATCATGACCAGCGTGTAGTTTGGTACGTAGCACTGAATGATGCGCAATTGTTGCATATAGGCCCTTTATCTGTAGCTAACCCTAGCTTTAGTTCCGTTTGGCCTTACTTTTTATTATTAACTGTGATTGGCTTACCTGTTGGGCTATGGAGCTTTTTACTTTGGCGAGACTTTAATAAGTTAACGCTTGCATGTGAAGCTGTGGGTGGGGCACAGGATTTTGAATTACAAGATGCATCTAAATCCTTTTTTCTTCCCATTACCGATACCTTAAATGCGTTGCAAGAACGTATTCAATATCTTTTAGCAGCGCAGCAAGAACTGACTTCGTCTGTTTCTCATGAATTTAGAACACCACTTGCGCGCTTAAAGTTTGCAGTGGCGATGCTAGAGGAACAAATTGAGAATGAGAAATCGTTTATCTATATTGATAATATGCAGGCAGATATTGCTGAGCTTGAAGCCTTGGTTTCTGAAATGCTCGAATATGCACGACTTGACTCTCATCAACCCAGTTTAAAAAGCCATTCTTGTGATTTAACCGCATTAGTTAATAGTGTGGTAAATAAACTTGAGTTTGCTACAGACATTGATATTGCAGTTAATGCGCCGTCACAGCTTTATTATAATTGTGATGAGCACTTTATTGCGCGCTGCATTCAAAACTTACTCGGTAATGCACAAAAATATGCGCATCATAAAATTAATTTGATACTTGAAGAACACCCAGATGCCGTGCAAATAGTTGTTGAGGATGATGGCCCAGGTATTGCTCAGTCTGAATGGCAGAGCATCTTAAAGCCCTTTACACGATTAGATAAAAGCCGTGATAAGAAAACAGGGGGGTTTGGTTTAGGGCTTGCGATAGTGGCTAAAATTGTCAGCTGGCATCGAGGACAACTACAGGTGTGTGACTCAACGCTCGGTGGTGCGAAGTTTGTTATTCGATTATTTAAAGATAAGTAAATCTCAAAAACCTTATACCAATCCGCAATGGCCGAAAAACTCAATGACGTAATTGTTACCTTGTTATAAAGGCGGGGTTATTGCCACAACTATGTTTACTTAAGTAACTGGCTATTACTTTGACTAAATGTCACAGATATAAAAAAAGCGCCTGAGGCGCTTTTTAAAGGTTAAAACCAAAAATAAACAAGTAGCAAAGTAATAGACCATACTAATTTATAAAAGTTCTCAAAAAATTTAATTATTTTTCATCTAATAGTGGCATTAGCATTTTTTCAAGACCATTGAGTTTTACTTCGTATATCATCGCAAGTTGTGCCCCTAATTGACCCTCAGGAAATCCCTGCTGTTTAAACCACACTAAATATGGCTCGGGTAGGAGCAGCAATGGTCGACCTGCATACTTGCCAAAGGGCATCTTTGTATTTATGGCACGTTTGAGTAGTGCTGGATCCATCTTATTCTCAGATTTGTATAAAAGGGAGATGATACGGTAAAACAAGGAGAGAAAATAGGCTGTGACGGGCAAGAAACAGCCTATTTAGTGAGGGAGGTAGGCCCTCTGAAAATATTCACTAATTTCTAATAACTATTAGTGAAGTTGATATCGACGTTTTTTTGTAAAACCAAGCTGTTTGAGTTTAAGCAGAATATTAGGGTCATCAATTCTATCGGGTGTGTCGATTTCACGAAGAAAATGATCGCTTGGTACTTGATAAACATCTAGCATCTTGTTGAATAGCACAGCTCTAATATCCGTTGCTGTCATACCATTTTGCTGTAACTCATCAAGCCGCTGTTGTATATCTACAAGTTTCCCGGAACGTGCATCATCCGTGTTTGCTAAAAACTCACTGGTAAACTTATCTTTCATTTAAATAACCTCAATCCATTTAACTACAGTGTATCAAAAAGGCGCAAAACCACAGTGAAGTTAAACGTTTTTGTGTTAAAAATAGATACTTAGCTTAGTACCTTGAGATTGATTCTACTCTTTTTTTAGTAGAGATTGCTATTGTTGATGTAAAGCTTTGTAAATAGCGTTGACCTAGTAAGGGGACGAGGGTTTAAAGGTAAGAAAATAGGCTTGGCAACTAACTGAATATAGTGAAATAATTCTCGGTTCCATTTAGAGGAACCGAGAATTATTTTTTACATTATGAAAAAAGTTTTTGTTTTACATGCTCCGCAAAGCCACTACCGGCCTCTAAATAGAAGTTGTAAGTAGAGTCAACCCCCATATCTTCTAATTCTTTTTGCTGGTCAGGGTAATTTGCTATCGCCGTTACTTGACCTTGATAACCTGAAGCCCGAAGTTGCTCCAAGGCAAAAATATTTTGCATATGCTTAGGCATTGCTAACATAACCATACCAACATGTGAATGGTTTACTCGTTGCCAAAAATCAGGGTCAGTTGCGTCGGCAAGTAATACTCGACGACCACGTTGAATATGTTTCTCCACCACATCGGGTTTTATATCGATACCAGCAACAAGGTTTGGATGAGTTTGACTAATTGTTTCATAAGCACCGGTTCCAATCCGACCCATACCAAATATCACAATCTTAGTATCGTTAAGGTTAACTGGCAGCTCTTCTGCAAGCCGAGTATCACTTTCAAATTTAAGTAACCAGCGCTCAATTTTAACGTAGATTTCATTCGAACGTTTGTTAAGGGGTGATGCCAAAATAAAGGTGATCGAAACAGCAATTGCCATTACTGCAAGCCATTCTGAAGTGATCATATTGCTTGATGCTGCAACGGCACAAACAATAAGCCCAAACTCACTGTAGTTTGCAAGGCTAAAAGCACTTAACAAAGAAGTACGTGCGCGCAGTTTGAATGCATTAGTTAATACATAATACAGCGCCACTTTTATCGGTAATACGAAAACTAATACCAGCGCAACAAGTACTGCGTGGCTAGTTAGCTCTGCATTCAAACCAATATTTAAGAAAAAACCAACGAGTAATATATCTTTTAGATTAAGAAGAGACTTTGATAATTCACCCGCTTTTTTATGTGCAGCGAACATCATGCCTATTATCAATGCACCTAAATCACCTTTTAAGCCTGCAAATTCAAAAGCGTGATAGCCAATAACAAGGGCAAAGAAAAAGCCAAATAAAGGTAATAACTCACCGTGCTTTGAGCGGTTTAATACCCAAAACATAACTGGGCGTAACAGAGGTAAAGCAACTAATAGCGCCAGCGCCCAAACGTTCGGCGCTTTTCCTGTACTAATGGCCAAGAAGATCACCGCGAAGATGTCTTGCATAACCAGAATACCGATGGAGATTTTACCGTGCAGACTGGCCATCTCGCCGCGCTCTTCAAGTACCTTCACTGCAAACACTGTACTTGAGAAACTAAAAGCAAAGCCCACTAACAATGCGCTCTGCCATGTAAGCTCGCTGAATAAAGGCAGTGCAATTGCGCCAAGCAGCAGCATAAAAGCACTGAACAGTGTGCTACTAATTACAATATGTAACGAAGCAGGGGCCCACACCTGAGGCTTGATTAAATTAGCCACTTTTAGTTTAAGGCCAATACTAAATAGAAGCAGGGTAACACCTAAGTTTGCAAGGGTATTGAGTAATTCTGTTGTTTTATAGCCATATAAATTAAGCGCGAAGCCTGCTAACAAAAAGCCAATAAGAGGAGGAAGCTTTAACTGGTAAACAGCAAAGCCACAGACAAACGCAGTAGCAAAGTAGATTAATTCCATAATTATTCTTGTAACTTCATTTGTTAGCAGTGTAGCGAAATATTTCTTATTGGAAAACAATATCGAAGCAGAAGAGTTTAAAAAATAAACACATTTGCGCTATTTATTGATTAATCCGTCAAAAGCACCATTTTTTCGCTGACAATAGCTTTTAATTGTGGTTAAGATGCAATAACGAAGGAATTTAAGTCGTCTTTTATTAAAGTTGGCTTAAGGAGAAAAGATGTTTAAGAAAATCCTTGCATCAGTAGGTATTGGTGCAGCTAAAGTTGACACTGTACTTGAGACAGAGCACTTGCAACCAGGTCAAAAGTTCAACGCTATGATTGTGATTAAAGGCGGTGATGTTGATCAAGAAATTGCTGGTTTAGATTTGGCGCTTATGACGCGTGTAAAAGTTGAAAGCGAAGAAGGCGATTATTTTACCAATCATGTCATTGAAAAGTGGCGTATTCCAGATATTGGTATTATCAGTGCCGGTGCAGAAAAGCATATCCCGTTTGAAGCACGACTACATTCTGAAACCCCAATAACAGAAATCAATGCCGGCTATAATCAATCCCATGTCTGGCTTGAGACAGGTTTAGATATTGATTTAGCACTCGACCCTACGGATCGTGATGCCTTACACATTTACCCTAATGATGCTGTTAGTACATTAATGGAAGCAATGGATAGGCTTGGTTTTAATTTAGTAAAAGCAGATGTTGAAAAAGGTTATTTGCGCGCACCTACTTTTCAATCTCATTCAGGCTGCTACCAAGAGCTTGAGTATCGACCAAACAGTCGAAGCTTATTTGGCTTACAAGAGATTGAATTATCATTTGTTCCTGAAGCTCATAAAACACATGTGCTAATTGAGCTTGACCGTGCCTTTAGAGGTGATGGTTATGTGGATTTAACTATTGAGCATGATCACGTAAATCTATCCCAGTTATGTGACCAGCTTGAACGATTATTTGCTTAAAGACTAACGACTGAATAGTTAGTTAAAACCCAGCTAAGGCTGGGTTTTTTGTCTTCGAAAAGGAGCGTTATGTATATTGTTAAAAGTTATGACGAACTCAGTAAAGATGAGTTGCTCGCAATTTTACGTGCAAGGGTAGACGTATTTGTCGTAGAGCAAAACTGTCCTTACCCGGAAATTGACGATGTTGATAATGATGAATTAACTCAGCACGTATTTTTATTCAGAGAGCAGCAACTTGCAGCCTATGCACGTTGTTATAAGAAAAATGAGCAGTATAGTGCATTTGGTCGTGTGCTGGTTGCGCAGCAATTTCGCGGTGAAGGGTTAGCGACTAAACTCGTGCAAATGGCAATTGATACCTGTCTAGAACACTGGCCTGATAAAGCAATTATGATTGGGGCTCAATGCTACTTAACAGGGTTTTATCAGCAGTTTGGCTTTGAGAATGTGGGTGATGATTATTTAGAAGATGGTATTCCACATCAAGATATGTGTCTGAGGTAGCCAAATGGCTACCTCAGCAATGTGTTAACTTAACAGTGAGTTTGCAAACACGAGTGAGATGGCAAGTGGGCAAATGAACTTGATATACCATGGCCATACTTTCCAGAAGAAGCTATTCGCAACATCAGGGCAGCCTTGCTGAATTTCTTTTAATAAAGATGCTCTATGCCAGATCCAGCCTACAAAAATACAGCACATTAAGCCAAGAATTGGTTGGCCAATTTTAGTGGTTAAAGTTATTACAAAGCCAAATAGCGTCCCTAGATTAAACACTATCGTAAAACTTATCAGTGCAATAATACCGCCGATGATCCAAGTTGCTTGCACACGCTTTAAAGCAAAGCGTTCAACTGCATAAGATACTGGGGCTTCTAGCATTGAAATTGATGAAGTTAATGCGGCGATGCTCATCAAAGCAAAGAAAGCAAAGCCAACAAAAATACCCACATCTCCCATACTTGTAAACAGGGCAGGTAATACCTGAAACACCAAGGTATCTTCAGAAAGTAATGCGCCTTCAGGCGAAAATATCTGTACGCCTTGTGCTTGTGCTACATACATTGCAGGGATAATTAATAAACCGGCTACAAAAGCAATAAACACGTCAATAAGCGTTACATATGCACCTAGCGATACAAGGTTTTCTTTTTTACTGATGTATGAGCCATAAATAATCATCACACTTGTACCGAGCGATAGTGAGAAGAATGCTTGGCCTAAAGCATTAACAAGTAGCTCAGGATTTAAAATTGAAGAAAAGTCAGGCACTAAATACGCTTTTAAGCCAGCAATAGCCCCATCTTGCGTCATTACATAAATGATCAGCATGAACAAAATGCCTAGCAATGCAGGCATTAAGCGCTTTGACCACTTTTCGATGCCGTTTTCTACACCTTTCGAAATAATTGACACGGTCAAAATGATAAAAGCAGCTGTGAATATTAAGTTTCTTGATAGTGACTGCTCACTTAACCAAGTGCTTGCTTGGGCTTGCCCAGATAACTGTGCGACAGGCTCTAAAGTAGCACTTAGCATCCAGCCTGCAACAATAGCATAAAAGCTTAAGATAAGGCCCGCACAGATAATGCCACCAAACCCAACCATAAATGCAAATTTCTTTTGCCACTGATGATTAGTCACTTTTCTAAGCGAACTGACAGCATTAGCTTGCCCATGACGACCAATAACTAGCTCTGCCATTAATGCAGGATAAGCTAAACAAAACGCCAGTACTAAATAGGCAACCAAAAAAGCGGCACCGCCATTACTTGCTGTTTGTGTTGGGAAGCCCCAAATGTTTCCTAGGCCAACGGCAGAGCCCGCTGCAGCCATTATAAATCCAAAGCGGGAGCTGAACTCCCCACGTGATGCGCTCATATTATTTTACTTCTCTATCTTTGACGGCGCTGACAATCTACTTGAATTAACATCAAATAAAAAGAGTTAATCTAGGTCAAATTCGTTCTATATATTGTTATCTTTGAAGTCAGCGTACATTTCGTGCAATTGTTCTCTACAATACGAGACAATTAACATAATTGAAACATGTTTAAAGGCTTTTATTTTGAATTGAAAGAGTAAAACAAGCGCCTCCGAGCTGTTTGCTCTTTGTAACGCTGACAGTGCCGTGGTGCCAGTCAGCAACTTTAGCGACAATGGCTAAACCTAGTCCATAACTTTCACCATCTCGATTACGATGAGTCTGCTCTTGGAAAAATGGACTGAATACTTTATGCCAGTTTTTTGGATCTATTCCCGGACCATCATCTTCAATTGTAAAAATAACCTGATTTCCAGCTTGTTTAGCGGAAATCAGAATTTCTGATGTCGCAAAATCACAAGCGTTGCTCAATAAATTAACGATTGCTCTGGCTAACCAGTGTAGATCGGCACATACAGCGCCAGGTTCGATTTGTTGCTGAATGCGAAGCTGACGTTGCTCCAGTTTAGGTTCTAGTTGGTGAACTAAAGTAAGGGTATAACTATCAAGAGCTGACTCATTAAAAGTGAGCTGATTCGCTTTTTGTTCTAGTGTGGCAAAAGCAAGGTAGCTTTTTAGCATCGACTCCATTTGATCAAGATCTTGCTCCATACGGGCAAGGTACTCCAGACGTTTTTGTTCGTTTGGACTATCTTGTGCTGCCTCTAATCCAAATCGTAAACAGGCAATAGGTGTTCGTATATCATGCGATAAACTTGACGCCATCAACTTGTTTTCTTCAAGTAGCTTTTCTATCTGGCTTGCCATGCGGTTAAAGGTTAGCTCGACGTCCTTGATATAGGTAAAATGTGATACATGAATGCGGCTTTTCAAGTCACCTTTAGCAAAACGTTGCGCCGCGTCATTTAACACCGATAAGCGCTTTGCTAATGGAGTAATGATAAAACCCATGAACACACAAAGCCCAGCATAAAAAAGCATAGTTAGTAACACATCGTTACCTTGTTCATGGCTATGGTCTTTCATTAAGCGCATTTTTAAATGGTGTGACCCTAAGTTTGGTTCACTGTAAAGCAAGTAATAACCTTGTTGATCTTCGAGAATAAGCCCGCTTGGTTGCGTAATTTGGGCAAGTAATGATTGAGGTAAAGCAAGCGATTGTGTTGGCCTGTATTCAAGCTGAACAGTAAAGTCATCATTAAGTTGCTTGATAGCTTGTGGGCGTTGGCTGGGTGAAATTGCTGCTAATTGTTTTGCAAAACCTTTTATCATTTGGGTTTCGCTATAAAAAACGTCATGAGGCGTTTGGGTTTGCTGACTGAACGCGTCAATAAGCCAACCCAAAATGATAATCGAAAGGAGTGCACTGCCTAATAAGGAAAGGTAAAACTTTTTCACACGCGTTTACTGCCACGCTGTCGAAACAAGCAAATAGCCTTTGCCCCAGATCGTTTTAATTTTTTCTGGGTGTTGTGGATCATCATTAAACTTTTTACGTAAAGACGAGATGAGCACATCGACACTTCTGTCTAAGCCATCATACTCTCTGCCTTTGGTCGCCTTAAACACGGCGTCTCGTGATACCACTTGGCCTGCATTACTGGCAAGGTAATGTAATAATAAATATTCTGCACTTGAAATATGAACTTCATCTTCGCCAAAGTACACAGTACGTGATTCTGTATTGATAGTGAGTTTACCAACATTGATTGTGGTACTTTCTTTGCTGGTATCTTGCGAGTCAGTTTTAGAGCGCAATGCAGCTTTTATGCGCGCGAGCAGAGCACGAGGACGCACAGGCTTCATCATGTAATCACTAGCACCTACTTCAAGACCAATGACTTCATCCATTTCTTCGTCGCGTGCTGTCAGCATGATAATAGGAGCCTGATAGAACTGCCTTAAATCACGACAAACACTAATGCCGTCTTGTCCGGGAAGCATTATATCGAGTAACACTAAGTCAGGAGCTGTTTTACGTACCTGCTCAACAACGAGGTCGCCTCGTGAACAAATAGTGGTTTTATAACCTTGTTCAATTAAGTATTCGGCCACCCAATTGGCGAGTGAAATATCATCTTCAACTAATAATATTGTTCCGTAATGTTCCATTATTTACTCCAAACGGTTAGAACAGTCGCCAACGGCGTTTCTTTTGACGATTTTTATAAACCCACTGTAGTTGTATTTCAGTGGTGGCAACGACTTTGCCGTTGTCACTATTAATAAGTTCAAAGCCAATTGTTTCTGCTGAGTCGAATTCGTAGCGAAATAAACCCTTTTGTTGCATCAGCCAGCATTGAATGATGTGTTTGCTTTGTTCGTTACGTAAGCAATAGTTGCCTATGCTCTGTTGTTGCCAACTAATGTCTACATCGGCGTAACAGCTTCTGCCCTCACGAAGTGCAACACAGGTGTCAGGTAATGCAACCAAGGCATTAGCTTTTGTATCAACGGATTGTTGTTCTTGCGCATGTAATGTGGCAGATAACCCGAACGCTATGATGAAATAATACTTAAAAGACATAGCGCACGCCTACCTTGGCTTTATGCTGATACTGTTGTGAAATAATAGGGCTTTGGTGAATATCACTAGAAAACCAAGTAGACAGCCAGCCTGTTAAGAATACCCAATGTCTGTTAAGCGGATATTCGGCATGAAATTCAAAGATCAGGCTATAAGAGGTATCAGGGCGATAAACAGGGCGGTTTGCAAGTGCTTCTGATTCTGAAATACCAAAATAATAATTAGTAAAGTCTTCAGAATAGGCACTTAAGCCAACACCAGAACGAAACTCCCAGTTTCGCCATGGAATAATTTGGCTATAAAACGAATTCATTACCCAGCCATTATGTGTGCCGGAAACATCTTGTAAATACTCAAATGAAATTTGCGAGTTTTCAAAGCGGCGAGATAAACGCAAGCCAACATCAAAATCGTAATTTCTATTTTTTATCCCTGCTAGTTCATCGATGACATCGTCACCATAAAAGGCGAGACCAGTTTCATCAAAACCAGACTGAATGTTTGTACCGACTAAATCAAGACCCCATTCAAACTTGTCAATCAAGCTATAGCCCATAGTTAGGCCACCACTTAACTGGCTTTGGTCATAGTCGAGGTAAAACTTTTCATACGATATTGCAAGGTGAATGTCTGGCTCAAAACCATCATTATATGAGTCCATGCCTACTAGGTAAGAGTCTTCGATGTAATAACCCGCTCCAATGCCCCAGTCCCAAGCAAAGCCTTGGCTTGGCTCCAAAGTGTTGTCAGCATAATAGCGATTACTGGCATGGCTTGATGCAGCGAAAAACCACAAGCAAAGTACTAAAATGGTGGCGTAAACTCGCAATGTCTCATCCTTGTTTCGAAAAAGTAATGTCGTAAGAGGATATAGTATATTGTTATCGAGTTCCTGTAATCTGTAAAAAAATGTAGGTGAGGGCTTAGATGTGTAAGAAAGTGTTACGAGTACTAAAAGATAGGCTGTTTGTTTATGGGTAAAACAAACAGCCTAGATGTTATTGTACTTTAATTTTATCGAGCAGGATGCTGCTGAGGTAATATTGCATCATGGGTGTTAGAGCACTAATTTCAGTGCGATTACACGGACCTTGTTGCTTAGTTAATGAACTCATACGCATCACAGTTTGGTAAGGCGGTACCTGTACTTTTTTGTTAATGCGCTCTAGACGAGCTTGTTCAGTATTTTGTGCATGAATAAAGCTGGCAACTTCTAGCTCATTTTTAATAGTTTGCTGTTGCTCTACACGATAAATAAGAGGCTCACGGTGAAAGCTCGCGCTGTCGATTGAAGATTTTGCAAACCAGACCACATCTCCGGTCTTTTTATGCGTTAGACGCATGCTTACTTGTGCCAAAATAGTTGCGCATTGTTGAGTTGGATATTGCGCAGCAATATCTGCAAACAATGGAAATGCTTTATCGGGCTTAACTAGCTGATATTCAGTATCATCAACCAAATCTAAATCAAGCTGATGAATCGACAAAGCGTAATCAGCTTCATCACCTTCTATTACTTTTAATTGTTTTTCGATTAAAGCATCTGAAATTTGTTTATAAAGAGTGTCAGTAACACTCGTTTTGTCGGCAATAATAGTAACAGTCTGATTCTTTTTAACGGCATGGGCTGGCAATTGAACAGACTTAACTTTAGGAGCTTCGTGCTCTGTTTGATACTCAATTTGAAAGTATTGGCTTTGCAGTGTCGGTTTTTTTGGCATAGTTAAAAGCGGTGCTGGTTCTGGTTTTAAAGCGCAACCAACTGAGATAAAACAAAAAATCAAAACAAAAAGAAAGCGCATATAGTATAATCTACCCATAAAAAATAAAGATTAAGCGTATTGTACGTTAGTCGAAGCAAAAGTTCATGATATTATGTTATGAGAAACTTCCTAAACGAATTTAAAAAAATAACTAATGAAGTACAGTTTACGTTTTATTCCTTTCTTTTTTCTCCTTCTTATTCAGCTTTTTTCAAGTCGGTATGCACTTGCTAGTGATCAGCAATGGCAAACATTCGTCGATGATTATAATAAATATTTAACCCGCAAGTTAACAAGTAAAGGTATTCCTGGCGGTTCATTGGCGATTGTGAAGTTAGGAGAAGAGGATTTCATCAAAGGGATTGGGCGAACAAAAATAAAGGATGGTCGCAGGGTAAACCAACATACTCGGTTTCGTTTAGCTTCGGTGTCAAAAACTTTTGCAGGCTCACTTACTGCAAAACTTGCGGCACAAGGCGAATTTAATATTGATGATCCAATTAGTAAATTTATTCCTGAGTTTTCAAATACCGTCTACAAAGATGATTTAAAAATTTATCATATATTGAGTCATTCAAGCGGCTTGGTGCCAAATGCCTACGATAACTTAATCGAATCACGGATGAGTTATCCCGACATTGTTGAACGTTTATTAGCAGTAGAGCCAATTTGTAAGCCTAGTGAGTGCTATGGCTATCAAAATGTGATGTTTAGTTTAATTGATTCAGTAATTTTAAAATCAACTCAAATGGATTATTCACACTGGATCACTGAATATATTTTTGCGCCACTAAAAATGAATGATGCCAGCGTTGGTTTTGAAGGCATGGTAAAAGATGAAAACTATGCGCATCCACATGTGCGTGGCAGAAAGCGTTGGTATACATCACGTTTAAAGAAAAATTATTATAAGGTGCCAGCGGCAGCAGGTGTAAATGCAAGCGCCAGTGATATGGCAATATGGCTAAACGCCCAATTAGGGCAATTCCCTGATGTGCTGCCATTGGATGCGCTGATCAAACAAACACGCCCATATACGCATACCAAAAAGGAAACTCGCCGCAGAGTATGGCGAGAGCACGTAAATGATGCTTTTTACGGATTGGGGTGGCGTATTTATGACTATGATGACGAAGTACTTTATTACCATAGTGGCTGGGTGCAAGGTTATCGTAGTGATCTTGTGGTGTTTCCACATTTGAATATTGGCTTTAGTTTAGTGTTGAATGCCGAAACGGGTTTGATTAATGAATTAACTACTGAGTTCATTAATCGGGTACTTAAATACACTCGTGCAGAAAAATAGCAAGCGACTCATGTTTGGTTACAAAATAAAATCGATTCAGAAATAGAAAAGCCAGCGAGTAACGCTGGCTTTTATTTTTAAATTGCCGATACGGACTTAGCCGCGTGGTAATTGAATTTTTTTATCTTCGCTTTGACGATACAGAACAATTGTGTGACCAATTGTTTGAAGCTTCTCTGCTTTAGTCTCGCGAACAATCGCATCAAAAATCAATGCTTTAGTTTCACGATCATCAGTAGGTACTTTAACCTTGATTAATTCGTGAATGTCTAAAGCGCTGTCAATCTCAACCAAAACACCTTCGGTTAAACCGTTAGCACCAAGTAATACAACAGGTTTTAAACTGTGTGCTTGACCTTTTAAAAACTGCTTTTGTTTGTTCGATAATTTCATGTTGTTACAAATTTTGCTGAATATGGCTTGAATTAAGGGTATTCTAACGCCATCTAGAGAATATTACTAATTAGTTACGTATTAATTTTATGGCAAATAAAAAACATTCAGCCAGTTCTAAGCGTTGGCTGAAGGAACATTTCGACGATCCTTATGTTCACGAAGCGCAAAAGAAAGGCTGGCGTTCTCGTGCGGTATTCAAATTAGACGAAATTCAAAACAAAGATAAATTAATAAAACCATCAATGACGGTGGTTGATTTAGGTGCGGCTCCAGGTAGTTGGTCACAATACTTAGCAGAAAAAGTAGGTGATAATGGTCAAGTTATTGCGTGTGATATCCTACCAATGGATTCGCTAGCAGGTGTCGACTTTTTGCAAGGCGACTTCCGTGAAGAAGCCGTGCTTGATGCGTTATTAACTCGTATTGACGGAAAAAATGTTGATGTGGTGTTTTCTGACATGGCACCAAATATGAGCGGCAATACATCTGTTGACCAAGCTGGTAGTATGTACCTAGTAGAACTCGCGTTGGATATGTGTCACCAAGTTTTAAAGAAAAACGGCGCATTTTGTGTCAAAGTATTCCAAGGCGAAGGATTTGATCAATACTTGCAGGACGTACGTAATAGCTTTAAAGCGGTAAAAATTAGAAAGCCCGATGCTTCGCGTGCCCGTTCTCGGGAAGTTTATATAGTGGCGACAGGCTACAAACTGTAGTACAGTTGTGCAGCGTTAAGTTGAATTTAAATTAATTGGATACAAGAGGTTAACCCCTTGAGCGATATGGCGAAAAATCTAATACTCTGGCTGGTCATTGCAGTAGTGCTAATGTCAGTGTTTCAGAGCTTTAATGGTGGTGATCAAGTTGATCGCCAAACAAGTTACACTCAGTTTGTAAGCGATGCTCGTAGCGGCGCTATTCAAGAAGTTTCAATCGAAAGCACAACAGGTACTATTACTGGCACCAAAACAAACGGTGAGCGCTTTCAAACTATCATGCCAATGTATGATAAAGACATTTTGAACGATTTATTAAAAAGCAATGTCAATGTGAAAGGTGTAAAGCCTGAAGAGCAGTCTTTCCTCGCCAGCATTTTAATCTCTTGGTTCCCAATGTTACTGCTTATTGGTGTATGGATTTTCTTCATGCGTCAAATGCAAGGTGGTGGCGGTAAAGGCGCGATGTCTTTCGGTAAGAGTAAAGCGCGCCTGATGAGTGAAGACCAAGTTAAAACTACTTTTGCTGATGTTGCTGGTTGTGACGAAGCAAAAGAAGATGTAACTGAGCTGGTTGACTTCTTACGTGACCCATCTAAATTTCAAAAGCTAGGTGGTAGCATCCCGAAAGGCGTACTAATGGTAGGTCCTCCGGGTACAGGTAAAACGTTACTTGCAAAAGCCGTTGCAGGTGAAGCAAAAGTGCCGTTTTTCACAATCTCAGGTTCTGATTTCGTTGAAATGTTCGTTGGTGTTGGTGCATCACGTGTACGTGACATGTTCGAGCAAGCGAAGAAAGCCGCACCGTGTATCATCTTTATCGACGAAATTGATGCGGTAGGGCGTAAACGTGGCGCCGGCATGGGTGGTGGTCACGATGAGCGTGAGCAAACACTTAACCAAATGCTTGTAGAGATGGATGGTTTTGAAGGTAACGAAGGTATTATTGTTATCGCAGCTACCAACCGCCCTGATGTATTAGACCCAGCGTTATTACGTCCTGGTCGTTTTGACCGTCAAGTTGTTGTTGGTTTACCAGACATTCGCGGACGTGAACAGATCCTAAAAGTACATATGCGTAAAGTACCACTAGGTGACAACGTAGAAGCGGCTGTAATTGCACGTGGTACGCCAGGTTTCTCTGGTGCTGATCTTGCTAACTTAGTTAACGAAGCTGCGCTATATGCTGCACGTGGTAACAAGCGTGTTGTAAGCATGGCAGAGTTTGATGCAGCAAAAGATAAAATCATGATGGGTGCAGAGCGTAAGACCATGGTGATGAGTGAGCAAGAAAAAGAAATGACTGCTTACCACGAAGCGGGTCACGCGATTGTTGGTCGCATGGTGCCTGAACATGACCCTGTGTATAAAGTATCTATTATCCCTCGTGGCCGTGCACTGGGTGTCACTATGTACTTGCCAGAGCAAGACCGCGTGAGTCACTCAAAAGAGCTGCTGGAGTCAATGATTTCGAGTCTTTATGGTGGCCGTATTGCTGAAGCTTTAATCTATGGCGAAGATAAAGTAACTACGGGCGCAAGTAACGATATTGAACGTGCAACTGATATTGCCCGTAAAATGGTTACTCAGTGGGGTCTAAGTGAAAAGCTAGGTCCATTACTTTATGCTGAAGATCAAAACGAAATGTACATGGGTGGCGGTGGTAGCCGTGCTATGAGCATGTCAGATGAAACAGCTAAAGTTATCGATAGTGAAGTGCGTTTGTTCTCAGACCGTAACTACCAACGTGCTGAGCAAATATTAAAAGATAACATCGACATTCTTCATGCGATGAAAGATGCACTTATGAAGTACGAGACGATTGATGCGGGTCAAATTGATGACTTAATGGCTCGTAAGCCAGTTCGTGAACCTCGTGATGTTCATGACCGTCGTCCAGATGACAAAAAATCTTCGGCTCCGAAAGTAGAATCGGCACCCGAAGAGACAAAAAGCGAAGATTCAGTAAAAAAGGATGAAACAAACCTTGATGACAAAGCTGAATAATCGCTAAAATAGAAAAAGCAAAAGCCCCGCATGCCGGGGCTTTTTTGTAGCAGAAAACAATACTGTATTTTTTGCCATGGAAGCAGTAAAGGTGATCGATGACCGCTATTAAATTACCCCGAGGTCGCACTTTACACCTCGACGACCCTATTGTAATGGGGATTTTAAACGTAACCCCTGACTCTTTCTCAGATGGCGGCAACTACTGTCAGCTCGACAGCGCTGTCAAACAAGCGCAAGCTCTTTTAAATCAAGGCGCAAAAATTATTGATATTGGTGGTGAATCCACTCGCCCAGGCGCACCTGATGTGTCTTTAGATGAAGAGCTAAAACGCGTAATCCCATTGGTTAAAGCACTTAGGCAAAGTAGCGATTGCATTATTTCTATAGATACCAGTAAAAGCGAAGTGATGCGTCAAGCGATTATTGCCGGTGCTGATATCATAAATGATGTAAGAGCGTTGCAAGAACCTGGGGCTATAGATGTACTTGCTGAGTACCCAGATGTGGCTATTTGTTTAATGCACATGCAAGGGCAGCCACGAACTATGCAAAGTAATCCGGTATATACTGATTTATTTGCAGACATAAACCGTTTTTTTGCCGAGCGTATTGCAGCATGCGAGCAAGCGGGTATTCAGAAACATCGAATTATACTGGATCCAGGTTTTGGATTTGGAAAAACACTGGCTCATAACTATCAAATCCTTGATAGGTTTGATGAGTTTAATCAATTTAATCTACCAGTGTTAGCAGGCTTATCACGCAAATCAATGATAGGTAACTTATTAAAAAGAGACACGAGTGAGCGTTTAGCAGGTAGCTTAGCGGGAGCATTAATTGCGGCCCAAAATGGCGCTAAAATTATTCGTGTACATGATGTATTAGAAACAGTCGATGTGCTTAGCGTATGGCAAGCATGTAAGAAAGGAATTACAAATGAGTAAAACAAGAAAATATTTTGGCACGGATGGCGTTCGTGGCATGGTTGGGGAGTTTCCAATCACCCCTGAATTTGCTTTAAAACTAGGCTGGGCTGCTGGTCGTGTACTATCAAAAATTGGCACCAAGAAAGTTATAATTGGTAAAGATACTCGTATCTCAGGTTATATGCTGGAAACATCGCTTGAAGCAGGTTTAATTGCGGCGGGTATTGATGTTGTTCTTTTGGGCCCTATGCCGACACCTGCTGTTGCTTATTTAACCCAAACATTCCGTGCTGAAGCAGGCATTGTAATTAGTGCATCGCATAATCCATATCATGATAACGGTATTAAATTCTTTTCAAGCAGAGGCTTAAAGCTACCTGATGAAGTTGAGCTTGAAATAGAAGCTATGATGGATGAGCCTATGACCTGTGTTGCCTCAGACAAACTAGGTAAAGCTCGTCGTTTAGAAACAGCGGATGGTCGCTATATTGAGTTTTGTAAAAGCCAATTTCCACAAGGCCTGTCATTAGAAGGGTTAAAAATTGTGCTTGATTGTGCCAATGGCGCTACATACCACATTGCTCCTTCGGTAATGCGTGAGCTAGGCGCAGAGGTTATTTGTCATGCTTGCGAGCCAAATGGGGTAAATATCAACTTAGAGTGTGGTGCAACTCATGTTGAAACTCTTAAACGCAAAGTATTAGAACATAATGCTGATGTGGGTATTGCTTATGACGGTGATGGTGACCGCGTAATGATGGTTGATCACAATGGCAGAGTTTTTGATGGTGATGATATTGTTTACATCATTGCATGCCAAGCTGCTAATGACGATATTCTAGGTGGTGGTGTTGTTGGCACCGTTATGTCAAATATGGGCCTAGAGAATGCCCTAAAAGCGCGCGGCATTGGTTTTGCTCGTAGTAAAGTGGGCGATCGCTACGTTATGGAGCTTTTACAAGAAAAAGGCTGGAAAATTGGTGGTGAGAGTTCAGGGCACGTATTGAATTTAGACCTGATCAGTACGGGTGATGGTATTATCTCGAGCTTACAAGTACTCGCAGCTATGGTCGCGCAAAATAAAACATTACAAGACCTCGGCGCTGGCTTTACAAAATACCCAATGAAAATGATCAACGTACGTTACCCTCAGGGCACAGATCCAACACAAGCTCAGGCTGTTATCGATATGGTTGCTGAAGTTGAAGCGCAACTAGGAGATACAGGACGAGTGTTACTACGAAAATCAGGGACTGAACCTGTTGTTCGCGTGATGGTTGAAGCTGAGCAAGAGAAAATTGTCCTTGATAGTGCTCAAAAAATTGCCGCAGTTGTTGAATCTGTGAGCAAACAAACCGTGGTATAACAATAACCTCTTGTAACTTAGGGCAAGTCGAGTTAGTATCTTGCCCGCTTTCTAATGTGGAGTGGAAATATGGCAGCACGTAAGCCGATGGTAGCAGGTAACTGGAAAATGAACGGCTCATTAGAGCTTGTTGAACAGCTATCTAGCGCTATTAAAGATGTTCAATCGGATGAATTTGATATTGTGGTTTTTCCACCATTCCCATTAATTAACGCTGTAACTCAGCAAGATGTTGTGGTTGGTTCACAAACTGTTTCTGAGAACCAAGCAGGTGCATTTACCGGTGAAGTAGATGCGCAACTGGTTAAAGACTTAGGTGCAACATACACACTTGTTGGACACTCTGAACGTCGTAGTATTTATGGCGAATCAGATGAGGTTGTGGCAGATAAATTTGCTCGTGCGCAAGATGTTGGTTTAACACCGGTACTATGTGTTGGTGAAAGTGAACAGCAACGTGAAGCAAATGAAACCGAATTAGTAGTTGCAGCACAAATTGATGCTGTAATTAACAAATTAGGTGTAGCAGCACTGAAGAATTCTGTGGTAGCATACGAGCCCGTTTGGGCCATTGGCACAGGTAAGACTGCCTCACCTGAGCAAGCGCAAGCTGTTCATAAGTTTATCCGTGAGAAAATTGCTTCTTTAGATGATGACTTAGCGCAGCAATTAACCATCTTATATGGTGGTAGCGTGAATGAAAAAAATAGCGAATTATTATTTGCACAACCAGATATTGACGGTGGCCTAATTGGTGGCGCAAGTCTAAAAGCAGACTCATTTACTGCAATCTGCGAAAGTGCAAAAGGGACCGTATAAGATGTACGAAATTTTATTAGTAGTTTATTTAATTGTTGCTTTAGCTCTAGTTGGTATGGTTTTAATCCAACAAGGTAAAGGCGCAGATATGGGTTCATCATTTGGTGCAGGTGCTTCTGCAACCGTGTTTGGCTCATCTGGTGCTGGTAACTTCATGACTAAAACAACCACAATCTTAGCAACAATTTTCTTTGTGCTAAGTATTGTTCTAGGCAACCTAACAGCTGGTCAAATTAAAAAGACTGATGAGTGGGAAAACCTAGAAGCTGCGCCAGCTGTTGAAACTGTTACTCCTGCACAAAACGATGTGCCGGTAACAGAAGAAAAGAGCTCTGACGTACCAAATTAATTGGCTTAGGCTAATACTTGTTAAGCTGTTTTCATTCCTCAAGTAAACAAAAAGCTTAACAACATACAGAATTGTATGCGGATGTGGTGGAATTGGTAGACACGCCATCTTGAGGGGGTGGTGGCTTCGGCCGTGGGGGTTCAAGTCCCCCCATCCGCACCAAAATTAAAAAGCCGTAACACAGCGTGTTACGGCTTTTTTCGTTTTAGTGCTTTATACAACACACGATGCACTTTTTTAGTGCCATTATTCTAATTTTATATCGTCATTTTTTATATTAAGCTGATTATTATCGCTTTTTAAACTTGGAGCACACCTTGCTTACTTAGTTGTATCTATTCTCTTAAGGATACAAAGATGGCGAGAATGAGTTATCTCAGTGCAATTGAGCGATATGAAGAACAACAATTGCTGATACACAATTTACTACTGTCTATTTTAGCGAGTGTGCAAGCTTCAATCACCAACGAACAAGACTATCAGCAACTTGTAAAACAGTATCCGTTCTTAGAGTTACAGTATTGCTTAAATGAGCAAGGTATTCAGCTCGGTGATAATGTCTGCTTTAAACGTCAGTACAAGAAGTACTTGGCGCATAAAGGAGCTGGGCAGGATTTAAGCGCTAGGCCTTATTTTTTATTAGTGTCGAGCGCACCTGAGGCACATTTCACCTCTCCTTATATCTCGACAGCAACTAGGCATTTATGTATTTCTGCAATTAAACCGGTCGAAAAGAAACAAGGGGGGCATTATTTTCTTGTGATAGATGTCTGCTTAACTGAGCTGGTTGAATTTATTATGGGTGATACTAAACGTGCAAGCATGACCGCTTACTTTAAAGCTGGCTACGGCTTAATTGTTGGTTGTTTGTTTTGTTTAGTCTTTTATTTACTCTATCAAGTATTCATCGGTATGCTAGAACTGTTAATGAGTGAGCAGCCTCATTCTGATCCATTAAAACCTTTTACAATCATCATTTTCGTTACTCTTGCATTAGCCATTTTTGATTTAGGAAAAACAATTCTCGAGGAAGAAATTTTGATGCATAAAGATATCTTCCGCCATAGCTCGACTCGCCGCACTATCACGCGTTTTATTTCGACTATTCTGATTGCAGTATCGATTGAGGCATTATTAACTATGTTCAAGGCTGCGCTTGGGCAAACTGAGTATGTTATTCCTGCTGTGCTGATGATGTTTGCTGTGGCGGGGCTGTTATTGGCTTTAGCTATTTATGTTTATTTAGGTGCAAAAGCTGAAGACGTGCTTTCGCACGTCCAGCGTTTAAAGATAAAGCATTAATTAAGGGCGGAGACTTTTATTTTTAAAGCGTCCCGCCAATGCCAATACTTGGGTTTACATAGACAGGCCCAACTTTAAAAGGGGCATTAATATCAAGGCTAGCATAAGGTGTGCATGCATTTAGTAGCACTAAGGTGGCTGCTACCGTGGCTATTTTTAGAATGCGTTTTTTCATTACATTTGCTCCTGAATTACAATACCTGCGCCTGCAGGATCACGAATAATGGCTACACTGCCATTTCGCACTTGTTGAGTCGGCGCCATAAGAACTACACCACCTGCGGCTTTTACTTTAAGGAGTGTGTCGGAAATATTGGCAACTTTAATGTAGTTAACCCAGGTATTGCCAATGTTAGTGTCAGGCTTTTTAACAAAACCAATAGCCGGTTTATTATCGGCTGTTAGATATTTATAGTTATTCTCACCCAGTGTTTTAGTCTGAACAGAATAATTGCCAAGCGATTGATAAAAAGACTGACTTTGCTCAGGGTTGTCAGTCCAGACTTCTTGCCATATCCAACGATTATCACTGTATGTAGCAGCTGGGTCACCATTAACTGTGTTGATCAAAGAAAATACCGCGCCTTGCGGATCTTCTAATACTGCTATGCTGCCTCGTCCTTTAATTTCTGTACTAGCAATTAAAACTTTACCGCCAGCTGTGACTGTTTTTTCGCTTATTGCAGCGATATTGTCAGTACTTAACATGCTCAGCCAATGGCTGGCATTTTGCTTATTATCAAGCTCAGCCATACCTGCAATTAATTGACCGTCTGAGGTAGCGAGTAAATAGCTGTCGTTAACCTGCTTAAACTGCCAACCAAACACATCGCCATAGAAGGCTTTAGATTGTGCTAAATCAGGGGTAATAAGATCGTGCCAAACTACATGACCAATATGCTTGGTACCTGTATCGCTAATAGCAGGTAGTTCGCTAGAGGTGAGTTGACAGCCTGTAAGTGAAATCGCAGTGGCTGCGGCTAAAATAGCAACACGCAAAGGGGTAGGTAATTTCAAAGTTTGCTCCTTGCAAAATGGGGTCAACTAAAAGCATAGACTATTTATTGTTTGTTATTCAATCAAAAGTAAGAGGAGTTAATGAAGATTTAATTGCTTTTAGCTAAGCGCTACAGGTTTACTTTCTAAAAATTTTAACCTTGTCTGTTTGCATGCAAATGAATGGTGAGATCAAGGAAGGAGTTGTTTTGGGTAAAATTATGCTATTTATAATACATATTAAGGAGGATGTTATTTAAAATTAATAAAAAATAAAATAATTATACATGTTTTCACAAAACTGACATATAATGCCCTTCCAGAGGAAAGATGCTTATAGCTAAGCGTCTTTTTTTATGCCTGAAATTTATGGGCGAAAATACACACACGGTATCCTTTGGAGTTTTAATTGAAATTACGTCATCTCTCACAGTTAACTGTGGCCATTGTTGCTGCATTATCTACTTCAGCGTTTGCTGAGCAAGAAAAAACCTCTGCTAAACAAGATGCTTTCGAGAAAATCGAAGTAACAGCGCGTAAGCGTACAGAAAGCATTTTTGAGTCGCCAACAGCGGTGACATCAATCGGTGAAAACCTGATTGATAAAGCAAACATGAGCAACCTAGAAGACATTGGTAAATACGTACCTAACCTAAACATCACCCGTTATGGTGTAGGTAATGCGGCCCATGCATCCGTGTTTATTCGTGGTATTGGTTTACAAGACCACGTGATCACAACTGATCCGGGCGTGGGTGTTTACCTAGACGGTGTTTACCTTGGTCGCCAAATGGGCTCAAACTTATCATTACCAAATGTTGAGCGTGTAGAGGTGTTACGTGGTCCACAAGGTACTTTGTACGGTCGTAACACATTAGGTGGTGCTGTAAATATTATTACTAAGCAACCAGGTGATGAAGGCATTGTAACGACAACGGCAAAAGTAGGTAGCCGTGGCCGTTTAGCGGGTGACGTTTACTTTAATAACAGCCTCACCGACACTGTAAGCATGTCTGCAAGCGTGTCTTATAAGCAACGCGATGGTGTAGGTGAAGCGATTAAACTTGCTAACCCAGAAAAAGAAATCGGTGAAGAGCAAGAGTTAAGCGGTCGTATGGCGCTTAAATGGCAAGCAAGCAGCGACTTATCTTTTGTGTTCTCAATTGATGGTGTTGATAACGAATCAGGCCAATCACCATACACAATTGAATTAACAGCGCCACTGGATCCGAATGACCCATTCAATGGTGATTTCCCATTACTAACAGAAGATATGTTACCAAGCGATCCTGATGATTTAGCATCAACGG
Organism: Pseudoalteromonas thalassia; assembly: GCF_049257215.1. Lineage (NCBI taxonomy): Bacteria > Pseudomonadati > Pseudomonadota > Gammaproteobacteria > Alteromonadales > Pseudoalteromonadaceae > Pseudoalteromonas > Pseudoalteromonas thalassia. Next base: position 466,733 of record NZ_JBMMUE010000001.1, read on the forward strand.
TAGCAGGTATTGAGTCGACAGCTTACTCAGGCTGGGGCACGTCTTTAACCGCTGATTGGGACATCAATAATACCTACACAGCTAAGTTCATCACCAGCTACCGTAGCTCAGAGTATGAAGGTGGTCTTGATGATGACGCTGTAGCTCTTAACTTATCTGAATTCCCTGAAGAAGGTGGTGCAGATCAATATTCATTCGAAATCCAATTAAACGGTAGCTTCGATAACATGGACTTTGTGTCTGGTTTGTACTTCTTTAATGAAGATGGCTTCACAAGTTCTGGTCCGTTTGTATTTAGCCCATTCAACACACCAGATGGCCTTTTAAATGATGGTACTACCGCGTCGTTTGGTGATTACGGTTACTTTGATATCAACCAAGAGACTAACTCATACGCGGCTTATATCAATGCAAGCTATGACCTAAGCGACGATTTAACGGTGGGTGGTGGTCTACGTTATTCGAAAGATAAAAAAGAAGCCGATGCCTTGTTCCCAACGTTTGCGACACGTAAATACGTAAGTGCTGATTTTGATGCAGTAACATGGGATTTAAATGCGTCGTACCAGCTTAGCAATAACATGAACGTGTATGGCCAAATCCAAAAAGGTTATCAAACAGGTGGTTTCCCACCGCGTCCATTTGGTGGTCCTGATCAATTTGTTTCTTTCGATGAAACAAAAGCTATTAACTATGAGCTAGGCCTTAAAGGTCAGGTACATGAAGATATATCTATGATGCTTGCAGTGTTTGTTACTGACTACACAGACCTTGCATTACCATTCTCAGATCCAACTGCAGGTGGCGGTTTCGTTACTATCGTAGAAAATGCGGGTGAATCTAAAGCACAAGGTATCGAGCTTGAGACAACAATTGCATTTACTGATGACTTTACGCTACGTAGTGCTATTGGTTACCTAGATTCAGAAATCACAGAAGTAGATGACGGTGTATTAGGTATTGGTAAAGGTGATTCACCAGCACTAACACCACGTTGGACTGTGATGGTCGCACCTTCTTATTTCATTGATTTAAGTAACGGTGGCACAGTGGCAGTAAACGCAAACTACTCTTACCGTAGCGATATGCAAGGTCAATCAGTTTTCAACCAAAGTGAACACATTGATTCGCGTGAATTAGTTGGCTTTAACATCTCTTACTTAAACCCGAACGGTGACTTTGAAGTGACTCTTTACGGTGAGAACGTGTTAAACGAAGTTTATGATGTAGGTCGCTTACAACAATCTGGCTTTGTTGGCGTGATGCGCAGCAACGACCGCAGCGAATTTGGCTTAAAATTCAAAAAAGAATTTGAGCTTTAATTACTAACAAAAAAGGGCAAGTAAATACTTGCCCTTTTTATTAATTATTTTTTTCTTGCTCGCGTTGTTCACGCACTTCTTTTAGCTGTTCAGCTAGCTCCTTGGCTTTTTGCTTGGTTTTTTCGGTAAGTTCACCTGCTGCTTCTTTGCTCTCAATCCATGCGTCTAAGGCAATTTCTTTACCGTCGTCATACATGTTTAAGCCCATTTTTTTACTCTCTTCGAGTAATTCTTGCAGCGAGTCATCATTAAACTCATTGGTGGCGTCTTTTACGTCGCCCCAAGCGTCATTAAGAGCTTGCTTTACTTCTTCTTTTGCTTCGCTGGCATCTTTCTTTGCTTGCTCGGCATCGTCACATCCTGTTAAGGCTATACAGCCTAATAAAACTAAGCTTGCTAATTTTTTCATAATTTTCTCTAATGGTTATCCAACTCCACAAGCAGTATAAACAAATAAAAATGAACATAGCTAGAACAACACGTTTAAGTTTTCGATTAATGGATGGCAATGATGCCGAGCTTTTATATGAGCTCGATAACGACCCAGAGGTAATGAAATATCTAACTCGTGGCAAAATATCCAGTATGCAGACTATCAAAGAGGTATTCATTCCACGCTTGGATGCATATCGTAATGAGCAAAAAGGATGGGGGCTTTGGCAGGTAAATATCATCGAGAGCAATACATTTATCGGCTGGGTATTAGTACGGCCTATGGGCTTTTTTGAACAGCCTGATTACAGTGATTTAGAAATTGGTTGGCGCTTTAAACAAATTAGCTGGGGCAAAGGTTATGCGTCTGAGGCTGCATTAGCTGTTGCCCATGCGGTATGTCAGGATCCAACAGTTAAATCGCTCTCAGCAACAGCACTGAAGGATAACATCGGCTCTATTAAAGTGATGGAAAAGCTCGGGCTTAAATTTATTAAAAACTATAACCATACAGATGAGCACGGCAAATTACCTGCGGTGCTCTACTCTTGTCCAAAAGAGCAATTAACACCATTTGAACACAACTGATTGACCCAACCAGCTTTAACATGCGTAAATGGGTGAAAGTTTCATCAATAAAAAAGGAAGTTCTATGACTCATATAGTTAAGTATGCAGTGCGATTATGTTTCGTAGCCGTATTATTTTGTCATCAGTCACTACTTGCTAAGCAAGCAGCTGTGGCTATGCCTGATAGTTACAGCAGCGACACCGCTCGTGCCATTTTAGAGCAGGGGGGTAATGCAGTTGATGCAGCAATTGCTGCACAGTTCGTATTAGCAGTTACTTTACCTGAAGCCGGTAATATTGGCGGTGGCGGTTTTATGCTGATCCAAAAAGATGGCAAGGGTGATTTTATTGATTACCGTGAGACGGCTCCAGCTGCTGCACACAGAGATATGTATCTTGATGAAAAAGGAAATGTCATCGATAACATGTCGGTATACGGTATTCACGCAAGTGGTGTACCGGGCAGTGTTGCAGGTATGTGGCTTGCGCATCAAAAGCACGGCAGTTTAGAGTGGAAAACTCTGCTAGAGCCTGCAGTTAAGTTAGCAGAGCAAGGTTTTGTGGTTCATCCAAAATTAGCCGCCAGTATTGAGCGTTACATTGCGCGAATGGCTAAGAAGTCGGTTAACATTAACTTTTCAGATTACTTTGCTGATGCCAAAGCAAACAAGGTTTTCAAGCAGCCTGAACTTGCCGCCACATTAAAGCGTATTCGTGACCAAGGTAAAGCAGGCTTTTACGAAGGTGAGACTGCGAAAATCATTGCGACGTTTATGAAGCAACATGGTGGCATTATTACTGAGCAAGACTTAAAAGCTTATGAAGCTAAATCGCGTACACCAATTAAGGGTAACTGGCGTGGTTACGAAGTGCTCACATCGCCACCACCAAGTTCAGGTGGTATTGCTATTTTACAGTGGCTAAAAATGTACGACCTTGCAAAGCCAAAAGGAACACTTGAGCACAATTCAACAACCTATGTCCATATTTTGGCTGAAGTAGGTAAACGCGTATTCGCCGACAGAGCTGAATATTTAGGCGACCCTGATTTTTATGAAGTGCCAAAAACTGCATTGCTTGCAGATGACTATCTCGCCAAGCGAGCAAGTACAATTCGTCCAGATGCCATTTCAACTACCGAGAACATCAAACCTGGTTTACACGAAAGTGAACAAACAACGCACTTTTCTATTCTAGATAAGTGGGGCAATGCGGTAGCGAATACCACGACGATAAACTTGAGCTTTGGGAGTGGCGTTGTTGTTTCTGGCGCAGGATTTATTTTGAATGATGAAATGGATGACTTCAGTGCCAAGCCAGGTGTGATGAATGTATTTGGTGCAATTGGTGGTAAAGCTAACGAAATTCAACCACATAAACGCATGCTAAGCTCAATGACACCGACCATTCTACTTCAAGATAACAAAGTTAAAATGGTAACTGGCTCGCCGGGTGGCACCACGATTATTAGCTCTGTGTATGAGTCTATTTTAAATGCCATTGAATTTGATATGACCGCCGAGCAGGTTGTAGATAGTCCTCGTTTTCATCACCAGTTATGGCCTAAAAATGTGATTAGATACCACACAGGTCTTGAACCAAAAGTTGTTAAAGCCCTTGAGAAAATGGGTTATACACTTGATGAGCGCCATTTTGGTGATTTACATGTGATCATTAATAAAGACGGTAAATTAGATGCGGCCTCTGAAGCATCTGGCCGCGGTAAGGCGATGGTTTTTTAATTTCACCTTAAACCAGACACAAAAAAAGCACCCTCGGGTGCTTTTTTGATTTGATTAGTTGTTTAACCAATAGCTGGAATAAGCCCCGCCATTTGTAAACCTTGAGCACTAATAATAAGCACACCAAACAGGGCGGCCAGTGCTAAACCAATATTACCGCCTTTAACTTGGTAACCCGCATCTGGTTTGTTGCTTCGTTGCTTATAGACCATAGCAACCGGTAAAAACACCGCTAAAATAACCAGCGCAATGGCGGCGTAGCCAAGCGCCATAATAAACCCTTGCGGGTAGAATAGCGCAAAACCAAGCGGTGGAATAAAGGTGATCAAGGCTGTTTTGATACGATCTTTACTGCCATCACCTTTTTTAAATGCATCAGCAAAAAAGTCGAATAAGCCTAAACTCACCCCTAAGAAAGACGTGGCCAACGCTAAATCAGCAAAAATGTTTACTGCTGTGGCAACATGTGGGCTGTGAGCAATGCTAGCGACACTGCTTACGAATCCAGGTAACCCTTGGCTTTGTAGCAAGTCGCTTTGACTCATCATGCCTTGGCTAAGTAACTGCCAAAAAATGTAAATCACTAAAGGCAGGGCTGCACCTGCCACCATCACTTTACGAAGTGTTTTGATATCTAAACCCACGTATTTCACAATCGACGGAATAGAGCCATGAAAACCAAATGAAGTAAATACCACTGGAATTGCAGATAAAATCAGACCTTGTTCAATCGGCATTTCAAGTAAGTGCTGACCGTGAACATATGGTGTCAGCATATAAAATAAGCTCGCTAGTACGCATACCTTTATAGTGAAAAGTACGCGGTTAAGTTTATCAACTTTACTAGTGCCGAGCGTAACCACCGTACCAATTACCACAGCCAGAATGACTGAACCAACTTGCGGCGCTAAAGAAAGCGATAAACCAGAGTTAAGCTTTTCTTGTAATTGTGCACCGCCACCTGCGATATACGCCGCGCATAATGCGTAAAACAAAAACATCACTGAAAAGTTAGCCACCCATTGTCCACGTTTACCTAACCATGATTTAGCTAAGGTATTGAGGGTTGCGTCTCTGTCGGCATATTGATGTAGCTCTAGCATCAATAATGCTGTGTAGGTCATTAAAATCCATGTAAGTAAGATAAGTGATAACGCTGTTGTGAAACCAAGCCCTGCTGAGGCGATAGGCAATGCCAGCATCCCTGCACCTATGGTGGTGCCAGCAACAATTAACATGCTACCTATTGTTTTATTTTTAAGCACTTTTTGCCCCTTAAACTTCGTGAGAGGCAAGCAAGATATAACTTGTTTAACAAAACTTAAATAGTTTTGTTATAAATCAAAGAAATTAAATGTAACTTATGATTTACATGTGCAAACAGGCCGTTGAAAACGCCTAGAAACTTTATGGAAAATTGTCTGAGTTTTAGTGTTGACAAAATCACCATTTGGGTGGATTCTTAAGCTTCTTCAACTTACTTTTTAAATACCATGATGCAGCTAAACCAACGACCAACAAACAATTGTATGCGCCTGACCTCATCAGTCGTATGGTCTGTTATGTGCTGCGGTTAATTAAGTAAGTTTTACTAACCGCGTCCTAAGCGGTTGGTTATTTCTCTTTTAAATTCTCTTCCGCTTTTTTCGCCTTTTTAAAGGAATAAGCTTGTGCCTGTTAAAGCCTCATATTTTTTAATGGTGGTGATTTGGTCAACAACACCACTGGGTATTGTTTGGAGTAGTGAAACGGTAGCGCCGACCCTAGCCGTGTTTTTACGCATGCTGGTGGGACTGGTGTTGGCTGCCTTTGTCGTTGCTGTGGCTAATATCCGAGTGCCTTGGCATCGCCGCGCTTTGTTCCTCTATGGCTATTCGAGCATTGGTATTTTTGGTGGCATGTTATTAAGCTACATGGCCGCTAAAACGGTGCCTTCAGGGTTAATCTCGTTGATGTTTGGCCTTGCGCCAATTTTGTCGGGTTTACTTGCGCAAAAGATCTTGAACGAACCTAAGTTCAGTGCGGTTAAGCTTGCGGCACTTGGTTGCGCCTTAATTGGCTTATTTTTAGTGAGTCAGCGCCATATTCAAGGTGGGGTAGAGCAGCTTAGTGGTCTGCTATATGTATTTATGGCAGTGTGCTTTTTTAGTTTAAGTGGCGTGATGATCAAACGGGTAAGAATTGCTATTCACCCAATGGCCACCACATTTGGTGCTTTAGTATTTGTAACGCCACTGTTTTTTATTACTTGGTTGCTGGTAGATGGCCAACTTAATAGCCAGATGTGGAGCGCAAAATCACTGTACTCAATTGTTTACTTAGGCGTGTTTGGTTCATTAATTGGTGCGCTGGCTTATTTTCATGTATTGCAAAAATTGAACGCGAGTACAGTAGCATTAACAACGTTGATCACACCGAGCTTTGCAATTGCTATAGGTGGCTTATTAAACGATGAACCAATTGATCAAGAGCTGGTAATTGGTGCAACGGTTATTATGATAAGCCTAGCGTTCTTCCAGTTTGGCGATAAATGGATAAAACGTTTTAAAGGTATCAAGCCATTAGAAATGGGTTAAAGCGAGTAGCCGCAATAGCGGCTACTACATTTTAGCAATTTGAATCACTAAACGGCGGTTTGTGTTCCGGCCAAGAATGTTGTCGTTACTGGCAACATGGCGTTTTTCACCGTATCCTTCAGTATCAATTTTATTTTCATCAATACCTAAGCTAACTATATAGTCTTTAATCGCTTTTGCGCGCTTTTTAGATAATTCGAGGTTATTCCAGCGGCCGCCGTAACTATCGGTGTAAGACGAGATTGATATAGAGGCAATACTCGTATCGTACTTTAAGTATTCAGCTATTTTCTCCAAGCGCTTTTGCGATGTCTTAGTTAAGTTGCTGCTGTTTGGTTCGTAATTCATTACAGTGAACGAAATATCTTCGAAACTGTAGGGCAACATGGCATCGCGACATTGTAAAAATGCCCAGTAGGCTTGCTTGAAGTTAACACTTGATAAGCCAACGGCAATTTTGTCGGCACTGTTTTGCCAGTCTTGGTAATAAAATGTCGGTTGGTAACCTTTTTCAAGTTCTGTGAGCATCTCCCACGCAGTTTTATTACCCAGTTCGCCGTCAAACTTTCGTAACAGCTTCATATTAGCTAAATCACGGGCTGGGGTGCCTGCACGCCAGTGTGGTGGCACTGCTTTTAAGCCAGCAATGCTGTAGTTATCTGGCCTAACAACCATATCAAGATTAAAGTTAACGTCTTTATTTTTACTGGCCGTGGTGCTAAAAATAGCCTCACCATAGTAAGGAACTTCATGATTTAATTGGCATTCTAAGCGAGATGTTTTAACCATATTCCAGTTAGAAGTATCTGCTGTTGCAGTGTACTCACGCATAGCTGCGCTTGTATGTGTGGCAGCAAATAGCGACATAAGGCTTAAACTTAAAGGGAGTAATGAAAACTTCATCACGGTAAATCTCCAACAAATCATCAATGCCAATTAATTGGCAAGTTTGTGTGCTAAATAGTTAAAACTGCATAGCACAGCGCTAGCTGATTAGTTTAAAGCAAATAATGTGCCTAAAAACTTGTTAAGAATATACGATTTCAGTGTATTACCCCTAGCAGAGCAGCCGTGGTTTTTGACATAATAGCCAGCTTACACTGGCAAACCAAGAAGACTATGGAAAATACTGAACAAACTCTTTTCGCAAAACGCTTTCGTGGCTTTTTTCCTGTTGTGATTGATGTTGAAACTGCAGGCTTTAATAAAGACACCGATGCGCTATTAGAAATTGCCGCATCTGTATTAAAAATGGATGAACATGGTGTGTTAAGTATTGATCACACAGTTCATTTTCATGTTGAGCCATTTGAAGGCGCGAATATCGAGCAAGCGGCTATTGAGTTTAATGGTATTGATCCGTTTTCAGCTTTACGTGGTGCTGTACCAGAAGAAGAAGCGATTAAAGAGATCTGTAAAGTTGTGCGCAAGGCACAAAAAGCAGCAGGTTGTCAGCGTTCAGTGGTTGTAGCACATAACGCAGCGTTTGATCACGGCTTTTTAAATGCAGCGATTGAGCGTTGTAAAATTAAGCGTACACCATTTCATCCATTTGTTAGCTTTGATACCACCTCACTTGCAGGGCTTGCATTAGGGCAAACCGTTTTAGCCAAAGCGTGTAGAGCTGCTGGTATTGAGTTTGATAACAAACAAGCTCACTCAGCGCTTTATGATACCGAACGCACAGCCGAGCTATTTTGTTTGATCGTTAATCGCTGGCAGCAACTTGGTGGTTGGCCGCTACCAGAAACCGAAGTAACTGAAGAAGAACAAGACTCAGCCGCTAAAACGACTGAGTAATTTTTCCTTCAACATAGCGCAGCATATTAGGAGGGTAGATACGTGAAAACTGTTTACTCTCTTGTGCAATCTTAAGCTCCACCCCTGGGTGCATCAACTCATTTACTTTAAGCCTGCTTGTTGCTAGTAACCGTGAAATTTTTAGTTTGACCAAATGCTTTTTCTTTTTCGTACTGGCCGTTTTTAACTTAATTTGCTGCTCACTTGCAGTAATCTTATTAATGTAATGAGCCCGTTGTGTTGCATCTGGGATCTTGTTGGCTTTTTTGCGTGCTTGCTGTAGGGCAGCGGCTTTTGTTGCTAATAACTTTTCAAAGTCATTAATTTGTTGCTGCTTTTGGCGTAAATCATGCCAGTACTGCGCTATAAAAACACGAGTTTTGGTGCCTGATGGCGCACCAAGCTCGCCTGTTTCAATTCGCATAGCATCTAAAATATTGCCACCAATAATTTTACCGCGAGGATTGTTCGCTTTGCCCACACGAATAAGTCGTCTAGCACTTAAATCACAGTGTAATGCTTGGCGCTCTATAAACAGATCTTGCTGTGTTTTAATGTGGCAATATTGAGCATAACCAACAGAAATAGTGCGCTCGGCGGTAATATTGCAAGTAAAGGAATCTGCATTATCACGTTTACGACCAATCGCACCTAGCATAATTGTCACTTCGCTCTTGCTTTCAATAGTCGCTGATTCGACAAAACCTAAGACTGTAACATCGCCCGTTGCTTTAACGAACATACCATCTTTAACATCACCACTAATAATAACACTGCCATCAAACTCAACATGACCTGTACTTACATCAACATGATGAAAACACAATACATCATCAACACGCATACCACGGGGTAGGGCAACAGGCACCCCTTTAGCATCCGCGATCAGCATATTGCTATTAGCTGGGTCAATTCGTGTGCCTTCGAATGGTTCAAGAGGGAGATCTTTTCCGGGTTTAGCGGGTAAAACATCACCAAATACAGTAAAGCCATCTTCTCCACCGGTTGCAGGAACTCGCTGCATTAACGGCGTCCCAGGCTTAACTGTGATAATGGCACCTAAGTTGCGCATATCCACTTTACCGCCAGTGGTTTCTTGTGGGCTTAATACGCGGTCTTGTGCTGTTGAGCATAAACGCACGAATTTAGCATCAGTGCCTTCTTTGGGCATTCTGCCATGTGCAATAATAGCGGAGTAATGGGCGCCGGGGGGCTGTTTAAATTGTTGCCCTAAAAATGTATCAAGCGCTCGGATACTAATACCTTTTACAACACCGGCTTCAGCCAGCATTGCTTTAGCACAGTCCATGCTGATAATTTTTCCACCGCGGGCAGTTGTTATACTTGCTTCAACCACCATGTTTTTTTCATCAATGCTAATTTTTAACTGTGCATCTACAGCTTTGGCAACAATCAAAGACTGAGTTTGGTAATGGCTACTTGGCGTGAATAGCTTGCCGATATTGGCATCTACTAACTCAAAATTAGCATAAGGCGATTGTTCAATCGCTTCTATCAATTGTGCACTATTGATAGGAAAACCTGCATCTCGTGGGTGTTCTTGCAAAGAGACATCACCACTTTGCTTATCGAAGGTAAACATCGACATTTAGTAAGTCCTGTAAAATACGGCTTGTTATTATAGTTATGTGTTGCTACAGGATTTTTATAGTAGAGGTAACAACAACCCCCATTTCAGCACAACTTTTGTACTATGTTAAGATAATGTATGCATTAAATGTAAAAATATGTATAAAAACTGATATTTCCTGTTTGAAATTTCAGCATTCAAAGGGACTTAGCAAAAATAACCTCATTAATGCCTTGAGTAAAAACGACTTACTCAGTTATACTGCTTGCACACTCTGAATGAGATACCAAATTCAGGGGCTGATTAGGATTCGACGGAATTCAAGACGCCCGAGGTGCATGTCGAGGTGCGGTTGGCCTCGTAAAAAAGCCGCAATTTAAAGTAATCGCAAACGACGATAACTACGCTCTAGCGGCATAATAGCCCGCTAGCACTTCTCCGGTGTATGTCTGTGGACCCGGTTCTGAAGTGTCACCCTACACAGACTCGCTGCGGAAACCCTGGCCGGGGTTGAAGGGCTAAAACTAAGCGGCCTCGCCTTTGCAGATCGTGTTCGTCCGAGCTGTAAAGGTTAACTAAAAGACGATACTAAGCATGTAGTACCAAAGGTCGAGGCTTTTCGGACGGGGGTTCAAATCCCCCCAGCTCCACCAATACAGTGTTCGGTTACCACCGAAGACGACCTGAAACCCCTTAAACCTTCTAGGTTTGAGGGGTTTTTTGTATCTGTACAGTTCTACGTTGTTTCGCACTTTTCGGGTTAAGATGTTCCATAGAGTGTCTCACAAAATTGATAGGCTAAAAGTCATGGGCTATAGGTTGAAAGTGACCTCATTCAGCAGGTGCAGACAATGCCTAAAGTAGCAACTCGATTAAATGATACTCAAATAAAAAGAGCTAAAGCATCAGATAAAAATTATGAGTTATCAGATGGCGAAGGTTTAATTTTAAGAGTTCTCACATCAGGAACTAAATCTTGGATCTTTCGGTATAGTCCTCCCTATACCAAAAAAAGAACAAATATTAGCTTTGGTACTTACCCACTAATTACTCTAAAAGAAGCTAGGCAATTAAGAGAAGAAGCTCGCACATTACTCGCAAAAAACATTGATCCAAAAGAACACAAAAAACAGGCTGAGGCATTTGAAATAAGCGAAGCTCAAAACACTTTTAGGCTGGTGGCTCAAAAGTGGTTCGAAATAAAAAAGACTACTGTGACAGAAGGCTATGCTGAGGATTTATGGAGTTCTTTAGAAAACCACTTATTTCCTAGATTAGGAGATAGAGCAATAAGAGACTTAACAGCTCCTTTGGTTATTGAAGTGATGCAACCCTTAGCAGCCCGAGGAGTTTATGAGCTAATAAGACGTCTTTGCCAGCGTGTAAATGAGATTATGACGTATGCCGTTAATACGGGAATTATCCATGCTAATCCATTAGCTGGAATTAAAAGTGCCTTTCAGTCTCCTAAACGTAATCACATGAATACCATTGAGCCAGAAAGATTACCTGAATTATTAGAGCGATTAAATCGTGCAAGTATAAAATATACAACGCGATGCCTCATCGAGTGGCAATTACACACATTGTGCAGGCCATCAGAAGCAGCTTGTGCTAAATGGTCTGAAATAGATTTTGGAAATGAAATTTGGACTATTCCTGCAGAAAGAATGAAAGCAAGGAAGGAGCATAAAATTCCTTTAACTAAGCAGTCGCTACACTTACTTGAGCTTATGAAACCAATAAGTGCTCATTTAGAATATATATTTCCTGCGGACCGAAATCCTAGAACTCATACCAATCCACAAACGGCAAATGCAGCATTAAAAAGAATGGGCTTTCAAAACATTCTAGTCGCTCATGGCTTAAGAGCTTTAGGTAGTACAATTCTGAATGAAAAGGGCTTCGACCCTGATTTGATTGAAAGCGCATTGGCCCATACTGATAAAAATGAGGTTAGACGAGCATAAAATCGAGCTCAATATCTAGCTCGTAGAAGGGAGATGATGGAGTGGTGGAGTGAGCACTTAGTTCAAAATTTTTAGCAATAAAGGTTAATCAAAATTTGAGTAAGGGAGTTACTCAAAAGACATGGCTGTATATTGTAAATTAGAATCTTCTAAGATTCTTTGATTAATAAATTCTAATCTTTGCTAATTTTGACTGTTTTATATAGCATAACTGAACGTAGTATTACTTTATCGTCAGTTGGTTAAGCTGATGATAAATAGCAGGGAATGTTAGTTATGGATAAAAGAAAGCTCAGCGAAACCGATATAATAAGTAAGTTCATTCTACCCGCAGTTAAAACCGCAGGCTTGGACGATATTACCCAAATACGCCAAGAGGTTAAACTACGTGACGGTAAAGTAATCGTCCGTGGGCAACTTGGTGTACGTAAAACGGTCAAATCTGCTGATATAGTGCTTTACCATAAACCCAGTATGCCGCTTGCTGTTATTGAAGCTAAAGCGAATAAGCATGAAGTAGGCAAAGGTCTACAACAAGGCTTAGATTACGCTAGGCTGCTTGATGTGCCGTTTATATTTGCCTCTAATGGTGATGGCTTTATATTTCATGATAAAACCAAGCTAGGTACGGCTGATGCGCATAACCTCGAAACCGAAATACGCTTAGAAGATTTTCCATCACCACAAGAGCTTTGGGCTAAGTATTGCGCTTACAAGGGCTATGCTGAATCGCAACTCCCTATAATCAACCAATCTTACTATGACGATGGTAGCGGTAAACACCCGCGTTACTATCAGCTCCAAGCAATTAATAAAACAGTAGAGGCTATATCGTCAGGTAAAGACCGCGTACTCCTTGTTATGGCAACAGGAACCGGTAAAACTTATACCGCGTTTCAAATCATATGGCGCTTATGGAAATCACGTGCTAAAAAACGCATCTTGTTTTTAGCAGACCGCAACATATTGGTAGATCAAACTCGCATTAATGACTTTCAGCCGTTTGGTACGTCAATGACCAAAATTACCGGCAGAACAATCGACCCTGCTTACGAAATACATTTAGCACTTTATCAAGCGCTAACAGGACCAGAAGAATCTCAAAAAGCGTTTAAGCAAGTAGAACCAGACTTTTTCGACCTAATTATTATTGACGAGTGTCACCGTGGTAGCGCAAGTGAAGATAGCGCGTGGCGCGAAATACTTACTTATTTTAAAGGGGCAGCTCAAGTAGGTTTAACCGCAACACCAAAAGAAACCGACGAAGTATCAAACACCGATTACTTTGGCGACCCTGCTTATACCTATTCCCTTAAAGAGGGCATAGAAGATGGCTTTTTAGCACCGTACAAAGTGGTACGTGTTGATCTTGATGTAGACCTACAAGGCTGGCGGCCAACAAAAGGCCAGATTGATAATAACGGTGAACTAATACAAGACCGCATATACAACCAAAAAGATTTTGACCGCACTATGGTCATAGACGAACGCACCCAGCTAGTGGCCGAAACCATTACTAACTATTTAAAGCGTACAGACCCTATGGCTAAAACCATTGTGTTTTGTAACGACATAGACCACGCCGAACGTATGCGCCGCGCCCTTGCCAACTTAAACCCAGAGCAAATGGCTAAAAACGATAAGTACGTAATGAAGATCACCGGCGACGATGAACTAGGTAAAGGCCAACTCGATAACTTTATAAACCCTAAACGCCCATACCCAGTAATTGCCACGACCTCAGAACTCATGACCACAGGGGTAGACGCCAAAACCTGTAAGCTAGTAGTGCTTGATCAAAACATTCAATCAATGACCAAGTTTAAACAAATTATTGGTCGTGGTACCCGTATTGACGACCGCTACGGCAAGCTATGGTTTACGATACTCGACTTTAAAAAAGCCACTGAGTTATTTGCGATGAACGCTTTGATGGCACACCAGAAAAAGTAATTAAAGTAACGCCCACCGACATTGAAGACGAAGACGTTGATCTTGAATCACAAGATGATATAACCGATGTAGAGCATCCTGATAGCGTATTCGACGATAACTTAACTGTTGATGATACAACCGATTCTATTAATGACCCCAAAGGCGATGGCACGCTTGATGACAATTGGGAAGATGAAACAAACAAAATGGTTAAGTACCGCGTATCAGGTGTTACGGTTAGTAAAGTGGCAGAACGGGTGCAGTATTACGATACCGACGGTAAACTCGTTACCGAATCATTTAAAGATTACACCCGCAAAACTATGAGTAAGCAGTTCAGCTCACTTGATGAGTTTGTAAAACGTTGGAACGAGTCAGATCGTAAACAAGTTATTATCGATGAGCTTGCCGAACAGGGCATCATTTGGTCAGCGCTTGAGGAAGAAGTAGGCAAAGACATGGACCCATTTGATATGATCTGCCATGTTGTTTATGACCAACCACCCCTTACCCGTAAAGAGCGCGCAGATAACGTACAAAAGCGTAACTATTTCACTAAATATTCGGGTACCGCACACACCGTACTAGAGAACCTTCTGTTAAAATACGCCGATGTAGGCGTGCAAGAAATAGAGTCTATGCAAGCACTTAAAGTGGCGCCGTTTAACGAAATTGGTAGCCTAAGTGAAATAGTAAAAAAAGGCTTTGGTGGCAAACCACAATACGAGCAAGCACTTAAAGAGCTCGAAGCCGAAATTTACCAAATGCCAGCGCCTAAAACAGCCTAAATTTATCATTGCCGATGCTATGTATTAGCGTCAGCAAAGTATTAAACTATTTAAAGTAAACAGCTTTCATACTCGCTTTTAGCCGCTGTTTATAAAAATAATCAAACAAGAGAATATTATGTCTATCAGTTCAGCTATTAAATCTATTCAAGATATTATGCGTAAAGACGCCGGTGTCGATGGCGATGCACAACGCCTTGGCCAAATGTCGTGGCTACTCTTTTTAAAAGTATTCGACGCGCAAGAAGAAGAGCTAGAGCTTGAATTAGACGATTACCGCGAGCCAATCCCCGAGCAATTTTTATGGCGCAATTGGGCTGCTGATAACGAAGGCATTACGGGCGATGAGCTTTTAGAGTTTGTAAACGATAAGCTATTTATTGAACTTAAAAACCTAACCGCGCCGATAGATAAAAACCCACGCGGCTATGTAGTTAAAGAGGCATTTAGTGATGCCTTTAACTACATGAAAAACGGCACGCTACTGCGTCAGGTGATCAACAAACTAAACGAAATAGACTTTACCGACTCAAAAGAGCGCCACTTATTTGGCGACCTGTACGAGCAAATATTAAAAGATTTACAAAGCGCAGGCAACGCGGGCGAATTCTACACTCCGCGCGCAATTACTAAATTTATAGTAGCAGTAACCGACCCAAAACTAGGCGAGTCAATCATGGACCCGGCTTGTGGTACCGGTGGCTTTTTAGCGTGTGCGTTCGACCACGTAAAAGCAAACTATGTTAAATCGGGCGACGACCACCAAATACTTCAAAAGCAAATACACGGCGTAGAAAAAAAACAACTCCCGCACTTACTGTGTACTACTAATATGATGCTTCACGGCATTGAGGTACCGGTACAAATTAAACATGGGAATACGTTAAATAAATCGCTTTCAAGCTGGGACGACCAAGTAGATGTTATCATCACCAACCCACCATTTGGTGGCACCGAAGAAGACGGTATAGAAAAAAACTTCCCAAGCGACATGCAAACTCGCGAAACAGCCGACTTGTTCTTACAACTCATTATAGAAGTGCTCAATACTAAAGGGCGAGCAGCAGTTGTATTGCCAGACGGCACCTTGTTTGGTGAAGGCGTTAAAACCAAAATTAAAAAGCTATTGGTTGAGGAATGTAACTTACACACCATAGTACGCTTACCTAATGGTGTGTTTAACCCGTACACCGGTATTAAAACCAACATACTGTTTTTTACCAAAGGCACGCCAACCAAAGACGTGTGGTTTTACGAGCACCCATACCCAGCTGGGGTTAAAAATTACAACAAAACCAAACCCATGAAGTTTGAAGAGTTTAAAACGGAGCTCGAATGGTGGGGCAACGAGGCAGGCGGCTTTGCCAGCCGAACTGAAACCGAACAAGCATGGAAAGTATCAATCGACGATATCATTGCCCGTAACTACAACCTCGACATTAAAAACCCGCATGTAGGCGAGGTAATAAGCCACGACCCACAAGAGCTATTAGCCGACTACTCAAAGCAGCAAGCAGACATACAAGCATTACGCGATCAGCTTAAAGGCATATTGTCAGCAGCCCTTTCAAAAGATACTGAGGGCAAGTAATGGCTGATAATAAAACACCAAGCACAAACGCAGAGCAGCTAATCACCGAGCATCTTGATATTTGGACCACTGCCATAGAGCAAAAATCTTCATCAGGGCGCGGTTCATCTAAAAAGTTTTCACTTCATGGCATTAAAAAACTCCGCGAACTTATTTTAGAGCTCGCCGTGCGTGGCAAATTAGTACCACAAGATCCAAACGACGAACCAGTCTCAGTATTACTGGAGCGTATAGCCGCTGAAAAAGAGCAATTGGTTAAAGAGAAAAAAATTAAAAAGCCAAAAGTTCTGCCTGAAATCAGTGAAGATGAAAAGCTGTTTGAATTGCCTGAAAGCTGGAATTGGGTACGGTTAAACACAGTTGCTGATTACAATGGGCGACCAAATATGGCTCCTGAGCAAATAAATAAAACTACTTGGTTGCTAGATTTAGAGGATATTGAAAAAGATACTTCCAAATTAATTTATCGTGCTCAGTATTCAGAGCGAGAATCTAAATCAAATAAATCAACTTTTCAAAAAGGTGATGTTTTATACGGAAAATTACGACCTTACTTGAATAAAGTACTTATTGCCGATAGTGATGGAGTTTGTACAACTGAAATTGTTGCTATAGTGCCTAGTAAAGCCATCCAAGCAGAGTATTTAAGATGTCTTTTAAAATCACCTTCGTTTATCAGTTACGTTAGCTCATTAATGTATGGCGTAAAAATGCCGCGACTAGGAACTCAGGATGCAATATGTAGCATACACCCTCTAGCTCCTATAAATGAGCAAAAGCGGATTGTTGCTAAAGTTGAAGAGCTAATGAGCTTGTGTGATGCGCTTGAGGCACAAACTGAAAATAGTATTGCGGCACATCAAACATTAGTTGAAGTACTGTTAGAGGCCCTACTAAAAACACCAGAGCAAGGAGCAACAGCGGAACAAGCTGCTGAACAGTTCCAACAAAACTGGCAACGCTTAAGCAAGCACTTCGACACGCTATTTACCACCACCGCCAGCATCGACACGCTAAAACAAACCATTTTACAACTCGCAGTAATGGGCAAACTCGTCCCACAAAACCCAAACGACGAACCCGCCGCCAAACTCCTAGAGCGCATAGCAGCAGAAAAATCCCAACTGATTAAAGACAAAAAAATCAAAAAGCAAAAACCATTGCCTGCAATCACCGAAGAAAAAAAGCCGTTTGAGTTACCGAGTGGGTGGGAGTGGTGTAGGCTACCTGATTTAGGTGAGTTAGCTAGAGGAAAGTCCAAGCACCGCCCGCGTAATGATCCAAAGTTATATAAAAACGGGACTATCCCTTTAGTTCAAACCGGTGATGTTGCTCGCTCAGTTGAAGTTATAGAAACCTACACAGCTATGTATAACGAAGTAGGTCTAGCACAAAGTCAACTTTGGCCGAAAGGTACATTGTGTATCACCATAGCAGCAAATATTGCTGATACTGGAATTCTTGGTTTTGATGCTTGTTTTCCTGATAGCGTAGTGGGTTACACATGTTTTGAGCCTCAAATTCCAACGAAGTATTTCGATTATTTTATTCGAACAGCAAAGGCTAATTTAGAAAAGTTTGCCCCATCAACCGCACAAAAGAATATAAACTTAGAAATACTTAGCCAAGTTTTAGTTCCTTGTCCACCACTCGAAGAATTTGAAAGGGTAGTTAATAAAGTCGATGTGCTATTGACGTTATGCGATCAACTTAAAGCCCGTTTAACCGACGAACAAACGACTAAACTTCACCTCACCGACGCCATAGTCGAGCTGGCATTATAAAATGGAACCTAACTCATATAACGTTTGTCTGTTTCCTAATAAGGACAGTTTACCAAACCCTTTAGCAGGAATGATTTTAATACAACAATCAAGTAGCTGGAATGACTTTGGTTATTTGATAAATGCTAAATATAAAGCTCAGTCTAAAGAGAATACTGTATCAATTGAAGGTGATTTACTTATTGGGTTTATTCCTAAGGTAGAAACGGAGTCTGAGTTAAACGCCTTAGATAACGAACAATATGAGCGATTAGGCAGTATTGATAAAGCTTTAATGTATAAATCAAATGGTGGTCAGTTTGATTTTTTCACCCACTTTCCGAATATGCAAGAATATCGCAAAGTTATAAAGGAATTGGGAGTAGAAGAAGCTCAACGTTTTCTAAATTCATTGAATAATATAGTGTTTCTTGGGCAAGATAAGTCTATGGAAGCGCAGCGTAGATACAAAAAAATAACGCAGTTAGCGGTTTTTAGAAGAGCTTTTATGAGAAATTCGGAAGCTTTCTTCGCTTACCATAACGCTGAAACCCTGTTGGCTGGAGTAGAGTTTGAAAATTATTCAGCGATAAGCAATCAATTTGATCTTCAATTTCAATTAGATGGTTTTCAAAATGAGCATAAAATTAAATTCCGTTTTGGCGTTGATTCAAACCCAATTATTCCACATAGAATTAATGTTTTAATAGGTAAAAATGGGTTAGGTAAAAGTTTAACACTTAACAAGCTATGTCGAGCTATCTTACAACGAGAAGAGCCAAGTTCAACAAAGCTTAAAGACATTAATCATGATGAAGCTAAATTAATGGTGAATCGACTGATTGCACTTGTAAGCCCAGGTGAAGCTAGTACAACTTTTCCTGGGGAATATGCGAACAACCAGAAAACTTTTTATCGCAAAATTAACTTAAATAATAATGTTCCTGCTCGAGAAAGAAATTATATAGGACCACTACTTGCACAGCTATCTAGAAGTGAAGACTTGATAAGAGATGAGTATAGAATTGATCTATTTAAGAGAGCAATATCAAAAGTTATTGATGTAGGCTCATTGTATGTTAAAGCTGATGAAGAGCAATATCATCCACTAGAAAGGCTTGGAATAACAAGTGGCTTTTATGAGCAAGGCTTAAAAACCAATGAAATCATCCAAACAAGTAAGCAGGTATTAATTAAAATAAATGATAATTATTTTCCACTAAGTAGCGGCCAATTAACGTTTTTTCAATTTGCTTTACAGTGTTGCTTATATATTGAAAATGGAACTCTTATAGTTTTAGATGAGCCTGAAACACATATGCACCCTAACTTTATGGGTGAATTTATTGAATTGCTAGATTATATTTTAGAGCATACTGGTTCTTATGCAGTTATAGCCACACACTCACCCTATTTTGTTCGAGAGGTTGGGCGTGAGCAGGTCCATATTTTTTCAGCTAATACTGAAGGCGGTATTAATATATCTACGCCTAGGTTAAGGACTTTTGGTGCTGATATAGAATCCATTTCACAATTCGTTTTTGATGAGGACATTGAAAACCGTTTAACCGATAAAATCTTTGAAAAAGTTAAGCATAAAAGCTTTGAAGGTGTTGAGGGTGAATTAGGAAATGAGCTATCAATAGGCGTTTTGATGGATTTAAAAGCTAGGTTTGAGGAACTTGAACATTGAAAAAGCTGACTCCAGTGATAGTAAAGGATCTATGTCATTTAGATAAGTTAGCAGAGAATGATAAATTAGGACTTACATCATACCCAGAGTTGAAGAAACAGAAGGTATTAATTGCTCAGGCTTACAAAGACTATGACATTAACTGTGGAAATCCTTGGTTAATTACAAGCCCTATAATTTGTGAAAAGTTAAAAGCAGGACTACTTTCACATTATTCATCCCCACCAGGCTCTATAGATTATCTCGACAAAATTACTAATTCATCGCCTGATGTATGCCCTATGTGTGGTGGGTTTAAGCCGTTTACAAGAGATCACCTTTTACCAAAAGCCGATTATCAGGCTTGGTCTATTTTTTCAAAAAATTTGGTGCCAGCTTGTGATTGTAATTTAAAGCGAGGCTCCGCTTTGAAAGGTGACGAAGCTACACAGGCAAGAGTTTTGCATCCATACTATGATCAATTTCTATCTGACAGACTACTGAGTTGCAAGATAACACCCCGTAATAACTTTAAATTTTTTGATTTGAAGTTGATATTTATAAGCCCTGAACATCCTGAAATAGCATCAATCAAATTTCACACTCACAGCATTGTTATTAAATCTGGTATTGAAAAGTGGCTTAAAGGGCAGCTAGTAAAATTAAAGATAAAACCATCCAATGTCATACAAACACTACCAAAGCGAAAGCAAGTTACGAAAGTAGATGTTATTGAGGCTCTTGAAGATTGTTTAGAGAGGTATGATGAACAAACAGGTACATGTAATAACTGGAATTCAATACTTTGCCACGGACTACTTAACTCTGAGGGGATGTTGGGTTGGCTGATGGAAATGCACAATAATACTCTCTAAGATTAAGGAAAATAAAAATGAATGATTTTAGAAAACGTTTCCTTGAGGGGCTCAGTAAGCCATTTGAGGTTAAGCCTGTTTCTGAGAATTCGGCAGACAACTATCTATCAGGCTTAAATCGTATTGAGGAAGATTACGGCAGTAAAGTATTTAACTTAGAAATACCTGCTTTAATTGATTTATATGACATATATAAAGTTAATGGTAATAAAGAAGAAGTTGGAAATACTTATAATGGTGCCGCTAGAGCAGCACTAAAAAAGCTATTAGATTTGAAAGTTGCTGATTTTTTTATCCACTTTATTGGTCAGAAAGAGTTTGTCGAAGTTATTCAAAATGAAAAGCATAGGAATGAACTAGCAAAATTTATATATACACTTCATAAAAAGGGTTTTGATTGGTTTTTTACAGATAATAAAAGATCACCATTGAAAGCTGGTAGAAAAAAGAAGAGTAAAAAAATTGCAACACAGGGGTTTGTAAAAATCGCCTATTCTAAAAATAGTTATACGGTTAGTTACACTTCTCCAAGCGTAAAAAGTGAGTATGGAGAAGAACCGATTGATTTAACAACGCTTGACTATCAAAGTATCAACAATGAAAGTTATGGCGCAAATTTTTTAGCAAAATGGCCTCCTAATGATGGAAAAGGATTTTTACCTGATGATTATTCTAAAATAAGAGAGTTAACGATAAAATCAGAGGTAAAACCTGTTTCTTCTCCGGGCGTGAAGTTAAAGAGAGTTCAAGTGAGCAAGAATTTTATTTATTACGGTCCACCAGGTACTGGTAAAACTTATACCCTTCAAAAGCTTTTAAAAGAACAATATACAGAAACCGGAACTTCTGAAGAGCCTGAAGTTTGGCTTAATAATAAATTGAGTGAATTAAGTTGGTTTGAAATCATTACTCTTATTTTGCTTGACATAGATGAAGAAGTTTCAGTGACAGAAATTGTGAACCATGAGTATTTTACAAAAAAGTTAGCGCTAAATGGTAGAACTGCCAACATACGTCAGACAGCGTGGGCAGCCTTGCAAACGCATGCAATTCAAGATTCAAAAACTGTTAAGTACGCCAAGCGCATTGAACCACTAATTTTTGATAAAAATACAGAAAGTAAGTGGACTATTGTTGATCAAAAACATGAAGTAATTGTTGGTTTTAGAGAACAATTAAATGAGCTTAAGGCAGGCCCTCCTGTTGAGGACGAAATAAAGCGCTTTGAGTTTGTTACTTTTCACCAATCTTATGGATATGAGGAGTTTATTGAGGGTTTAAGGCCAGTTACTAACGACGATGGTGACATAAGTTACGTTGTAAAACCTGGTATTTTAAAGCGCTTATGTAAGCGTGCTGAAGCTGACCCTAGCCATCAATATGCGCTAGTAATTGATGAAATTAACAGAGGCAATATTAGTAAGATATTTGGTGAGTTGATAAGTCTTATTGAAATAGATAAACGTGCTGGTGAAAAGCACGAACTTACAGTTACTTTGCCTTACTCAAATTTACCTTTTTCGGTACCTAACAACCTCGATATTATTGGCACAATGAACACGGCTGACCGTTCTTTAACTCATATAGATATAGCGTTAAGACGCCGATTTGAGTTTAAAGAGCTGAGAACTGACTACTCCTTACTAAAGGATAATGTAGATGGTATTGATGTAAGAAAGCTATTATTCACGATTAATAAACGTATAGAACTTTTATTAGATAGAGAGCACATTATTGGCCACGCTTTATTAATGAATGTAAGTAATTTGGCAGGTCTTAAACAAGTCTTTATCTCTAACATCATGCCGCTACTGGAAGAATACTTTTTTGAAGATTGGGATAAAATTAAGCAAGTATTTAACGGTAACGGATTTGTTTCAGAGCTTAAAGATGCTCATACAACTTGGCTTGGTGACGCAAATGAGTATGCAGCAAAGTCTTACTTTGTAGATCCTAAAGCTTTTGACGAGATTGAGAACTATACAGCTGTTTATCAAAGTATTGAGGGCAAAAATTTTGCCGCGCTTTTTTCTGGACAAGAGCAAAACTAAGGAAGGTTTATGCGTACATGGTCTGTTTATGAGTTTTCTCGCTTGTATAAAAGTAATATTACTAAATGTGAGGGTGATAACTTAAATCTAGAGCACTCTCAATTTGAAGCGCTCAAACAACTGTTAACTTGCAGTGAGGCAGACCACGATAAGTTATTTAGGTATGGCTTTGAAAAGCGACAAGAGGTATTAGTTTGCCAAAACTACGTTGGTGTAATTTGCTTACCTTGTGGCGACCAAATTGAAATATTGCCTAAAACACATCGGAAAAGTGTACATGCTGAGAGTGATGAAAGTATTAGCAGGAATCGCTCCAACCTTATAAAGATGTTAAAGGCAACACAGTATTTACCAGGTAGGGTTGCTGACAATGCATCGTTAGATATGGCTAAAATGCCGTTACTTGATGTATTCATACAATTGTTTTTGCAAGAGGTAAGCTTATTAATAAAGCGTGGTGTGGCAAGACAGTATGAAACGCACGAGAGCAATGAGCCTTTTATTAAAGGTAGAATACTAGTTAGCCAGCAAATCAGGCATAACTTAGTTAATAAACATCATCACTTTATAGCCTTTGATGAGCTAACAACTAACCGTCCTGAAAACCGATTAATTAAAAGTGCTTTGCATTGGTCGCTTAAGCGCGTGACAGCAAAAACGCAACACCTTTGCAGGGAGTTACTATTTCACTTTGAAGAAGTAACAAGCTCAAAAGCTATTTGGCAGGATCTCAATGCTTGGCAACGGGGTAGGCATTTGTCTCACTATGAAGCGATTAGACCATGGATCGAGATGATTTTTAAAGAACAAAGCCCTACATCGGTTAACGGTTCAAAAAGTATGCTGTCTATATTATTTCCTATGGAACGCGTGTTTGAAGATTACGTACCAATTTGTCTGAAAAAGCAATTTCAACACTATGACATAAAAACACAAACCAGCAGTCAATACTTAATAAGCCATACGCCTAGCGACATTAAAAAACGCACTAATGATGGCAAGCTTTTCCAATTAAAGCCTGACTTACATATCAAGGCACCAGATAAATTAATTATTGGTGATACGAAGTGGAAGGTGATAGATGAAAACTTCCCGAACAAAAAGTATGGAATAAGTGAAAGTGACATATACCAGATGCTGGCCTATAACCAAACTTACCAAAAAGGTGAATCAGAGCCCCCAGTGATTTGGTTGATTTACCCTATGACCCCACAGTTTTTAAGTCCGTTGCCTGATTTTATTTTTGATAACGGGCTTACACTCAAAGTACTACCATTTGATATTGATAAATCGGTTTTGAAACTTATTGATAGAAATGCCATCTCAGGTACTTTAGATGGACCAGTAATTAATGATGAAAGGGACTTTTTTGTTAATGAACTTTGATAAAAACCATGCATTAAAAGTTTTGCAGTTTTGGCTACAAACTGAGTTCTTTAATACTTTTAATTTAAAAAATATGCTGCCAGGAGGTGATGATGGTTTTTTACAATACACAGCTAGTGATTTTAAAAAAAATCCAAATTGTTTGCCTTGGTTTAACCGTCAGCATATTCGTTTGGCTGGTAAAAGTTATCATCCTCATAAAGCATATACCTATACTCTTTATATTGGCATTTTTAATCGTGATGAGTTTGCACAACAGACGAAAGATTACTTTAAAGGCTTAGCAAATGATCACTCCATGAATTCTCAAAAAGAGGAAGACTGGCAGCAGCGACGTGATGATGGCGGTATTACTTGCTGCGCTAAAATTAAACTAAATGCACAAGCTGAGCTTCAACTTGATTCTCTTGAAATGTCTACTGCGCCATGGGCTTTAGGGAAATTATTAAAGGGTGAAATAGACAATCTGCGAAAAAGTGATTTTGACCAAGACGTAGCAGATTTTTCTGATAAATTAAAAAATATTCATCGGCTAGCCAGTAACATTAAACACGAAACGAATACAAGTGATGCATTTACTCATTTTGAGCTATTTGAAATATTAAAGTTTTTGTCACAGTGGGCGGGATTCAATCCAAATGAAACATGTTATTCCTTAATAGTGCAATTAAACAATGCACCCAGAGAGCCTGCCCCTGAAAGTTCAAAATTGATTACTGATGCTGCTTTAGAAAAGTTACGTAAACTTACCGATTTATTGAAAGAAGATAGTTCGGGTGTTGAGGAAGTAGTCGCAGAATCTGTAGAGCAGCTTGATTCACATACTAATGAAAATGATGTACCTATACTGAATAGTTTTTTTATTGAAGATATAGCCCGTTCTATTAAATTGATTGAAAAGAATGAGCTAGATACTAGTTCTCCGTTATATTCGTATTTACTTAAAAAACCTAACTATTACGCAGATTTATTAAGTAAATCAGGCGAGAGTATCATTAAACAAAAGCTTTCTCATAATTATATGCCTTTAGGGCGATGGCCTGATAGTGCTAAGCATACTATGAGTCTAATGCAGCAGTTTTCAATAAATACAGCTACTGAACATATTAAAGCTGGTGGCTTATACTCAGTGAACGGTCCACCAGGTACTGGTAAAACAACTATGCTGCGAGACATTATTGCAGCTAATATTGTTAAGCGCGCAAAAGTGCTGTCTCGTTTAAAAAGCTCTAAAGGAGCATTTTCTAAAACGAAGAAAATAAAAATAGGTGATGAGGCCTCTTCAATACAAGTACTTAAACCCGAACTCACCGGTTTTGAAATGGTAGTTGTTTCTAGCAACAATAATGCAGTTGAAAATATCACGAAGGAGCTGCCTCAAATTAAGGCGCTAGGGAATGAGTTTAATTGCTTAACCTATCTTCAATCAGTGGCTCAAAAAATAGCAGCTCATGTTGAAATAAAACAAAAACGTCTAATAGGTCTTGAAGAGAAAGATGACTGTTGGGGCATGATTGCAGCTGCATTAGGAAATAGTGGCAATAGAAAGCGCTTCACGAATAAAGTGTTCTTCGATAAAACAGATAAGATGCAGACCGATGAGGTCTCTAAAAGCTATACAACGTTGGTTGATGGTATTAAATTATTAAGCCAAAAAGGCGAACCTGAAACATTATTTAAAGATTCACAGCAGCAATATGCAAAAGCGGAAAGGGCAGTAAATAAAGCGATAGTAGATTTACAGCGCTTAGAAGCGCTTGCTGAGTTAAAGCATCGTTTGGAGCAGCTAAGTCAAAAGTGCTTAGAGAGTGAAGCCAGTTATAGAAAATGTCATTTTTTTGCATCAAAGCTCCATCAGAAATGTTTGCCTTGGTGGCATTATCGTATCTTTAAAAGCTGTAAACTCAGGGTGTTATATAGTGCATTCTGTTTACGAGTTGAACAAAGAAAGAGAGCTTTTGAAGCTTTAAAAATCCAAGTAGTAACACTCGAATCTAAAGTACTTGCTGAGGAGAGAGCGTGTAAAGAAATCCTGGCGCTTCATTCTGATGTGATGTTTGTATCAGCTAACGATGACTTAGATACAACAGTCCACCAGCGCAAGGCGTTTGGGCACAGTCAAACACTTAATAAACTTCGCTCTGAACTAACGATTGCAGCTTTTAACCTGCATGAAGCTTGGCTAGTGGCGAGTTACAATAATGGCCTCAGTCAAACTCTCAATAAACTCCCTGATTTATTGCAAGACAAAATTACTAAACCAGACGATGCTAAATTAATGTGGCAATTGTTTTTTATGATCTGCCCGGTAGTCTCTTCCGCGTTTGCATCGGTAACGAATCAATTTTCAAGCTTTGGGCAAGGTGATATAGGTTGGTTGTTTATCGATGAGTCAGGCCAAGCCTCACCACAACTAGCCGTTGGCGCATTATTACGAGCAAAACGTGCAGTAGTTGTTGGCGACCCACTACAAATTGAGCCTGTATTTACTATACCGCCAGACATAGTTGAATTTTTGGGAGAGCGTTTATTGCAAGATGATTGGCTTGACTGGTCGCCCTCTTTGACTTCAGTGCAAGAACTTGCCGATAGAGTAAACCCTTACGGAACTTCGCAAATTGCATATGATAAATGGCTAGGTAGTCCTTTGCGTGTGCATCGTCGTTGTAGTGATCCCATGTTTTCAATATCAAATCAAATAGCTTATAACAATAAAATGATTCATGGTTTGGATGAGATAGCTGAAACAGAGCCATTTATATGGGGCCCTAGTAGCTGGTTTGACGTTAGTGGAACAGAGAAGAGTAAACATTTTGTCGCTGAGCAAGCTGAATATGTACTTTCAATGCTTTATGAGTTCATCAATAGAGAGGGACATTTACCTGACTGCTATATCATTTCGCCATTTTCTAATGTTAAAAAAGGCGTTGATAAATACCTCAAGACACATTTTTCACACCAGCAATTTAGTGATTCCGAGTTTAAAACTTGGCTAGAAGGGCGGGTAGGAACTGTTCATACGTTTCAGGGTAAAGAAGAAAAGTTAGTAATTTTTGTTTTAGGTGCAACTGACAGTGCAGGGGCTGCTAAATGGGCAGCTAGTAAACCTAACTTACTCAATGTAGCTGTTACAAGAGCTAAAAAGCGAGTTTATATAATTGGCTGCTATAACCAATGGGCTGGACTGCGGTATTTCACTGATGCAATAGGTTTGCTAGAACCTGCGGATAAAATACATGCAGATAAAAGAACCCTTTTAAAAGGACAAATCGTCTATGACCATGCCTAGACCTGTACGAATATTCCATATTACTGCGATTGATAACTTGCCGATGATTTGTCAGCACGAAGCATTGTGGAGTAAAGAGAAGTCAACTGGATTAGGCATTACATACAATAATATCGCACATAAAGGCGCGCAAAGCACTCGTGCTAACAAAAAGGTAATTAACCCTCCTGGTGGAAGTATTCATGATTATGTGCCTTTTTATTTTGCACCACGTTCACCAATGTTATCTGCAATTCATAATGGGCGAGTAGAGGGTTGTAAGTATAGTCAAACTGATATTATTTATTTTGAATTAACAATAGAGGAAGCTTATCGCTCAGGTATGCGTGAGTATATATTTTTTGATCGAAATGCGACTATTGCGTATAGCAAACCAAGTACGGACTTAAAACAATTACATACATTAATTGACTGGGAGCTTCTAACAGAACAGCCTAGTTTAGATGGGTATTGTAAATTTTTTCATGCAGTGCCTACTAACCCTCGATATACACAAAGGCTAGAAAAACGTATGGCTGAGTTTTTGATAAAAGAGCAAGTACCACTTACTTGGGGAGTACGAATTGGTGTAGCCAACCAAACAAAAGCGCAAGAAGTTAATGCTATTTTGAGGCGCTTTGCGTTAGACTTGCCAGTAGTTGTTATGCCAGCTTGGTATTTTTAATAGTTATTTTGGGGCTGTATGAGTATTAAATCAGTAGAGGGCAATCTTTTACAACAGCAAAATGTTGATGCCATAGTCAATACCGTTAATTGTGTTGGCGTTATGGGTAAAGGTATTGCGTTACAGTTTAAAAAGAAATGGCCAAGTAACTACAAAGCTTATGCGACAGCCTGTAAAGCTGGAGACGTTGCCCTAGGTAAAATGTTTATTTTTGAACTAGGCGCACTTGCCACTCCTCGGCTTATTATTAATTTCCCAACAAAAGGTCATTGGCGCAGTGATTCTCGCTTAAAAGATATTGAAGCTGGTTTACAAGATTTAGTTGCTCGTATTAAAGAGTTAAACATCCAATCTATTGCTATTCCACCTTTAGGTTGTGGTAATGGTGGTCTCGATTGGGAAATAGTAAAACCTTTAATGTTAAGGTATCTGGCTGACATTCCAGAACTTGATGTTTATTTATATGAACCGACAGATTCTATAAAAGCACAAGACATGCAAACAAGTACCCCTAAGCCAAAAATGACTCCAGGTAGGGCTGCAATTTTAGCTCTATTACAATCGTACCAATCAGTTAGTTATGGCTTATCAAAAATTGAAGTGCAAAAGCTTGCCTACTTTTTACAGGCAGCTGGTGAAAATATGCGACTTAACTTTGTTAAAGATAAGTTTGGTCCTTATGCTGATGCGTTAAGGCATGCTTTAAATACGATGGACGGTCATTATATTCAAGGTGTAGGCGATGGTGTTGTTGAGTCTGAAATCCGTCCAGTTGAAACTACACTCGAAGATGCAAAGTTATTTTTAGCAAGCTCTAACCCTGAAATAAGTTCTCGAATAGCGCGTGTTACAGATTTAATCGAAGGGTATGAGTCACCATATGGTGTGGAGTTATTAGCGACAGTTCATTGGGTTGCTAAACAAGAGCATGCAAACACACCTGAGCAAGCATTTATGGCTATTCAAAATTGGAATGAGCGTAAGAAGAGCTTAATGTCTTTAGAGCATGTAACCTCCGCGTGGGAGCAGCTAAAGAGTCACGACTGGATTTAGAAGTAGATTAAGGGCTAGTAAGTTGGCCCTTGATTTCAAGCTAAATTAATTCTTACAACCATTTTTGTTGCATGTGATCCTATCTGTAGTATTTGCCCAATGAGTTGAATTATCTCTGTGTTTATACCACAACCAGTTGTCCCACCTTTCTGTCCTTTGTGAACAATGCTTTCGCCATTAGGTGGAGTGTGTTTTACATTCATATTCATCCTTATTAAAATTATAGTAACCCTAACCAATATTAGTAATAAAAGTATGATTGTAAGCTTTGCAGCCTAAACGTTCGCTAATCAACATTACTTGAATTTGCTTCAATGAATAATTGATTAATAAAATCTACACATATTGATATGTTAGTTAGGCATTCACCGGTCAAGCTTGTTGAGCCGTGCGCCTTTGGGTTTCTTAAACCTGTTAACAGTTTTGGTAGTGATTTACACCATTTATTACTTTTAGAAGGTGATTTGACATGTCGGAATCCCTTATCGGAAATGAGTTGTTGATTGACTGCATGATTTAAGAGTTGACGAAGCATCATTCTTTTGTCTGGTTTTATTTTTAAACGTAATGAAAGCTCAATAAGAGTGTATGTTTTGAAGTTAACCTCCGGCGCTAAGGAGTAAGAAAAATATGTATATAAAGCCATATTTTTAAGAACATTGAACTGATTTTTGACCTCTTCAGGTACGTTTGTGTGTAATTTTTCTTGTTCTAAGTATTTATAAATGTATTTAAGGCTGATAGGAGCTCCTGTAATTAAGCCCGTTAGCCGGTGCCTTTCATCCATCTTTGTTATTTCATCAAAGTTTTTAAAGTCTTCCATGTTACTGCCCTTTTGAGTTTAATAATCAATTTATTTATATTTTTCTGGACCTTTATTATGCAACAAGGGATGATATTGAAAAATATATTTTCTAATAAATTCAAGGATGAAAATGAAGTCATTTCTAAATACAGTTGATATTTTACTTGGGCATTTTGCCTGTGGTTTTACAGTTGTTTTTCTATATATAGTTTTAAGCCTGATTGCAATTTCTAGCTTGCTGTTGATACCTTTTTCTTTCTTTGAGTATGATGCCGGTTTATCTGATTTAGACTTGGTAGAGTTAGGTCTTTTTATATTCTTAACAGCAGTGATTTGGCGTTTTTATAATCGCTGCATTAATTTGAAATGGTCAAAATGGGCAGCTATAAAACGCTTTGTGTTTGTTGTCGCTTTTGCAGAGCTTTTGTATATGTTCTTTTATGCAATCTATTTGATTTTAGAATTAGCAGAACAAGGTGTACTGGGAGTTGAAATTCTAGATAGGCATGCTGATTTTGAGTCGTTTTTATCGGTATTGGTTATAATTTCGGCAATCTATGCAGGAACTCCACTGCCTCCTTTTTATCTAAAAAAGGACAAACAATCAAAAGAGAAAGCTGAAGACGCTTTTAGTGCAGGAGCACCTGAAAAATCCGAATCAGCAAGCGTAGTGGGATAGATTAACAGGGAAGTTTTTAATATGAGAAAATTAGTTCAAAGTGTAGTTATTACAAGCTGTTTGTTTATTTGTAATAACATAGTTGCAAAAGAGCAGCTATTTCAGCCAGAAGATACTGCCTTTTTACAGTCATCATGTAGAGAGGTGATTGAAATATTCAATAAAAAGCAAGAAACAGGTAAATACGCAGCTTTACATACTTCAATGTCTGAAGCTATGAGGGCGGGTTATTGTATAGGTGTTTTACAGCAATATATTAAGACTCCACCCAAATGTAAAAACAAGTATGGCAATTATAGAACTCTTAATTGGTTCGATTTAGCACAAATAATAGTTGGTTTATCATTGAGTGCTGAGCAATTAGAGCAAGTTAAAGCAAGTAGCTTGCTAAAAGAAGCTTTTTGCAATGGCTAGTGGTTTAACTATCCCCGATGCAATTCGTCATTTATTTGGAATTGAAGTTGCCAAAGAAAGTACATACTTAAAAGATAAAGCTAATTCTTTAGTGCGAAATAAGCTTGTCAAAGTTAATACTGAGAAAGTAGTTCAAAGATCTAAGCAATATCTAGCTGAAGGGCAGTTAGATGTTTTGTTTAATGCGTTACTACTGAATGCTATTTTTACCGATCCTAAAGACGTAAAAAAGATTTTCGAAGACAGGCTCTTTAGAGCTGAATCAGTAAAAACGGTTAAACTGCTTTTTACTGAAAATAATTCTTTAATGGGAGTTGCTCTTAGTAATCAAAACGCAGTTAAATTTATTGATGACTTGGCAAGTGAGATGGATCTTTACTCTAATAGGCTTCCAAATCCCTTTGCTACTCTCCCACAACTTGCGTTAGGTAAAAACCTGAGTTTACTTCATGCTCTGCTTACCCAATCCGCACTTATTAGCCCTACAGATAACTTACTATTGGCTTATCTAAATAATGATATGGATAAGGCATTAGCGTTATCAAACCAAATTAAGGCCAATAATAGTAACGTTAAACAACTCATTGAACATATACATGCCCAGCACAATGAGGCTGAGGAATTTGATGATTTGTTAAATTATTTTCAAAAAATGTGATTATTTTAAAATAATGCTTTTTAGTGCATTGCACTAGGTGAATCTGTGTTTGTCAGCAACAAATGGAGATTTACATGACAAACATTAAAGAGTTCACTATTAGCTGTAACATGACTGAAAGCTACAATTTTAGTTGTTGGACTAGTGATGCTAAGAAACAGTGTTATACGTCAATAGACAAAGTTACTCTTTTAGGGCTTTGTATATGAAAAAGTATAGCAGTGACAAAGATATAAATATGCTAGTGCGCGCTTTGTTGAAGAAAAAAGGTTGGTCTATTAGGCAAGGCAAGCATCCAAAGTTAATAACACCTTCGGGTTTTAAAGTAACTGTACCAAGTACTCCAAGTGATTTTAGAGCGTTTAAAAATTTTAAAAATGATATTCGACGATTGAAGGAGCTTTAGCAATCGCTGAAGTTCCTAAAATCGAATTTTCTTTTTTAACCTTTAAAGGAGACTCTTATGTCTAACAATAATCACAAAGCTAATCAAAATAACGGTAATAAAGGTACTTCAGGTAATAATCCTGCGTATCAAAAAGCTCAGGATAATCGGGCTAATCAATTAAACCCTAACAACCCAAATTACCAAGGTAAAAAATAAATTTACAGTGAGAAGTTTAAGCGCAGTTTAACTGCGCTTTTTTTCTATTTAAAGAAACTGGATCATGCCAAGCCCATTTTTACTATTTTCACTTAAAACTAAGTATGACGACAAGGTTATGACAATTTCTTTTAATGTCGCACATATGTCATATGTTCCACGGAAGTGGTTAATTTTAAGTTGTTGTTTTATATGCTTTTAGAGCCGGAAATTTGAATCTGTTCTGAAATAAAATTGTTGGTTATTTCATGCGCGTTAGTTGTTATTCCGTTTAGATGCATTTTGCCCTCACGTATTAATTTTAAAACTGAGGCATCCCTGCTATATTAAGTACTCATCGTACAATTTCGAACTTATCAGACAAAATACGATGCTGAAAGCATTAAAAAAGGGAAAATTTCAAAATTTTTTCATCCCTGTTTTTGAGCAAAGTTGAACCCGGGGTTCAGAGATAGTTTGAGGCCCATGGGTTATTTAGGTTTTTAAATTTTTATTTAAAATCAGGTGGTTGATTGTTTGGTTTGACTCACCCCAGCTCCACCAAATATGAAAAAGGCTGCTCTCGGAGCGGCCTTTTTTATTTCAAAAAAACATTCGGTTACAACAGTTTAACTAAGAATGTGAAACTGTTTCCTCATAAAAGTACCTTCTCAGAAAATTCCTAAATTACATTATTGAAGTGGTTAAATTTTGACTTTATAGAGGCCGTTGCCTAGATAAGTTAGACAAATGAACATACAAGGATGTACTTATGGCTAATTTAATTATTTGTTGTGACGGAACCTGGAATAACCCAAGTCAAGAAGATAACGGCATACCCGCACCCACAAATGTTGTAAAGCTTTACCATGCTCTAGCAAAAAAAGATGGTATGGGGGAGTTACAAAAAGCATATTACCACCCAGGGCTTGGTGGTGAAGAAACAGGTTTAAAAGATTCGATTGTTGATGGAGCTTTAGGAAAAAGCATTAAGCGTCATATTTGTAGTGCCTATTACTGGTTGGCAAATAACTATTGCGATGGTGATAAGGTTTATATATTTGGTTTTAGTCGCGGCGCCTTTACAGCAAGAAGTTTAGGCGGGCTACTTAATCTAGGCTTGCTTGATTTTAGCAAAATAGATAAAAGTGAGGAACAATGGGAGCATGTTCATAAGCATTTTGATAACTATAAATCAGGTGTTAAAACTATTGAACCTAGCCAGTTTTTAAATCACAAAGCTGCTCTAAAAATTCATTTTATTGGTGTATGGGATACCGTAGGGGCGCTAGGTATTCCTAATGATATGGAGCTTTTTAACTTATTAGATAATCCTGCCTCATGGCGTTTCCACGATACCACGCTTGGCAAACATATAAATATTGCAAGGCATGCAATGGCTATGGATGAAAAAAGGAGTAGCTTTTGTGTTACTCGCTGGACTGAGTATGCAAGTGATCGTGACGTTAAAGAAAAATGGTTTCCGGGCGTGCATTCTGATGTGGGCGGTGGATACAGCGATACTGACTTATCAGATATAACACTTGAATGGATGTTAAAAGAAGCAGCCGAAGCTGGATTAGTTTTTAGAGATGGAATATTTGAGCAATTGAAGCCAAATCCCGCAGGTGTGTTACACAACTCTTATAAAGGCATTTTTGCTAAGTTTAGATCACGACCTCGAAATATAGACTGTGTTGTTGCTGAAAACCAAGCGCACTTCCATGAAAGTGTGTTTCAACGACAAGCAGTCTCGCCTATAGAGCATCCTGAATATTGGCCAACAATAAAATTAGCAAAAAATGAATCTTCACAAGTAAATATCTTTGCAAAGCAGCATTGGACTCCTACCTATATTTATATGGAAAAAGGGCAGCGATATATTTTTGAAGCTGAAGGATGTTGGCAAGATAGCAAAGATGTGTGCGACTGGTTAGGGACAGAAGATGGCAAGTTAACAGCTGGCGATATTATTAGATTTGCATCGTCTATTTGGGGGATGACAGAGCGCAAATTTAAGCAAGCAACAGAAAATAGATCTACAGATTTTTGGGGAACCAAGCGTGTAGAGCATATGCCTTGGTTTATCGCTGTGGGTTGCATTGCTAATGACTCAAACCAAGAAACAGCAGTACCAAATGATGGTAGTCCTCATCCGCATCAGTATGTTGCGCTTCCTAGGCATCAAAATAAACCTAACGCTTTAAAAGTTGAATCTTCAGGGTATTTTTATGCTTTTCCAAATGATGTTTGGTCTCTGTACCGTAATAACCAAGGAAGTATTCAACTTAAAGTAACGCGTGTTGCTTAGGGGATTATAAATGGATAATTCAGTTAATATGGTAGAAATTTTCCAAATGTTTCAAGCTCAATACTCACAAGTTGATAAGTTATGGAACTACTTCGGGGTCGTCAGCCTAGCTGTTGCAGGGTTTACCATAGGTAATGAGAAGGCGACTCGAACAATCAAAGAGCCTATAGCCATTGTTATTGGCTATTTAGCTTTTTGTGTGGGTAACTATACAGCATTGATTTATAGTCATAAATTCCTAGTTGTTTTAGCCAATAAATATAATGAAAAGGCATGCTCTTATGCGCTGAACCATTTAAAAGTAATTACCGTTGAGCGTGTTTCTGTATTTTATATTTTAGTTGTAATTACATTTACTTTGACTATTTTAGTAGTCTCGTATTCGAGGCTCAAACTTAAGCAACATGATGAAGGCTAAATATCAATTAGGCCTTATAAGAGTAATTTAATGTAAAAGATTAAGATAAGAACCCTTAAGTTGTAACTTAAGGGTTTTTTATTTATCAAACAACCAACTGAACGGTATCAATAATCGGTTTGTTTTCTATATCTATGGTGTCGATGATGTGTTTGTGTAGGCGCTTTTTGTGCTCGGCGAAAATAGCGCGTTTTTTATCGAACTGGCTGGCAAATTCGAGGGCGGTATTTAACAAGGCATCACTGTTTGGGCAGGCTTGTTCGATAACATGATCAGCGGCAAGTTCGTCTGCAGTAACACGGCGGCCCGTTAGCATCATCTCGTTAAAACGATAGTCTGGAATGGCTTTTTTAATGAAGGCGAGCATGCCCGGTAAAAACGGGATTGATAAGTCCACTTCGGGGAAGCAGAAGAAACCACGGTCGCTTTGCATAAACCTAAAATCACAGGCGCACGATAAAATTGCACCATTACCAAATGCATGGCCGTTTATCGCTGCGATTACTGGCATTGGGAACAGTAATAGGCGTTTGAATACCGCATCCATTGAGTGCATAAAGCCACTTACTTCTGCAAATTTTTGTGTTTTTAATGCGGGCATAAGCCAATCGGTATCTATGCCCAAGCTCCATGATTTCTCGCTGCTTGAAGTGATCACCAGTGCTTTGTGTTCAGGGTTACGTTCGATTTCGTCAAGGCAAGTTAAAAAGGCCTCTGCAAAAGCAGGATTGTGGCGATTTTCAGCTGTTGTCATAGTTAATATAGCAACAGAT
This sequence comes from Pseudoalteromonas thalassia, assembly GCF_049257215.1. Lineage (NCBI taxonomy): Bacteria > Pseudomonadati > Pseudomonadota > Gammaproteobacteria > Alteromonadales > Pseudoalteromonadaceae > Pseudoalteromonas > Pseudoalteromonas thalassia. Next base: position 502,443 of record NZ_JBMMUE010000001.1, read on the forward strand.
CCTTGTGTACTTACATTCATCAGTGTCATGCTGTGCCTTCAATTTTATTGTGTTGTGGGCATAGTTATATACCATCGGTTTAACAAAATAAACCACAAGTCTGACCAGTTGTGAATTTAGGGGCACTTCTCTTTTGGTTGATATGGTCTTTTAGTCGAAACTATTTTCCAATTTGTCGCTAATAGTGGTGAGTCATGGTAGCGTTAGATTAAACACACTATTTAAAGCATAACAATGGATTTGATCAGTTGGCAGTTTTTGGGTGGAGATTTATTAAGTCCGATCAGCACAATAATGCTCATTGTGGTTGCGGGCTTTACTTCAATGATTTCAGCGGCTTTTGGTGCGGGTGGCGGATTGATGTTGCTGGTGATCATGGCATCTATGCTTCCTATGAGTGTGGTTATTCCTGTTCATGGCTTAGTGCAGTTAGGCTCTAATGCAAACCGCTTTATGTTCACGTTTAAACATATTGATGGTGCTATGTTTGTGTACTTCTCACTGGGGGGAGTCATAGGTGCGCTGGTTGCCTCAACGATTGTCACATCAATTCCGCTTGAATTAATGAAAATAGTGGTAGCCGCTTTTGTGCTTTATTTACTGTGGGGAGTTACGCCAAAGCTTAGAGAAACCTCAAAGTTATGGCGTGTTCTCGCAGGGCTTTGGACCACGTTTATCTCGATGTTTGTAGGGGCAAGCGGGCCCTTGGTTGGCAGCTGCTTATATGTCAATAATTATAATAAGCTTAAATTTACCGCCACATTCTCAAGCTGCATGACAGTGCAACATACCTTAAAAGCGATTTTATATGGGGCTGTCGGGTTTGCATTTTGGCAGTGGTTGCCGCTGGTTATGCTCATGATATTGAGCGGTGCATTAGGTACTTGGCTTGGCCTTAAGTTACTGCACCGCATTTCGTCAGATAAATTTAAAAAGATTTTTCGTTTAGTGTTAACGGTGCTTTCCCTGCAACTTGCGTGGCAGGGAATTATGGCTTTTAGTATTTGAACAAACCCAGTTTAGCAACGATGCCGCGTTCTAATTCATTGAGTTGGCCTATGGTGTTATCGAGGTGTTGAGCTTCTTGCGATAGGCTCTTAGCGCCTTGGTTAATAAGCTGCATGGTATTTAATATATCAGCGGTCACACTGGTTTGCTCTTCAGAACTTGCTGCAACGCTCTCGTTCATTTGATTAATGGTATTGATTTGTTTAGCAATATCTTTAAACACTGCTTGGCTTTTTTGATTCGCTTGGCTTACTTTATCGCTTAATGATTTACTTTGCTCCGTTGCCGTTACGCAGTCAGAGGTATTGTTGTGTAGCGATACAATAATTGATTCAATCTCAGACGTTGAATCATAGGTTTTACTAGCAAGCGCTCTTACTTCATCGGCTACTACAGCAAAGCCACGACCAGATTCACCAGCACGAGCCGCTTCAATAGCAGCATTTAGAGCCAGTAAATTGGTTTGCTCGGCAATACTTTTTATAACATCGAGCACTTGGCTAATTTCATTACTGCTGGCGTTAAGTTGTTTAACCACGTTTGATGTATGGTCGAGTTGTGCAGCTAACTCATCTACCATGTTGCCATTGGCATTCATATTTTGTTCGCCCTGTTGGCATAAGCGATGAACGTCGGTTGTCTGCTGCGCGGTTTGATTAGCTCCTTGGGCAATCTCTTTGGTTGCTTCACTTAACTGACTAAGCGCATTGGTTGCTGAATCAGTGCGGTTGTATTCAAGCTCGGCTTCGTTTTTAGAGCGCACAGATGCTTCGTTTACTGTGCTGGCTATCATTTCAAGCTCGCTGGCTGTGCTGCCTAACTCTGTAATTATTTCTTGTACTTGCGCTATAAAGCGATTGAAACCATCAACTAAATAGCCAATTTCATCATTCGATTGGTAGCTAATGCGTTTTGTAAGGTCGCCTTCACCTTTGACAATTTCATCAACAAGGCTATTTACGCTATCGATTGGTTTTATCACTAAAAGCCGCACGATATAAATAATCACCGCACCCAAGGCGATAAAAGAGACTAGCAAGGTAATAAACATGGTGCGTGTCGACTCAGCAATGGTGCTATGCAGTGCTTGTTGTGAGTAACCAATTTTTATGTGACCAATTAAATTATCTAAATAGTGCAAATCAATAGTTTTGCTAACCGATGCACTATTGCTTTGTTTAGCGATAGCGGCAAGTGGCTTATTACGATGATCTGTCACTGAAATACTATGTACATGTTTGTTTTGCGAAAAGGCTTTAATAATCTGATTGATTAACGGCTCATCATAAGAGAATACCGGTTCAGCTAAAATAACCTGCATTTGCTCATTAAGGGCAGTGATGTCATCTTGCCATTGCTGTGTCTGATTCGACTTTGCCAGCAGGTAGTTTGCGCTGATCACGAAGATCACGCTTAGTAAAAGGCACAAAGACAGTGCCAAAGTCATTTTGTATTTTAATGATTTCATTGTGCGCTCATTGAAATGGGTTAAACCACAAAGGGCTATTTTTATTAGGTGTGTTCGACGATAACGTTGGGTTATCTAGCTCAATAACGCGACGCGAGCTTAAATTGGCTTTTGATAAAACCGTTTGTACTTGGCTGTCTGCCAAAAACATGGCGTTAAATGTGCCATCGGCAATCATCTCGTTTAGGGCATCATTTAGCTGTTTATGTAGTGTGTGATTGTTTTTGTTGACGAAAAAGTAAAGTGGTGCGGTGTACTTAATAACTAAGTATGGCTCAACAGTGAGGTTAAGCTCTGAGTGATTGGCAATTTCATCCCAAGGTTCATTCACCCCACGTGGGAAGTAGTCAAAGCGCTCGCCTTCAAGCATTGGAAATAAGTTAGGGTATTTTAATGTGGTAACAACGGGTAGTTGATTTGCTTTTAATATTTTCGTATCTGGCCAGGTTTTACCTTGCCCAGCGGTGAAACGTTTTAAATCTTGTAAGCTAGTTACCGAGCTAAACAGTTCGCGGTTTTGTGCTTTCACTATTGCTACTCGCATGCCAAGTAAGCCACGAAACAAGGGAATATAAACAGCTTGATAATCTTGCTCTAACTGAGTAGATGTCATGCTCCACATCACATCCAGCTGGTTGTTTTTTACATCGTTTAAGATACGTGCATTAGAGATATCTTTATTGGTTTCGTAAGGATGAACATACTCTAAGCCAGCACGTTCAATGGCGCTGATCAATAATTTGTGGGGAAGGGAGGTATCGCCACTGTAGCTTTGTACTTTTACCGGTGCAGCGAAACAAGCCGACGTAAAAGCAAAGCAAAAAAGAAAAGCAAAATGACGCATAAAGCACCTTTGTTATTATTATGTAAACAATAAACTAAAGTGCTTTACGCGCTTTCTCAATCTTATTTCTTATGCATACGTATTCAATCGCTCAGAAGGCTGTCGATTGATTTATCACCATTAAACAATTCAAACACTCTTGGCTTTTTCGGTGTATGTTCAGCAAGGTATAGCAGGGTATCGGCCACATCTTCACGGTTGATCACCGCATCTTGGCGGGTTACAGGGCGTGTGGTGGTTAATAATCCCGTTGCTGCATCATTTAACAAAGTGCCAGGTCTGACTATGCTGTAATTTAATTCGCTATTGATTAAATGCTGGTCAGCCATGTGCTTAGCAACTAAATACGGTTTTATACTGCTTTCAATGTTGTCTGGGGCATCAGCACCAATTGAGCTGACCATAATAAAGTGCTTAACCTTGGCATCTGCCGCATAATTAATCGCTTTAACAGCGGCCCATAAATCTATCAGTAAGGTTTTATCTGCACCTGTTGCGCCGCCGGAGCCCGCGCTAAAAATTACTTGTTCAACGCCTTCGAAGGCACGACTAAAATCATTTTCGAGGTCTTGCTCAACAATCGTTAAATTATTACTTTCAAGCGTACTCAGTTTGCTTTTGTCTCGAACTAAAGCCACTACATCATGACCGCTTGCCAGCATTTTTTCGGTGGTCATTTTACCTATTTGACCTGTGGCGCCAATGATTAAGGTCTTCATATCAAACTCCTTCTAATTACTGTGTAAGTAAAGACCTTGGGGTGAGGAATTATTTTTAAAGGGGAAACTAAAAACGAAATTGTAATCAAGAACAATAATGGGGCTAATTAAAGCCCCATCCAACCGCTAAATTTTATTGCGAATTAAATCGCGTACAATAAAGCGAGCAGGGTGAATGGCTTGGCTCACACGTTCACTAAATGGTCTTGGTTCATTGTTTAAACAAGCAATTAAATGCTCAGCACACAAAGGGGCACTACACAGGCCTCTTGCTCCAAAGCCAGTAAGCACATGCAAGCCTTGCTGAGGTTTCGTTAAAGCTTGGTATTGATAACGCTTACCCAAGCGTAGATTGGCAAACGCATTTACATAATCACTTTGTTCAGCCCACTCACCAGCCATAGGAAGGTGGTCGATGAAGGTACATCTAACCGCTGCTTTCGCTGCCGTTATTTCACCTAAGCTATTGGCAAACTCGCAGTTGGGATAAAAATTTAGTAATTGCTCGCGATTAGTGTGGTTGTCTTGCTCTTTAACTTCACGGCTTTTTGAGTTTTTTTCAAAGGTCGCGCCCATACAATGATGACCCTGATATTCAGGAGTAAAATAGCCTTTATGGCAAAGCACGGTTTTCAGGCGTTTTGACTGCTCGCTTGCTTGTACATGAGAGACTTGGCCGCGCACACCGACAACGGGGAGTGTGTGAGTTTGGCTAAACTGATCACTGTGTTCACCAGCACAGTTAATTACATCGCTAAAAGGCCCAAATGTTTGCTCTTTGCTGTGTAACAGCCAGCCGTCAGCGGTTTTCTCGAGTTTTTCAATATGGCAATTAAAGTGGCTATCTATTTTACTATTGTTACTCGCACTTAAGGAGTTTGCTGCTTTAAATATTGCTGTAACAAGTGCTGGTGGATTTACCCAACCGCCTTTTGCAAAGAACACACCTGAGTAACCAGTATCTACACCGGCAATTTTATCACCTTCTTCGGCACTTACATTGCGCATTAATTCAGTAGGCCAAAGTTCTTTATCGGCAAGGTTTTGATGTTTATCAGCTAGGCCTTGTTTAACCGCATGTTGCAATACACCACACCACTGGTGAGGGTAGTCAAAACCATCATCAAGCAATTGCTGATAAAGACGCATCGCATATAAAAAACTATAGGCAAACATTTCACTGTGCGGTGAATTCTTCGCTTGTAAATGCGGATAAACAGCCCCTTGTACATTGTGTGAAGCGCCCATGGCAAGGGCTTTATCTTGGCAAAAAAGTGTGGCATTCAGGCCTCTTTTAGCCAGTGAATACAGTACGCAGCTACTGGCAATACCGCCGCCGATAACAGCTACATTACTCAGTTCACTTTGTTGGTGAGCAAAATACGCAGGTCCTGATTGTTGCTGATTAGGCTCGGTTAGCTTACCAATCAGCATTTCGCGCTTTTTACCGTAGCCTTTTGCTTTACTCATGCTAAAGCCTGCTTCGATTAGCCCTCTTCTTACAAAGCCGGCTGCAGTGAAAGTGGCGAGTGTGGCATTTGCTCTTGAAATAGTTCGCATTTTGTTAAACAAACTTTGCTGCCACATATCAGGGTTTTTGCTTGGAGCAAAACCATCTAAATACCAGGCATCGATAACCCCTTCACTTGGGTAGCTCATGATATCGATGCTGTCTTGTACGTCACCAAAATAAAGATCGAGTATTAGCTTGCCGCCAGCAAATTCAAGACGATGACAACCGGCCAAATTAATAGGGTATTGAGCAATTAGTTGCTCACTATAATCGCTTAAATTAGGCCAGGCTTTAAGTGCTTGTGCGAGGTCATCACGCTTAATAGGGTATTTCTCGAATGAGATAAAGTGCAGTCTATTTACGCATTTATTGCCACTAAGGTCGTGTTGATTTTGAACTTCTAGCTCTGCATGCTGCCTATCAAGGTGAGCAGCAAAATGTTGCCAGGTATTTAAAAAGTTAAGCCCAGTACCAAAGCCTGTTTCAGCAATGGCAAAGTGGTTACGGTCATGATTTTGTAATCGTTGCGGGATATTGTTTTGTTGGTAAAAAACATAATGTGATTCGGCTAAGCCATCGTCGTTAGAGAAATAAACATCGTCAAACTGATCGGCGACAGGGGTACCAAGGTGATTAAAATGAATATGTGCGTTTTTGATCATGGTTTAACTAATTAACTACAAACTTTTTTTAATTATTTTACGTGTTTTCTTTGAAATAGTCTGGCGTTATTTATAAGCTAGACATTCAGAGTACAAGTGTACGCTAGAAAGCTGACCACTTCGAAAGTAATTTCAGCGTAAAATAGAACACAATTTAGTATAGAGCTAAGGTAATTACCCATGAGAAGAGCCGTTATTACGGGCATCGGTGTTGTTTCAAGCATCGGTAACAACAAAGAAGAAGTATTAGAATCATTAAAACAAGGCCGCAGTGGTATTGCATTCAACCAAGAATTTGCCGACTACAACCTACGTAGTAACGTTTCGGGCAAAATCGATATTGATGTTAAAGAGTTTGTTGATCGTAAAGCAATGCGTTTTATGGGCGATGCAGCTGCATACGCTTATATCTCAATGGCACAAGCAATTGAAGATGCAGGCCTTAGTGAAGAGCAAGTTTCAAACGAGCGCACTGGTTTATTAGTGGGTTCAGGTGGTGGTTCATCTAAGTGGCAAGTTGAGGCAGCTGACATTTTACGTGAAAAAGGCGTAAAACGTGTTGGTCCTTACATGGTACCACGTACTATGGCGAGCACGACTTCTGCGTGTCTTGCAACACCTTTCAAAATTAAAGGTGTTAACTACTCAATCAGTTCTGCGTGTGCGACATCGGCACACTGTATTGGTCATGCGGTTGAGCAAATTCAACTAGGTAAGCAAGACGTTATTTTTGCAGGTGGTGGTGAAGAGCTTCACTGGACACTTGCAATGGAATTCGATGCAATGGGTGCATTGTCTACTAAGTACAATGAAACACCAGAGAAAGCATCACGTACATACGATGCAAACCGTGACGGTTTTGTTATCTCTGGCGGTGGCGGTATCGTTGTTGTTGAAGAATTAGAGCATGCACTTGCTCGTGGTGCGCACATCTATGCAGAAATCACAGGCTACGGTGCAACTTCTGACGGTTACGACATGGTAGCTCCATCAGGTGAGGGTGCTGTACGTTGTATGAAACAAGCAATGCAAGGCCTTGAAGGTGGTATTGATTACTTAAATACTCACGGTACTTCAACACCAGTTGGCGATGTTAAAGAGCTTGGCGCTATCCAAGAAGTATTTGGTGGTAACTCTCCAATGATCAGTGCAACTAAGGCGATGACAGGTCATGCTTTAGGTGCAGCAGGCGTACACGAAGCAATTTTCTCGCTATTAATGCTTGAGCATAACTTTGTTGCTCCATCAATCAACATAGATGAACTGGATGAGCAAGCACAAGGTCTAAATATCGTAACTGAGCGTAAAGACGTTGAACTAAATACAGTTATGTCTAACAGCTTTGGTTTTGGTGGCACGAACGCCACTCTCGTAATGAGCAAATATAAAGGTTAAACCTCTCCAGTATTTGCTTAAAGCCGAGCAATTGCTCGGCTTTTTCATTATCGCATTTAATTCCAACTGAAACTCGCACCTTGAGGTGGTTTGGGTATAAATAACCCCAAAATCGTCTTAGTTGTTACCTATCCGAATACCGATAAATTCGCTACAATAGCGCCACTTTCTGCCTCTCGGACACACAAATGAAAATTCTTGCAGATCAAAATATGCCATTGGTTGAGCAGTACTTTGCCGATTTTGGTGATGTTGAGCGATTTGATGGCCGTAATCTACAACCAGAGCAGCTAGTTGGAGTCGACATTTTGTTAACTCGCTCGGTGACCAATGTAGATAAAGCCCTACTAACTCAAGCAGATAAATTAAAATTTGTGGGCACAGCAACCATAGGTGTCGATCACATTGATACCGAATTACTTGCTGAGCGAAATATCGCATTTAGCAGCGCCCCTGGTTGTAATGCCGTTGCGGTAGCTGAATATGTTATTAGTAGCTTATATGCCTTGAGCCAAGAAAATGCCAGCTCATTACAGGGTAAAACCATAGGGATAGTTGGTGTTGGCAGTATAGGAAGCTGCTTACGTGATAAGTTGAGCCTGCTCGGTATGAATGTGTTGCTATGTGACCCACCAAAGTATGAAGCTGGTGAACTTGCAGAACACATTGAGTTAGACACATTACTAGCTCAAGCTGATATTGTGACTTTTCACGTGCCATTAGTTAAGCAGGGGCCACATAAAACCTTGCACATGCTTAATGAAACACGCTTAAAGGCACTTAAGCCTGGAATGACAATTATCAATGCAAGCCGTGGTGATGTAATTGATAACCAAGCATTGCTAGCATTGTTTGAACAAGGTGCCCAATTAGATTGCGTGCTTGATGTTTGGGAAAATGAACCCAATATACTGACTCCTTTGCTTGATTATGTGCGTTATGCCAGTGTGCATATTGCAGGGCATACACTCGAAGGCAAAGCTCGCGGCACACAAATGCTGTATCAGCAAGTGTGTGAGCTTGAAGGCATCGTAGCGCTTAAGTCTCTGGACGATTTTTTACCGGAGCCAATCAGCCATTGTGTCACACTAGGTGAAACCTTTAATCTAGACGATATAGGTCGCTTAGTGCATCTAATTTATGATGTGCGTCGTGACGATGGCATTTTACGAAGTAAATTAGCAAGCGAAGGCTTTGATAGTTTACGCAAGAATTACCCGCCACGACGAGAGTTTAGTACTTTATCGGTGGCTGCCAACAGTGCATGTGAAGGCGCATTAGCTGCACTGGGATTTAGAATTAACGAATAAAGCCATTTGCTTTATTCAACAGAGGAAAACACATGTCGCAAAAATTTAATGTAGCCGTATTAGGTGCCACTGGTTTAGTGGGTCGTCAAATTATCGAAACCCTAGAAGATCGTAAGTTTCCAGTTGACCAATTATTTTTACTCGCAAGCAGCCGCAGTGCTGGTGAAGAAATTCAATTTCGCGGTGAAAGCATTGAAGTAATCGATGTTGAAGAATTTGATTTTAGCCAAGCTCACATTGGTTTATTTTCAGCAGGCGGTAGTGTCTCTGAAAAATACGCACCGATTGCGGCAGATGCTGGCTGTGTGGTAATTGATAATACCTCACACTTTCGTAATGACTTCGATGTGCCATTAATCATTCCTGAAGTGAATGCATCGAGTTTAGCTGATTTCAGAAACCGCAATATTATTGCAAATCCTAACTGCTCAACTATTCAAATGCTGGTGGCGTTAAAGCCAATTTATGATGCTTATGGTATTGACCGCATTAATGTTTCAACTTATCAAGCAGTATCAGGTGCAGGCAAAGAAGCGGTTGATGAACTTGCTAAGCAAACAGCAAACTTAATGAATGCGCGCCCGATGGATAATGCTGTTTTCCCTAAACAAATCGCTTTTAACGTGATCCCGCAAATCGACAGCTTTGAAGATAACGGTTATACACGTGAAGAAATGAAAATGGTGAACGAAACACAAAAAATCCTAGGTGACAACAGCGTAGTGGTTAACCCTACCTGTGTTCGCGTACCTGTGTTCTTTGGTCACAGTGAAGCGATTAATATTGAAACGCGTATGCCGGTAGATATCGAACATGTGAAGCAGCTATTAAACGATGCACCAGGTGTTGAGTTTATTGAAGACTTAGCGGATTACCCAACAGCAGTGTCTGACGCTAGCGGCAACGATACTGTGTATGTAGGGCGTTTACGTGCCGATATTTCGCATCCACATGGTTTAAATATGTGGGTTGTTAGTGATAACACACGTAAGGGTGCGGCAACAAATAGTGTGCAGATTGCTGAAGAGCTAATCGCAAATTATTTGTAAATCTGATGATTTTGGCTGAGCTATAAGTGAAAGAGAGCGGCAATTTGCCGCTTTTTTTGTGAATTCACTGCCAAATTATTGCCGCATACGCTGTAAAAGCGTATAAACTTAACAATAACAATAAATAAAACTCTCAGCCGTAGATATTTAAGCTATTTACTTTCAAAGTGTTGCGATGGATATTGCCTAGCATCTGGTTTATAGTCTGCAGCTGGAATAGAGCTTGCAAGAAAGCATAATTAAGAATCAATTCTGCAAGAATTACTTGATGTTTAAGCAACCAAGGTTGCTGCGTTAACATTTAAAACATAAAGGATCAGCATGCGCGGTTTAGCAACACTCTTCATATTAGCGTCTGCATTGGTGGTTACACCGACATACTCTGATGAAGGCTCCACACTTAAAGGCCCTAAAGGGGTCGACTATGGTGAGCAAGGGCGATCAATTGGCCCAATAAAGCCAACTGATACGTTATGGCGTATCGCCGCAAAAATTCGTCCTGATAACTCAGTTTCTATTTACCAAGTCATGCAAGCATTGTATGACAAAAATCCGTCGTCTTTTTTAGACCAAAACCTTAATCATATGCGCGATGGCGCATACCTTAAAATCCCAACAATTGCAGAGATGCGTGCGGTCAATCCCACGTTAGCAAAAGCGCGCTCAGAGCAAGATGATGAATTATGGGAAAAAAAGAAAAACGGCACGTTAACGACTGCTGAAATAAATGAATCACAAAAGAATGTAACGCAGGCTCGTAAAGTCGATGTAGACGAAGCAAAACAAGAGCTTAAACAAGAAATAAATACGATCAAAGCAGAGCAAGGCACTCAGCTTGTTGAGTTGCAAAAGCAATTTAAATCGTCGGTCGAGAATGTAGAAGAAATTTTAGAAGAGAATAACAAACTAAAAAAACAGTTAACGGGTATATCTAAGGAGCTTGAGACTGTTCGTGATCAACTTGGTCAAGACAGTGAAATCCAAAAGCAGCTTAAAGAGCTGATAGCCAAACAAAACGAAATTATAGAGCAGCAAAGAGCAAAAAAGATTGAAGAGGACAGTGGGTTTAATTTTTCGTCTATTCTGAGTAACCCATTTGTTCTCGGTGCTTTAATGTTTCTACCAGCTTTGCTGATAATTGCAGCCGTTGTGATGTTCTTGAAAAAACGCAATAGCAGCGAAACCGATGATATTGATGACGATGAGTTTTTACCGCAAAGCCCTGTCCATACGCCAGATGATGATCTTGATCCAATTGTAGAAACTGATCCACTTGTCCCTGAGCCCTCAGACGATGATGACGAACTAAGTGTCCGATTAGATGACGATCAAGATATGCTGCCAGACGATGATATTATTTTCGACGACAGTATTGATGATAGTTTCGAGGACGACGATAGCGTATTAAATCAAGATGAACTAAACGGTTTGCTTAGCGATGATATTGAGTTTGCTGATGAGTCGACAGCGGGCGTTGACGACGATGATTTGGATGCATTTTTACAGCAAGATTTTGACCAAACAGACGATAGTTTAGGTGATGAAATAGATCTGGATAGTGAACAGTCAGATACTGACTTATCTGGCGATATTTTAAGTGCTGACGATATTGATGACTTGTTCGACAATGATGCAGATGATTCACTTGATGATACAAATGAAGATATGGCGGCTCTAAGTGAAGAGCTTGCTGAAGATGATTTTGATATTGATAGTTTAATTGATGAGCAAAATGCGAGTGCAGATGATAACCAAGACGTTGATTTAGATGATATTGATGACTTACTCGATGCTGCCGATGAACAGCCTACAACAGGCAATGTTGAAGCAGAACTCATTGATGAAGACGATTTCGATATTGATAGTCTAATTGATGATACACAAGCAGAAGACGACTCTGATGATATTGATTCGTTAATAGAAGAAACTAAAAACGAACAGCCTGCACAGCAAAGTGATATTGATGACTTAATTGACGAAGATGAGTTAGACGAAGACGACCTTGATGCGTCAATAGATGATACCGCAGAGGAAGTTGAGGCTGATGATTTAGCCGATGAGCAAGACGATGACGATACGTTTGATCTCGATGATATTGATTCTTTAATCGACGATGTAGCCGAGCAAGAGGCACCAGCAGAAGAGCCTGCGGTTGATGAGCTAGTCGATGAGCAAGACGATTCAGATACTCTTGATATCGATGACATTGACTCTTTAATCGATGATGTAGCCGAGCAAGATGCACCAGCAGAAGAGCCTGTGGTTGATGAGTTAGTCGATGAGCAAGACGATGACGATACGTTTGATCTCGATGATATTGACTCTTTAATCGACGATGTAGCCGAGCAAGAGGCTCCAGCTGAAGAGCTTGCGGTTGATGAGCTAGTCGATGAGCAAGACGATGAAGATAGCCTTGATAGCGATGATATTGACTATTTAATCGACGATGTAGCCGAGCAAGATGCACCAGCTGAAGAGCCGGCAGTAGATGAGTTAGTCGATGAGCAAGACGATGACGATACCCTTGATAGCGATGATCTTGACTCTTTAATCGACGATGTAGCCGAGCAAGAGGAGCCTGCGGTTGATGAGCTAGTCGATGAGCAAGACGATGACGATAGCCTTGATAGCGATGACATTGACTCTTTAATCGACGATGTAGCCGAGCAAGAGGCACCAGCTGAAGAGCCTGCGGTTGATGAGCTAGTCGACGAGCAAGATGATGACGATACCCTTGATAGCGATGACATTGACTCTTTAATCGACGATGTAGCCGAGCAAGACGCACCAGCAGATGAGCCTGTGGTTGATGAGCTAGTCGATGAGCAAGACGATGATGATAGCCTTGTTAGCGATGACATTGACTCTTTAATTGACGATGTAGCCGAGCAAGATGCAGCAGCTGAAGAGCCTGCGGTTGATGAGCTAGTCGACGAGCAAGACGATGAAGATAGCCTTGATACCGATGACATTGACTCTTTAATCGACGAAGGTGATCTTGAAGAAAGTGATTCAGAAGATGCACTTGAAGAAGACGATATAGATTCTTTACTTGATGAAGTTGAACAAGCACAGCCAAGCAGTTCTGAGGACGAGTTAGCTGACTCTTTAGATATGGGCGACTTAGACTCACTACTGGAAGAAGATGATGATGAAGCTGTTTCAGATGATGAGCTTGAACAGTTAATTCAAGAGGCTAATGAACTTAAAGAGGACACACAAGCTCAGATAGATGACTTAAGTCATGATGATGCCCAAAGCCAAGAACACGATGAGAGTTTACAAGAGTCACTAGAAGATCTAGCTGATGCAGACCAAGCAATAGATGACTTGAATGTTGAGTCAGTGGCTTCTGATTTAGTCGATATTGATGAAGCGCTTAATCACGAGTTTAACGAAGACACCGATGATCTACTAGATGACGAAGATTCACTGGATGAATTTGATGATCCATCACTAAAAAGTGTTGATGAATTATTAAGTGAAATAGGTGAAGACGAAGATGATTATATAGCAGCTCCAGACTGGTCTATTGATGATGAACCTCAAGAAGATATTGAAGAAGTTGAAATAGATTTAGGTGACGATCCTCTTGCAGATGATCAACTAACAGATGAATTTGACCTAGGCGTTGAAGATGAGCCTCTCGTTCAAGACACAGTTACACCGAGTCAAGAACTTGATGAATATCCTGAACTTGAGTTAGATGATGCTGGTTTTGAGTCAGAAGACTCAATAGATGAGTTCCAAGACGATTTATCTTTACAGCCAAGTCAGGCAGAGCAAGATCTTGCAAATTCACTGGCGGGTGGTAATGAACTTAATCAGTTAGAGGATGACTTTGACGATGAGTTGTTGCTAGATAATGAGTTTACTGAGCAAGATGCTCTAGAATCTGAAGATGACTTAACAGAGTCAAATGATGCAGTGGGTACAAGTGCTGAGTCTGAGCTGCCGACAGCTGCAGATAATAGCGATAACCTTGAGAGCGAAGCGGAGTTTGAGCTAGACCTTGACGATATTGAGCTTGAACATGAAGACGAAGCTGACACCATCGCAGACATTGAATCAGAAATTGTGGGCAGTGATGACTTAACTACGCTATCTGATGATGAAATCGACGATGATTTCATGGCTGATTTAACTCAAACAGACTTTGATGCGCTGCTAAATGAGCTAGCAGAGCCAGATGAAGCCGACATTGCAGATGCCAGTGAGTTTGATGTTGATTTTAACGCACTGTTAAATGAAGACTTGCAGATTGAAAACGACGCACAGCCAGAGCCTGAGGATAATGTATCAGCAGCTCAAGAGCCTGAGTCTACAGGCGATGAGTTTGTTGATATTGACTCGTTACTTGAGCAAAGCGACGATGAAGCATTAGACCATGAACCTTACGATGAGGTTGATATGGATGTAGGGCTTAGTGATTTTAATGAATTACTCGCAGGTGACAACCCAACAGATGTTGATGCCGAAAGTGGCGGATACTCAGCAAAACTAGACCTTGCAAGGGCATATATTGAAATCGACGACTTTGATGCTGCATTACAAGCCATTGAAGATGTGATCGAAAATGGTCCAGAAGAAGTGCAAGAAGAAGCACTTTCGTTAAAGGCGAAGATTAAAGAGTAATACTATCCAATAATAAACCGAGCCAACGAGCTCGGTTTTTTTATGTCTGCTGCACAGCATTCTGTACTCAAGCCATGTAATAATCTGTAATACACAAGTGAATTTCTCCATCTTACTATTTAACTGAACCATGAGGGTTTAGCTAAAAATTTACTAGGAGAAGGAAAATGAGTTCACTTTATGTATCAATCGATGGAAGACCAGTATCCGATGTATTTACTCAATTAGCCGATACAGCGTTTGAAATACTAAAAAATGAAGGGAATGCCTCAACGCAGATAGTGCCTGAAATTGTGAATAACACCAACAAAACATGGCGTTATAAAACAAGTGGTACTATGCAAGGGACAATGCAATATCCTCAAAGTGGAGGCATTGAGGCACATTTTGCTCGTGCATGGACTCAGCGTTCAATGGGGCTAGACGGCTCATTTGGTTGGGTTATTTATACTGATGATGATAATAATCAATTATTTGTAGGGTATTGCGTATATTATGATGGTGCTCAAGCTAAGTATCTTGTTAAGTACGAGAATACTAACTTTGCAGGTAAAGACAATAACGCCCTATTAGCTATGATAGATTCAGAAGGCAAAACGGGGGGTTATGCATTTGAATTTAGCGGTGTAAAAGTAGATTACTCTGGATTCGAGCATCGGCAGGAAGGGGTTGCCCAATCAAGAGAGCTGCGGGTAACGTTAGAATAATTAAGTTGGTTTAATTAATTAGCAAGTTGGCATATTGTACATAAAAAAACCGAGCAATGTGAAGTGACCCCCAATAGTTGGACATTCCAATTACTGGGGGTCTTTTTATGTCCAAACATCACCGAGCATTCAAGCTCAAAATAGCTGAACTCGCTTTGTCTGAAAGCTCTTCGGCGGTAAGTAACAGATTTAATGTTACAGATAGGCAGGTCCGATATTGGACCGCTATTTATCGAATTCATGGCGCTGAAAGCTTCAGGTCTGTTCACA